>JAJDTT010000081.1 GCA_022827025.1 Acidobacteriota bacterium
CACGGGGGGACAGGAAAGTCCCCCCTCCGGGTACCCCATGTTTTTCTCAGAGCCGGCGCCACTTCGGCAAAGAACACGGGGCGCGTAAAACACGCCCCTCCCAGTCGGCGTGTGAAACACGCCGCCGGGCCTCCGGCATGATCCCGCGAGAAACTGGGCGGGAATTGTCCATCAACAGCGCCCACCGCATCGCCGCTGTCGAACGACTCGTAGGGGCGACCCTTGTGGTCGCCCTCCCCCTGAACGGCGCCACCGTCCGCCGGCCATTGCCTGGGCACTACCGAACCGGGGGGTGGAGCGGCGACTCAGCCGGGGAACGATGCGACCCCGGAGGGCACCCACAAGGGGTGCCCCTACGGTCATCGGGGATGGGAAGTTTCAAAGAAGAAGACGGGGCGACTAGAAATCGCCCCTCCCGTCGGGCGATTAGGAAATCGCCCCCCCGCGACTAGAAATCGCCTTTCCCGTTGGGCGATTGGGAAATCGCCCCTCCTATTCCGCCAGGGTCCTGGCTTCCGTGAGGCGCACGGCCAATACCTGGGAGATTCCGGGTTCTTCCATGGTGATCCCGTAGAGTGAATCGGCCATTTCGATGGTCCGCTTGTTGTGGCTCACCAGGATGAACTGCGTCTCTTGGGACATTTCCCGGATCAGGCGGACAAATCGCTCCACGTTGGTATCGTCCAGAGCGGCATCGACTTCGTCCAGGACGCAGAACCGGCTGGGACGGTACCTGAACAGAGCCACCAAGAAAGCAAGGCCGGTGAGCGTCTGTTCTCCACCCGAGAGTTGAGAGAGGTACTGCACCTTCTTGCCGGGCGGTTGGGCGAAGAGGTCGATGCCGCTCTCCAGCACGTCCTCCTCGTCGATGAGCTTCATGCCGCTGCTTCCGCCTTCGAACAACTGGCGGAAGGTTTCGTGAAAGTGGGAGTTGACGGAGTCGAAGGCCTTCTTGAACTTCTCCCGGCTGTGGCGGTTGATTTCCTGGATCGCCTTGGTCGTATCGGCGATGGATCGTTCCAGGTCTTCCCGCTGCCGGCTGAGGTAGCTGTGCCGTTCCTCGTTTTCCTGGTACTGCTCCAGGGCCGTCATGTTGACCGGCCCGAATTTTTCCAGCTTGGACTTGAGTTCCCGGTAACGGCCGGAGATCCCGGCGTCGTCCTCACCCGGAGTCACCTCCTCCATTATCGATTCGAGCGATTCCTGGAGGTCTTCCCGGCATTGCCGGGCCAGATTCTCCAGGTGGGTTTCCAAGCGGGCCCTCCGGACCTCCTTGCCGGAACTCTCCTCCTGCAGATTCTGCTGTTTTTGCCGCAGTTCCTGAAGCCGGGTCTCGAGACTTCGCCGGTCGCTCCGGTATTCCTCATACTCCTGCCGGTCGTTCGCCTCGGCGCTCGACAGCCGAACGGCCTCCGCTTGACACGTTTCGAAGGTTTTCTCCAGGTCCTCCAGTTCCAGCGTCAGTGTCTTCAGCCGCTCCTCCCCGTCCGCCTTCTGTGTCTCCGTCTCGTGGAGCCGTAACGCCAGAGACTCCAGGCGGCCTTCCGATCCGGACAGCGAGTCCTCCACCGATCGGACCTTCTCCTCGATCACCCTTTCCTCGGTGGCGGCGCGGTGCAGTTGTTCCCGGGATTCGGAGAACCGGCTTCTGGCCTGTGTCAACAATTCGTTCGCTTCGACCAGATCGGCATCGAACTGTCCGGCCAGATCCTCCTTGCCGGTCAGGTTCCTGGACGCAGTCTGCGCGCCGTCGTGCTCACTCGATTCCTCTTGCCGGAGTTGAGTTTCCTCGAACGCCAAGACCTCCAAGGCTCGGCGATGATGCTCCAGATCGCGCCGGGCCTGTTCCTCCTCCAACTCCTGTTGAAGAACGTCCTTCTCAGTCTGATGGAGCGTCTGCTGGAACTGGCGGGCGGCCCTCGAGGTATCCCGAATGAGTTTCCGAAGTTCCTCTTCACGCCCGGTCAGCCGGTTCACTCGGGCCTTCGCCCGGACCAGTTTCTTCTCCAGGTCGGCCTTCTCGCGGCGAAAGGAGAGCAGGCCGCCTCCGGGCCGGCCGGCCCGGCTCACCGAGAGCAGCCCGCCCGGCGCGAGGGCTTCGCCATGGACGGTGAGAAACGTTCTCGACGGATAGCGGTGAGACAGCGCAAAGGCGCTGTCCAGATCGGACACCACCACCGCATCCGCCCGCTCGGGGAGGACCCGGCGAAACGCCTTGCGGACCGGGGGTTCCAAGGTCAGGAGATCCCCGAGGGTTCCCACCACCCCCTTTTCGGCCGCAAGTTGCTTTCCGCCGTTTTGGGCCGGCTCCGAAAACCCGTTGGCCTTCAAGCTCAAGAAGGTGCATCTTCCACCGTCCAGCGCCTTGAGTTCGGAGACTCCGCCCACCGCCTGCTGAAAGGAATCCACCAGTACGAACTCCAGTTCCTGTTGCAGGAACTGCTCCACCAAATTTTCGAATTCAGGGCTGATCCGGGCGAAATCGGCCAGCGTTCCCGACACGGGCACCGAACTGTTGCGGAGATGCCGGAGGGCCTTGCCCACTCCCTCGCTGTAAAGCGAGTGGCTGACTTCCAATTCTTCCAGGGATTGAAGCCGTCCCCGCCCGGCGATCCATCCTTCCCGGGCCTCGGCGAGCTCATCGCGAACTTGCGCCAGCTCTCTCTCCAGGTTCCGGCGCTCATCCTCATTGGCCTCCAGCCGGTCCCGGACCGCACCCGCCTCTTCGCGGCGGCGGGAACCGGTCAGTTGCCGCTTCCGAAGCCGATCCCGGGCTTGCCCCAATCCCGATTCGTGACCCGTCCGCTCCCGTTCCAGCCGGGACCGTTGGGTCTTGATCGATTCCACCCGCTGGATTGCCCGGTCTCTGGCATTCCGCAACTGGGTCAGCTCGCCCGAGAGTTCCAGATGGCGGGCTCGGAGATGCTCGACTCGCCGCTCCGCTGTTTCCAGCCGGGCCTTGCATTCGTCCGCCACCCGGGTGCGATTGGCGAGGCGGCTGCGCGCCAGCGGCCGTTGTTCCTTCAAAACCGCGTCTTCCGCCCGGAGGCTCCGGACTTCCGACTCGCCCACTTCCAGCGACCTGACCAACTCGTCCCGGTTCCGGCCGTGGGTGTCCAAAAGCCGTCGTGTCGATTCGATCTGCTGGCCGCAAAAGCGGATCGAATTCCGAGTCCGGTCGAGTTCCACTCGCGCGCCGGTACATTCTTCTCTCAACTCCGAGAGCCTGTTTTCCAGACCTTCCATTCGTTCCGAAACCTCTTGGAGAGTCCGTTCCCGTTTCCGGATTTCCGCGGTCGCTTCGGTCAGCGCCGGCCCCAGGCGGGCCTGTGCCGCTTCCACTTCGGCAAGGCTGAAGACCATCTCATGTGCCTTGAAGCTGAAGCGCCGCTGCTGGACGTCCCGGAACTCCTCCTTCAACTTCTTGTGCCGCCGGGCCTTGGCCGCCTGCCGTTTGAGGGACCGGAGCTGGCGCTCCACCTCGCTCAGGATGTCGTCGACGCGAAGCAGATTCTGGCGAGCCATCTCCAGCTTGAGTTCGGCATTCCGGCGGCGGGCTTTGTATCCGCCGATTCCGGCGGCTTCCTCGATGATGGCGCGGCGGTCCAGAGATCCGGAGTTGAGGAAACGCTCCACCCGCCCCTGGCGGATCAGGGCGTAGGAGCCGAGGCCCAGGCCTATACGCTCCAGCAGGGCCTCGACGTCTTTCAGTCGGCAGCGGCTTCCATTGATGAAGTAGGCGCTGTCGCCGGACCGGTAGAGTCTGCGCGCGATGGAAACGGTGGGTCCGTCCGCTTCGAGACCGTTGAAGGCGATGGTCGTCTCGTCTTCCCGGGAAAGGGTCAGGGTCGCCTCCATCATTCCCGATGGCCGCCGCCTGCTGGTCCCGTTGAAGATGAAATCGTCCATCCTCCGGCCGCGCAGGCGGTGGGCGCCGACCATTCCGAGAACCCAGGAGAGGGCGTCGGTCAAGTTGGACTTGCCGCAGCCGTTGGGTCCGACGACGATGGTGATCCCGTCTTCGAACAGCACCCGGGTCCGGTTGGCGAACGACTTGAAACCCAGTATTTCCAGTGAATCGAGACGCGGCATGACCCCTCTTGACCTATGCTATGATGACCGCCGACCCTGACACGCGGGCATGCCTGACGCCCGCCCGCGGGCGGGTCTGCCTCTTGGATTCGACGTGACCATGGGGATGAAAGGATCATTCGGAGGACGGGGCCGCGCGGCCATCCTGCAAAGCGCGCTGGCAGGGATTCTCCTGGCCGTTTCCGCCGCCGCCCAAACCAACGAACTCTATCCTCTGGAGCAGGTGAAGCCCGGCCAGAAGGGCTACGGAAAGACCGTTTTCCAAGGCAACAAGGTCGAGAAGTTCGACGTCGAGATTCTGGGTGTCCTGGAGAAGTTCGAGCCCAGAAGAGACCTGATTCTGGTGCGGGTCTCGGGAGGCCGGTTGGACCGGACCGGTGTGTTCGCCGGAATGAGCGGCAGCCCGGTCTACATCGAAGACAAGCTGGTCGGCGCCGTCGCCTACTCCTTTCCCTTTGCCAAGGAACCCATCGCGGGAGTGACTCCGATTCAGGAGACCGTCGATGTCTTCAAGGAGACCCACCGGCTTCAGTCGCCCCCCGGTCCCGAACGGCCCCGGACCGACATTCTGCTGGAGTCCGCGCAACTGGAGCTTCCCGACTACCTGCCCCCGCTCGGGCCCCTCGAATTCGATGCCGAACTGCCGGGTCTGGCCGGCGTCTCTCCTTTTCGCCTGACCCGCATCGCCACTCCCGTCAATACCTCCGGGTTTTCGGCGACGGCCGTGGACTACTTCCGGGAGACGTTTCGCCGCTTGGGCCTGGTGCCGGTGCAAGGGGCCGGCGGCGGCGAAACCGACGACTTCTCACAGGCTCCGTTGGAACCGGGTTCCAGCATCAACGTCGAATTGGCCCGGGGCGACGTCAGCCTCAGCGCCAGCGGGACCGTCACCCATATCAGCGGGAACAAGATCTACGCATTCGGCCATCCCTTCCTGAATTTGGGCTACACCGACATGCCCATGAACCAGGCGGCCGTCCTGACGATCATTCCGCAGTTGAATACCAGCCACAAGGTCGCGGCGGCCACCCGGCTGGTGGGGGCGGTGAAGCAGGACAGGGCCACCGGCATCATGGGGGTGAGCGGAAGCGAGGCTCGCCTGATCCCGGTTCATCTCAAGGTCCGGACCAGCCGGAACGAGGATCGCGAATACGCCTACGAGACCATCCGGGACAACTTCCTGACCCCCTTCGTACTCACCTTTTCCGTCTACAGCAGCCTGATCTCGTCGGAGAAGGGGCTCGGTGACCAGACGCTGCGGATCAAGAGCACCGTCAGCATCGCCGATCATCCCGAGGTGGTGTTCGAGAACAACATCGCTCGTCCTTCGAACAACCCCGTCGCCGCGGCGGTGGCGGCGGCGGCCCCGGCTCATCTGCTGCTCAACAGCGGGTTTGAGCAACTGCAGGTGGAGCGCGTCGGCATCGAGATCGAGGCGGTGGAGCAGATCTGGGAGGCGACTCTGGAAAAGGTCTGGCAGGACAAACTGGAGGCCCGGCCCGGAGAAGAAGTGAATCTGACGGTCTTTCTCAGAAAGTTCAATGGAGAGACCATCGTCAAGAAGTTTCCCGTGAAGATTCCCGAAGACATTGTTCCCGGTCCTCTCAAGATCATGATCGGCGACGGCCTGTCTCTGGCCAAGTCGGACGCCGAGTCGAGCCAGGGCCGATTCATACCCGAGAACGTGCGCCAACTGGTGAGGGCCATCAACAACCTGAAGAAGAACGACCGGCTCTACATCCGGCTGTTCCGGGACCGCCCCAGCACCGTCGTCGACGGGGAAAGACTCTCCGATCTGCCGCCCTCTTTCCTGGCTCTCTATACCTCTCGGAAGACTTCAGGAGACGTGCGGGCCGTGGATCGTGCCGTCTACGTGGAGCATGAATTGCAGGCGACCGAATACGTCCTCCAAGGCCAGCGTGTCATCCAGGTGGAGGTCAAGAGCTAGTCTCATCTCCCGTGAGTCCCCCATGAAATTCCGTCTGCTCAAACGGTTTCTGCCGCTCCTGTGCCTCCTGTTATGGGGCGAATCCCTGTGGGCCGTTCAGCCGCGCAAGTGGGTGTCGGCCACTCGTGACGAATTCCTGAAGGGGAAGCTGCGGGGAGTCTCCGTCACCAGCGACGCCCGGCTCATCATCGCTCCCGCCCTGGAGCCCTTGCTGAATACCGAAGAACCGTTCGTCTATTCCGCCGTCGTCGACGGTCTGGGCAACGTCTACCTCGGGACCGGCAACGACGGCAAGGTCTTTCGGATCGGCGCCAACGGGGAGTCGAAGGAGTGGGCCAAGTTGGACGAGCCGGGAGTCTACGCCATGGCGTTGGATTCTGCGGGACGGGTCTACGCCGGCACCGCTCCGGACGGCAAGGTCTACCGGCTGGACTTGACGGGAAAGTCCGAGATCTTTTTCGACCCCGACGAGAAGTACATCTGGTCGCTGGCCATTGACCGGCGGGACAACGTCTACGTGGGCACCGGTTCCAGGGGCATCGTCTACAAGGTCGGTTCCGGCGGGGAAGGACGGAAGTTCTACGACAGTCCGACCACCCACATCGTGAGCCTGGCCTGGGACGTGGACAGGAATATCCTGGCCGGAACGTCCGCGCGGGCCTTGATCCTCCGCCTTTCCTCGGAAGGCGGGGCCACCGTGGTCCACGACTCGCCGTTGGAGGAGGTCAGGTCGATCGCAGTCGATCGGTACGGAAACATCTTTGCGGCAGCTTTGTCAGGGGGCGTGCGGGCTGCCTCCCTGAAGCCGAAGAGCACGGCCAAGACCACCGTCAAGGCCGGGACGACTCCGGCTCCATCCGCGAATTCAGCCCGTACCGTGCGGGTCTCGGGGACCGCTTCGGGAAAGAGGCTGGAGATCTACCGGATCGGCCGCAGCGGCGGCGTAGAAACCCTCTACAGTTCCGACAGTGCGCTGGCGTACGATCTTCTGATCCGCAACGACGGCAATCTGCTGGTGGCCACCGGCGACAAAGGCCGGATTTTTTCCATCAGCCCCAAGAGGTTCGTGACCCTCCTGGTGGAGTCGGGAGAGGAACAGGTCACACGCCTGCTGGAACGCCGCGGGAGGCTCTTTGCCGCCACCAGCAACCTGGGGAAGGGCTTCGAGTTGAAGACCAGGCCCTCCGAGAAGGGCGTCTACGAGTCCAGAGTCTTCGACGCCGGGATGGTCGCTTCCTGGGGAACCATCCAGTGGGAGGTGATCGACGGTGTCGAACCGGCGGTGAAGGCGTCTGTCCGGACCGGGAACACCGACACCCCCGACGACACCTGGGGCAAGTGGAGTCCGCTTTATTCCGACGCCGGCGGGACCCGCATCGAGAGTCCTCCCACCCGGTATCTTCAATGGAAGCTCGAGTTTCCCGCCGAGGGCAGGTCCGAGGCCGTGGTCTCCCAGACCAACGCGGTGGATATGGTGAGCGTCAGCTATCTCCAGCACAACATGGCGCCGTTGCTCTCGTCGATCACGGTGCATCCCCCGGGCGCCGCCTTCGTCCGCTACGCTTCCACCGATCCCGGGGGAGGGGTCTCCCCGGGTGGACCCGGCGGCGCTCACCGCCGCTCCCTGCCGTCGGAGATTCGGCGTCTGGGGGCCCCCACGGTCAAGGCTCCGCCGCGGAGGGTGTACCTGCCCGGCGCCCAGAGTCTCTCCTGGAGCGCCCAGGATCCCAATGGCGACGACCTGGTTTACAGCATCCACTACCGGACTGCCGGCGACCGGAGATGGACTCTGCTGAAAAAGGATCTCACCGAAACCTACCGGACCCTCGACGGCAAGAGCTTGCCGGACGGCACTTACGTGGTAAGGGTCACCGTCTCCGACGCCCCTTCCAATCCGGCGGACCAGGCCCGGGAGAGCGAGTTGATGAGCAAGCCCTTCGTCGTGGCCAACTCCGCTCCGGCGATAAAGTGGGGCACGCCCCAAGTCGAAGGGACCGAGGCGCGGGTCCCGGTTGAGGTCCGGACCACGGCCAGCGCCATTCACCAGTTGGAATACGCCGTGGACGGAGGTCCCTGGAGTCTACTGTTCCCGGAAGACGGCATCGCCGACGGGACCGTGGAAAGCTACCGCCTGGAACTCGAGGGTCTGGAACGGGGCGAACACCTGGTCACGGTTCGCGTCGTGGACGCCGTCGGGAATCTGGGGACCGGCCGGCTGACGCTAGCGGTTCCATGAACTTCTTCAGCTCTTCTGAAGGGTGATCCCGGTGCCGCTGATGCGAATGCTCACGTTCACCTCGTCCCCGTCTTCCTTGTCGATCTGCAATTCCAACGGAGGGAATTTGAATTTGGCGAGTCTCAACGCATAGGAACCCGGGGGAGCCTCGGCCTGACAACTGCCCACTCGCCGCCGGAACCGAATCCTGGACGAGCGGTGCGACTTGCCTGACTGCTGGTTGACCAGTTGGAAGGTCAGGTTGGCGATGCGATAGATGTCGAAGTCATACCCGGCGGCCTTGGACACCTGGATTCGAATCTTGCGAGGTCCCAACTCCCTCTTCATCCGCTCGCCATGGCGGCCCACCACCTGCTCCAATCGATTTTCGTCGTGTTCGGCCAGCCACTTCTCGTATTGCTTGCCCTGTTTGACCTCGGCGACGGCCTCTTCCACGAGCTTGAGCATTTCCGGATCGTCCTTCCGGACCGCCACAGCGCACTCCACGCGTCCCACCTCTTCCGGCAGGATTTCCAGGTGGCTGGATCCCGGCAGCGTGGCCAAGGCGTAGGCGGCCATGTACCGGTCGGCGATCAGACCGTCCACTTCTCCCCGGCGCAGCGCCAGAACGGCGTCATCCAAGGTCTTGAACGGAGTGATGGTCGACTGGGAGAACTGCCTCTTGACCCACCTCTGAACTTCCGTGTCCGCCCGCACGCCGATATTGGCCGTGGAGAGAATGCCCGGCCTCAAGTCCCTGCGGACCGGGTTGATGACCAGAGCCAGGCTGGAGGTGTAGACGGGAGTGGAGAAATCGACTCGGCGCTTGCGGTCTTCGTTGACGCCGAACACCGCGATGACCGCGTGCGCCTCCTCGTTCTCCAAGGCGGCAATCAGGGATCCGTAGCTCCTGATGATCCAGCGCAGGACCACGTTGGGGGTGTCCCCTTCCGCGGCAATGGAGGCATTCACCTTCTCTACGATCTTGGCGGCCACCTCGGCTTCGGGACCCACCAGGCCCTCGCCTCCGGTCTGGTAGAGGAGCGGCGCCTCGAAGGGAACCGTGGCGACCAGGACGACTTTGTCCTTCTTGATGGAAAGCAGGCTGCTCGGAGTTCCGCAACCGGCCAGCAACAGCAGCGCGGCGGACAGTCCAAAAACGGGAAGCAGGTTCCTCTTCATTGCTCAACCAACCTCTAGTGAGAATAGACCAGGATTTACAAAGGACCAGGATTTATACCAGATGCAACCGACTTGCGCCAATTGCGACGGCCGTGTTGCCGCCCGAAAGGGTTTTGGAACGAACGCCCATTCCGAGCGACCGTTCGCGGCCGCGGCCCTTCCCCGAATCGAGACGGCGGTCTCCGTTCAGTGCGGGGGCGTGCCCCCGGCTTTCTACGAGTAGTAGGGATTCTCCCCGGTTGTGTGATCGGTCGTGTCCACGACCTCCACGATCTCGGGGACCACCTCCTTGATGCGGGTCTCGATTCCTTCCTTCAGCGTCACGTCCGCCATGCCGCAGCCGTGGCAGCCCCCGCCGAAAGAGAGGTAGACCTTGCTCTTGCGAACTCCGAGGAGATGAACCTGTCCCCCATGAGCGGCAATGGCCGGATTGATTTCCGTGTCCAGCAATCTCTGAACCCGTTCCACGACCGGTCCGGTGAGGTCCTCTCTCGGTCCTTCGCCCAACGTCGGAACCGTCGGCTTGTTGGGATTGTGGAACTTGAAGCCGCTCCGCAGGATCTTGTCCTCGAAGTCCACCGTGGCCCCTTTCAGGTTCTCGGCGCTGCCGGGGTCCACGACCACCGGGAATTCACCGGAATCGAAGACCAGATCGTCGGGACTCTGCTCGTCGGGCGTGATCAACTGCATGCTGTATTGGAATTCTGCCGTGCCGTTGGTCGTCGCCTGAATTCGAAGGGTCCGTTTCGTGCCCTGCTGTTGCCGGATCACGGTCAGGACCTGTTCTTTGGCTTGGTCGGTAAATGTAATCATTGGATTTTGACCCGTGCGGAATCGGCGTTTCTTGGAACCGCAAAGCAGATTCTAACTCAGAAAAGGGTTTCTTCCAAATTCCAACGCCCGTTTGCGGGGACGGATCACTTTCGGGAAAAAAAAGGAATCTTGCCATGCTTGGCGCGAATGCCAGGTTGACCCCGGCGCCTCCTTGGGCGCAGGATAGTCGCTGGCAACGGTGCTGTAGGGCGTTTTGTTGGCGCTTTACGGCGGCTGGGAGGCTGATTTCTTGTCCGGTCCCTGCATTTTGGAGGATGATTCTCGATGCCAAGAACAACCGGTTTGCACAAAGCTTTGAAGTGTGTCGACGCCGCCGTGTCCTTCGGCGCCGGCGTGGCTTTTGATTCCATTCAATTCTTCAACAACTATCGGCCCAATCCCTCGTTCACTCCCAAGTGGTCCGACAAGCCACTGCTCAAGTCGTGGGAAAAGACCAAGCCCACGCTGGGTTGGCCCCGGCAGACCGATTCCCTCTGTCCCAAGTGCGTGATGGAGGCCCGGGAGAGAATCATCGCGGGCGAGGAAGACTACCGGGTCCTGATCGACGAAAAGGTGGGCGAGATCAAGGCCACCATCATCGAGCGGGACGGACAGGTCTGGATGGTGAAGGAATGCCCGATCCACGGGAAGTTCGAGGACCTGATGGCCATTGATTCCAAGTTCCTCAGTTGGATCGAAGCCAACTTTCCGGGGCGGGATATCCGGTCGCACAACGACGCCACCCTCCACAACCACGGATCCAGCACCATCAAGCACGGACGGGGAAGCGTCCTGACCGTCGACCTGACCAACCGCTGCAACATGATGTGCGACCCTTGCTTCATGGACGCCAACCAGGTGGGTTACGTGCACGAGTTGGAGTGGGAGGAGATCAAGGAGATCCTGGACAACTCGCTGCAGATCAAACCCCGCAGGCAGATGTCCGTGCAGTTCTCCGGGGGCGAGCCGACCATGTCGCCCCATTTCTTCCGGGCCATCAAGTACTCCCGCAAGATCGGCTACAACAGCGTCCAGGCGGCCACCAACGGGATCGAGTTCGCCAAGAGCCTGGAGTTCTCCAGGAAGGCGTACGAGGCGGGACTGCGCTACACCTATCTGCAGTTCGACGGCATCGGCAACGACGCCAACAGCCACCGTCACATCGGAAACCTGTTCGATGTGAAGATCAAGGCCATCGACAATATCCACAAGGCGGGGATCGAGATCATCCTGGTCACGACGTTGCTCAACGACGTGAACAACGACCAGGTCGGGCCCATCATCCGCTTCGCCATGGACAACCCCAAGAAGGTGGCCTTCATCGCCTTCCAGCCCGTCTCCTTCACCGGCCGGGATGAGGCCATCACCGACGAGCGGCGGCTGCGCCAGCGCTACACCCTGTCTCACCTGGCCCGGGACGTGAAGGGTCAGGTGGGACTCACCGAGCCCACCCGCGACTGGTTTCCGCTCTCCCTGATGGGCGCATTTGCCGACTTTGCCGACGTGGCCCACGGCCCCAACGCCGATTGGGGCCAGGTCAGCTGCGGCTGCCATCCGAATTGCGGCGTGGGTACCGCCATGATGATCGACAAGGAGACCAAGGAGGCGGCTCCGGTGCCCCAGTTCCTCAACATCCCCGGACTGGTCAGGGACATGCGGAAGGTGACCGACGCGGCTCGGGGCACCAAGTTCTCGAATTTCATGATCGGTCTGGCCCTGCTCAAGAACTACAGTCCCTTCAAGGCGCCGTCCCGCCTCACTCTGATCGACATCCTCAAGAAGTTCGACAAGAGCTTCGGTCTGAGCGGCAAGGACTACGGCCAGGGCAAGGACCGGCGGAACGATCCCTGGAACTTCCTCTTCGTGGCCGGCATGTGGTTCCAGGACCTGTTCAACTACGATTTCCGCCGGACCGAGATGTGCATCATCCCCTACGCCACGCAGGAGGGAGAGATCTCCTTCTGCGCCTACAACACGGGCCATGGGTGGCGGCAGATCATCGAGAACATGCACAAGAACGCGACCGTCGCCCAGTGGTACAAGGAGCACGGACGCCACCAGATATTCGCCGGCGGCAAGGATGCCCCGCTGGAGAGCTACAATCATTCGCTGCAGATCCGGTCCGACGACGCCGCGCGCGTCCGCGACCGGGGCGACAAACCCCAGACCGCCCGCGACGAGAAAATGGCGCGGCGCAAGGCCCTGCGGGAGCAGGCGGCGGTCCGGGAGTACTACGAGGAGATGGTGCTCAAGAAAAAGCAGAAGAACGACCTGGTAAGCTTGAATGTCGGCTGACCCGGCGCCAGCCGGTTCGGTTCCGACCATTTTCGAAACGAATGGAGGCTCGCGGTTCGCCGCCAGCCTCCATTTTTGCGTTTGGCAACCGGTTTTGACGGCCGCTGACGGTTTTGCCGTCCGTGACGACTTTCGCCACGGGCTGTTGAGGCCGGGCGGCGCAGGTTGCCGCACCGACAAGGAGGCCTCATCGTGACCCAACTCGCCGAAAAAAGATGCATCCCCTGCCGGGGCGGAGTCCCGCCGCTGACGGCTGACCAGATCGCCCCCCTGCTGGACCAGTTGCAAGGATGGGAAGTAGTCGAGGCCCATCACCTCCGCAAGCTGGTTCGATTCCCCGATTTCGCGGAGGCGCTGGCCTTCGTCAACCAGGTCGGGGAAGTCGCCGAAGCGGAAGACCACCACCCCGATATCTACCTGGCCTGGGGCAAGGCGGAGATCACCCTCTGGACCCACAAGATCAACGGCCTGACCGAAAGCGACTTCGTCCTGGCCGCCAAGATCGACCAGATGACGGCCGGCTGAGCGGGCCGGAACTTGGTTCCGGTTCCAGACTCGGAGACCTGCTGGCTGTGTAAAGGGTATTCGATATAGAACCGTTCACCGCATGACCCGCGAAAGGCTGCTGGATCTCTTCAAGAATCTCCAGGTCTGGAAGCGGCACGGTGTACGTGCGCCGCACAAACCTTTGCTGCTCCTTCTGGCTCTCGGACGCGTCTTGAACAATAAGGATCGCCTCGTCTCCTACTCGGAAATCGAGGTCCCGATGAAGGGGTTGCTGCGACGCTTCGGTCCGCCCCGAGGCAGTTTTCATCCAGAGTATCCGTTTAGCCGTCTACCTAGGGACCAACTTTGGGATATCCCTGGAAGCGAAAACTTGTTCCGTATCCCTGGGAGAGAGTATCGCGTCCGGGAACTAAGAGACCATGACGTAAAGGGCGGTTTCCCCGTGTGGGTATACGATTTTTTGCGTCGTCACTCGGATATTGCGCGAGACGCCGCGCAGGGCCTCCTGGACGCACATTTCCCCGAGTCGTTGCACGATGAGATCCGCGCTGCCACCGGCATTCCATACACTTGGGAAGTTCGAGAGACGCCGAAACGCCGGCGCGACCCGGCTTTCCGGCGTCATGTGCTGCGCGAGTACGAGTACCGTTGTGCCGTCTGCAACTTTGATGTGCGACTCGGAGATGACCTTATCGGCTTGGAAGCCGCGCATATCATGTGGGTGGCGGCCGGCGGGCCGGACAAGGTAGCGAACGGATTGGCCCTATGCGGGAAGCACCACAAGGCGTTGGACCGTGGTGCGGTCGGCCTGAAAGCCGTAGGCGCGAACTACAAGGTGCTTATTTCAAGCGAAGTCCATGGTCAAAGCGAACCAGTTCGATGGTTTCTGGATTTCCATGGGAAGTATCTCCGTGCCCCTCGGAACCGTCTGGTACACCCCAACCCAGAGTTCGTGCGCTGGCACTATAAGGAAGTGTTCCGCCGTCCACCGTTGGCGTGACGTGGCGACACCCTCCGGAACTGACCGTAGCGTCGTCGGACCACGAGTCCCAAAATCCAAATTGGTTTTATTGATCTCCGGATCACCCGGGAACCGCTGGCCGTCTCAGAGCGGGGGAGAGTGAACTAGCGAACGTCGCCCGATCAGAGCACGATCAGATTCTCGTCCGATCCCTCCGCGGCGACTTCCGGGTGGTTCTTGCGGATGAAGGTCAGGTAGGGCTCTTCATCGAGTGGTTGGTTCAGGTGATGACGGACTTCCCACACCATCACCTCAAGGCACTCCACCAGATCGGAGGCCTTGAGTTGCGACTCAAGTTCTTCCCTCAGTTTCTCCAGCTTCTCGTGCACGGCTCGGACCAGGGCCGACACCACCGGGTCCGGCGACGTGTGCTCATAGATGACTCCGCGGACTTCGGACCGGTAGGTCTTCGTCAGCAGCCGGACCGCCTCCAGCACGTGCCGGTCGTGAAAGCTGCTCAGACCTTGCCCGTAGCGGAGAATCTCAATCTCGATCACATCGAAGAGAGGTCTGTAGAGCCGCAGGTTCTCGTAAAGTCGAAGGCTGCGGTCCGGATCTTGTTCCAGCCGCAACTGGCGCATGTATTTTTTCCCGGCTTGACGGCCTTGGCCTTCTGCCAGGTAGACGCAGTCGGGCGGGCAGGGGATCTCCACCACCCGCATTCGGCCGCAACAGGGGGCGCAGATGAGCGTGCCCTTGGCTGGACAGTAGCGTTTTCCCTTTCTGCTGTTGCACAGGATGCACTTCATGGTGCTACAGATTGCGGCGTACTTGGCGGCGGCGCCAAAAATATCATCATCAGGCCGGAATTTCCCATCTCATCCGCTGAATCTGATCGGCATCCCGCGTCGGCGCCGCCGCAGTCCAATTAGAACCAAGTCGCCCGGAATGGCTATACTGTCCTTGTGGCGAAACGGCTGTTCACCTTGGCGGAAGCCAGAAAAGTACTGCCTCTGGTCAGAAAGCTGGTGGCGCTCGGCATGAATCTGTCCAGCGAGATTTCCCGCTACAAGGAAGTCGTCCAGGAGCTGGCCAAGAGCGCCGACCTCAACCGGGGAAGCTCGGAAGGTACGGCCTACGTGGAGCGCCTGCTGCAACTGCAATCGTGCGTCGCGCGGCTCCAGGGCATGGGTTGTCTGGTCAAGAGCGTGGATCGGGGACTCATCGACTTTCCCCATATGAAGGAAGGGCGCGAGGTCTACCTCTGTTGGAAACATGGCGAAGAGGACATCCTCTACTGGCACGAGATCGACGCCGGTTTCGCGGGCCGCAAACGCATTCCCGAGGATTGAAAACGGAGGTTCACATGAGACAGATCAAGCGTGTTCTCGGGGTGTGCGGGGCGATCCTCTTCCTGGCGTCGATCCACTGTTCCAGGAATATGGACGAGCCTCCCGCAACGGTATCGGCGGCGGGTGCCGCCGGCGGCCTGCACTTTTCGGCTCCCGACGGATGGGTCGAGGAAACTCCGGCCTCATCGATGCGGAGAGCCCAGTTCCGCCTTCCACGGGCCGGCGGCGATCCCGAAGACGGTGAACTGATCGTGTTCCACTTTCCCGGGCAGGGGGGCTCGATTGAAGCCAACATCAAGCGCTGGTTGGGGCAGTTCAGTCCGGACGAAACGGGCGGCGGCCCGTCGAAAGCCGAGATCGCCCCTCGGACCGCGAACGGAGTCCGCCTGATGCTGATCGACGTCTCGGGCACCTACCGTCCTTCGTCGGGGCCCATGATGCGGCCGGGAGATCCCAAGAAGGGCTACCGGATGTTGGCCGTCATCGCCCAGAGCCCGTCGGGACCCTGGTTCTTCAAGCTCACCGGACCGCGGAAGACCATCGGCAAGTGGCACCAGGACTTCCTGGCGTTTCTGGATACGATCCGTCCTCGCGGTTGAAGCCGCCACCGCCGTGAGACGCGCAACTCGGAATTCGTCACTGCCGGGGTTCCTTCTCCTCCTCTTCATCGCCGGCTCGCCGCCGGATCTCGTCCCAGCGTCTTCGATCCGGACCTCGCCGTCGATCCCGCAGGATCGGGCGCGCGAGATCATGGACCGGGTCGACCAGATGCTGCGCGGAGAGTCGTCGACGGGAACGGTCCGGATGAAGGTGGCGACCCGGAGGTGGAACCGGAGCATGACCCTCCGGATCTGGTCGCAGGGTACCGACAAGGCCCTGATTCGGATCCTGGCTCCCCGGAAGAACCGCGGCACCGCCACCTTGAGGGTCGGTTCCAACATGTGGAACTACCTGTCCAAGATCGAGCGGGTCATCCGCGTCCCCACTTCCATGATGATGGGCTCCTGGATGGGGTCCCATCTCACCAACGACGACCTGGTCAAGGAGAGCCGCCTGGTTCGGGACTACGACATCGGCATCTCCTTCGAAGGAGAGCGGGAAGGGATCCCGGTCTGGGAGTTCCAGCTGGTTCCCAAGCCGGACGCGCCTGTGGTCTGGGGCCGGATCGTTTACCGGGTCCGGCAGGCCGACCTTCTGCCGGTCTGGGCGCGGTACTACGGCGAGGACGAGGCTCTGAAGCGAACCATGAGCTTCTCGGACTATACGGTCATGGGAGGGCGGCGGATTCCCGCCCGCATGAGCATCGTTCCGCAGGACAAACCGGGGGAGTTCACCGAGATGGTCTACCAGGATCTCTCCTTTGACGTCCCCATTGCCGAAAAGACCTTCTCCCTTTCCAATCTGCGGTCGAGACGATGATGGTTTTTCTCCTGGGGTGGAGGAATCTCTGGAGAAACCCTCTCCGAAGTCTCATCACCATCGGCGGCGTCGCGTCGGGGTACGCCGTCCTGATGTTCCTGATCAGTCTCACCGAAGGCATGCTGGACCAGATGCTCAACAACGGCACCGACCTGTTGGTGGGACACGTCCAGGTCCAGCACCAGGACTACCTGCCCGACCGGGACCTGTACGAAACGTTGGGAGGCAGCGAGGGGACCGACTGGCAGGCCCTCATCGAGAGGCTGCTTCGCGAGCCCGAGGTGCTCGCTGCGACGGCTCGGATTCACGCGTCCGGTCTGGCGTCCACCGGCGAATATTCCGCCGGAGTGGCGATCGTGGGCATCGACCCGGTTCGGGAAGCCAAGGTCAGCGGGTTGCAGGGGCAGGGAACTCCGAGAAATCTCGAAGGACGGGGTCTGCTTCTGGGCAAAACCTTGAAACAGGAGCTGGTTTCCGGCGAGGGAGCCGAGATCGCGCTGGTCACCCAAGCCGCCGATGGAACCATCGGCAACGACCTCTTTCGGGATCGGGGGACGCTCGACACGGGCATGGCGTTGCTGGACCGGTCGATGACCCTGGTCCACCTGACGGATCTTCAGGAGCTGATGGCGCTGGCGCCCGGGCGGGTCCATGAAATCGCGCTCAAGCTTCGCGACCCTGGAGCCGCGGAGGCGGTCGCGGCGAGATTGAACGATTCGGCCATCCTTCCCCCCGGCGCAGTGGCCCGGAGTTGGAAGAGCCTCCTTCCCACCCTGAGCGGCTACCTGGACATGGCGACCGCCAGCTACGTGCTGATGATCGGCCTGGTGGCGCTTTTCGCGGCGTTGGGCGTCTTGAACACCATGCTCATGTCGGTTTTCGAGCGGGTCCGGGAACTGGGAATGCTCTCGGCATTGGGCATGCGCCCGGCCCGCGTGGTCCTCACCGTCCTTTCCGAGAGCCTCGCTTTGGCGGCGGCCGGCCTGGTCGCCGGCCTGGCTCTGGGCAGCCTGCTGGTGTGGCGCCTGAGTTCCACCGGGCTGGACCTGAGATCCTGGATGGGCGAGATATCCATAGTGGAGACCCGGATGGACCCGGTGATTCCCGTTGTCTGGTCCTGGAGCGCCGTGTGGTGGCCGGCCGTGGGGTTGCTTCTGGCGACGGCCGCCGCCTCGCTCCTCCCGGCATTGCGGGCCGCGTTCGTGAACCCGGTCCTGGCCATCAGAAACCTGTCGTCGTGAAGATCATTCTCAAGCTGGCCTGGAGAAACCTGGGGCGCAATCGGCGCCGGACCGCTCTGACGGTGGCCACGGTTGCGCTGGGCCTGGCCCTGCTGCTGGTCACACTGGGACTGGGAGACGGCAGCCACCTCCAGATGATCGACAACGCCGTCCGCATGGGTTCCGGCCACGTTCTGATCCAAAGCCGGGGTTATCACGCCCACGGCGGGGTGCAGAGAGCGTTGGGCGAGGAGACCCGTTCCCGGGTCCGGGCCTGGATCGAGCAGCTTGAAGACGGATTGCGTGTTGAGAACGTGGTGGAACGAGTCTTCGCTTCGGGGCTCGCTTCCTCTGCCGACGGCTCCACCGGGGTTCGGATCATCGGCACGCAGCCCGGGCCCGAGGGTGAGGCCTCCAAGTTCGACGAGAAGCTCGTGAAGGGAGAATTCGTGCGTCCCGGCGCCGGAGACCAGGCCGTGATCGGATCCGGCGTCGCCCGCAAGCTCCGTGTGGGTCTGGGATCGAAGTTCGTGGTTCTCTCCCAGGCTGCCGGAAGCTCCGAGCTCCAGTCCCGGCTGCTGCGCGTCTCCGGAGTCGTGCAGGCCGGATTGGAGGATCTGGACCAAAGTCTGGTGATCATCCCCCTCGAGGTGGCTCAGGAGTTGTTGCTTCTGCCGGACCAGGTCCACCAGGTTGCCGTCTTCCTGGAAGAAGCCGAGGCGTCCGCGGCGTTGGCGCGGCGCGGCCGGATGGATCTGCCCGAATCGGCCGAGGTGCTGGACTGGGCGGAAGCCATGCCGGAGCTCACCGAATTCATTCGCATCGACGATGCCGGCAACTACCTGTTCAACGGCATCTTTCTTCTCCTGATCGCCTTCGTGGTCCTGAACACGCTGCTGATGTCGGCGCTGGAACGGAAGCGGGAGTATGCTCTGCTGGACGCGATCGGCCTCTCGCCCTCCGGCCGATTCTCCATGATGTTCACCGAGGCGGTCCTCTTGGCTCTGCTCTCGACGTCGGTGGGGTTGGCCCTCGGTTATGGCGTGCATCTCTACCTGGAGTCCTCGGGGTTGCCCCTGGATGCCTTTTACGACGGCGAGGGGGAGCTTTCGGCAGCCGGCGCGGTGATGGACCCGGTACTCTACTCGAGATTGTCGGCCGAACGCCTCGTCGCCTCGGCGTCCATCATCTTGTCTTTAACCCTGATCCTGGCCCTGGTCCCGGCGTGGCGCGCCGGACGCCGGGTCAGTGTTCAACTGTTGGGACGGATGTGACCATGTCTCATGCCGGAGAACCGGATCTGCTCCGGCTCCAGGAGGTCTCGCGCGTCTACCGGCAGGGAGAGCAGGCGGTCCATGCCCTGCGGGATGTGAGCCTGACCATCCGGCGCGGTGAACTGGTGGCCGTCGCGGGTCCCTCGGGATCGGGCAAGACCACCCTGCTCAACGTCTCCTGCGGAATCGACCATCCCACAGGTGGCCGCGTTCGTCTGCAGGGGATCGACCTGGCTCAAAGGAGCCGCAAACAACTGACCCGGCTCAGGCTGGAAAGGGTCGGATTCATCTTTCAGGCCAACAACCTGTTGCCGGTCCTGACGGTGGAAGAGAACGCCGAATTCATTCTCCTGCTTCGAGGAGTCCCCCGCCGCCAACGCCGCGCAAAGGTCCGGGCCATTCTGGAAGAGGTGGGATTGCGTGGACTGGAGGATCGAAAACCGGACCAGCTCTCCGGGGGACAACAGCAGCGCGTGGCCGTGGCGCGTGCGGTGGTGGCGGAACCTCCCTTGATTCTGGCCGACGAGCCCACGGCCAACCTGGACAGCCGCACGGCCCTCTCCCTGCTGGATCTCATGGAGAGGCTCAACCGCGACAACGGGACGACCTTTATTTTCTCCACCCACGATCCCCGGGTCATGGAACGAGCCAGGCGGACCATTCGCCTGGTGGATGGGGAAGTCGATGCCGACGAACGCCGGTAGCCGGTGGCTCTGGCCCAAGCTTCTTCCCTTTCTCTGGGTTCTGACCGCGCCTTGCCTCCAGGCCCGGGACCTGGACTGGGGCGGTTCGATCCGGTCCTACCTCTTCCTGAGAGAGAGGCCGGTTCCGGAAGCCAGGCGGGATTCCGAGCTGGCCATTCTCCGGCTGACCTCCAATCTGGAACTCACTCGGCGCGTCCGCGTGGAGTCCCACGCCATACTGAATTTTCTTTCGCCTCCGCTGTCCACGTCGGCCGATCTGGCCGATTCCTCGGCGACGCTCTACCTGCCGATGGAGCGCCATCTCGTGAACCGGCCCGAGGGGCGCCTGCTGGCCGCCTTCGACCGCCTGAACGTGGAACTGGAGTTCGACCCGCTGGACATCATCGTGGGAAGGCAGGCGCTCACCTGGGGCGTCAGTTATTTCTGGCCGGCCCTGGACCTCTTCGCCCCCTTCGCCCCCCAGCGCCTCGACCGGGACTACAAGCCCGGCATCGACGCCGTCCGCGGCGTGTTGCGCCTGGGGCAGTTCTCCGAGTTGGAGGTGGTGGCCGCCTCGTTGGGTCCCGACCCCGGGGAGGACAGGGCCGCCGGGTTCCAACTTCGGCTGAACGCCGGTTCCGTGGACGTGGGGATCATGGGGGGCAGTTTCCACGGAGATGACGTGGCCGGCCTCTTCGTGACTTCGGATTTGGCCGGGACCGGCCTGCGGGGCGAGGTCAGCTGGACCCGGTCGGGAGACGCAGCGGATGCGGAACGGAACCGGGAGACGTTCTGGAGGGGTTCGATTGGAGTCGATCAACAGTTGACGCCCTATCTGACCTTGATTCTGGAGGGCGCCTACAACGGCTATGGAACCGGGACGCCCGGAGAGTATCCCCTCTATTTCGACTCGGATCGAATCTCCCGGGGGGAAGTCAACGGGACGGGCCAATTCTACGGAGGAGTTTCCCTGGCTCTGCTCCTGCACCCTCTCTGCACGTTTTCCACCACCGCACTGTTCAACGGCAGCGACGGCTCCCTCCTCTGGTTGCCCTCCCTGACCTGGTCCACCGGCAATGACTCGGAACTGCTGGTGGGAAGCCAGTTCGGCTTCGGGGCCGGTCCGGGACTGGACGGCCATCCCGGAACCGAGTACGGAGGAGTCCCCCGGACTCTTTTCGTCGGTTTCAAGCAATACTTCTGACGCCGGGGCGCCCTCCGGCGTGGCAACGTTCGCCTGCCGGGCGGTGGCGCCGTTCAACCGGGCCGGCAAGGAGCCCAGGCACGACCCGCGGTGTGCGACGCCGTGTGCCGGGGAGGGCGACCACAAGGGTCGCCCCTACGATGTGGTGGTCGCGGGCGACGCGTTTGGGCCGAGCGTCGATCATCATCCCCAATTCCCCAGGGGATCAGGCCGGAGGGCCCTGGTGGACCTGGAAACGTCCGCCGATCAGGGACCGTAGGGGCACCCCTTGTGGGTGCCCCCCGGGGTCGCAACGTTCGCCGGCTGGGCGGTCGGGCCGCGCAACCGGGCCGGTAAGGCACCCGGTGTCACGATCTGCGGCGGTCGGCGGTGAGTGTAGGGGCGGGCGACCACAAGGGTCGCCCCTACGATGCGGTCGCCGCGGGCGACGCGGTTGGTGCCGGGCTTCGATCATCTTCCCCAATTCCCGAGGAAATCATGCCGGAGGTCAATCGTTGGGGGGAGGACCTGGAAACGTCCGCCGATCAGGGACCGTAGGGGCGCCCCTTGTGGGCGCCCACCGGGGTCGCAACATTCGCCGGCTGGGTGGTCGGGCCGCGCAACCGGGCCGGCAAGGCACCCGGTGTCACGATCTGCGGCGGGCAGCGGCCGTGTGCAGGGGGAGGGCGACCACAAGGATCGCCCCTACGATGCGGTCACCGCAGGCGACACGTTTGGGGCCGGGCGTCGATCATCTTCCCCGATTCCCCAGGAATCATGCTGGAGGCCGGTGGGGAAGGACCTGGAAGGTCCGCGGACCGGGGACCGTAGGGGCGCCCCTTGTGGGTGCCCTTCGGCGTGGCAACGTTCGCCTGCCGGGCGGTGGCGCCGTTCATCCGGGCCGGCAAGGAGCCCGGCCACGACCCGTGGTGGACGACGCCGTGTGCCGGGGAGGGCGACCACAAGG
>JAJDTT010000138.1 GCA_022827025.1 Acidobacteriota bacterium
CGCACCATTGGGTAACCGGCCTACTTCGCGCTCCACCCGAAAATTGGCGCCCAGTATAGACGACCCTGCCCCAGTTTCTCGGGGGATCATGCCGGCGGCCCGGCGGTGGGGGACTTCTTTGAAACTTCCAATCCCCGATGATCGTAGGGGCACCCCTTGTGGGTGCCCTGCGGGGTCGCATCGTTCCCCGGCTGAGCCGCTGCCGCACGTCGCCATTCCCGGCGCCCGGAAGGACGCCGGTCCCAGTCGGCGCGTGAAACACGCCGCTCCGGACGCCGGTCCCAGTCGGCGACTAGAAAGTCGCCGCTCCACCCCCCCGGTTCGGTAGTGCCCCAGCAATGGCCGGGGGACGGTGGCTCCGTTCGGGGGAGAGCGACCACAAGGGTCGCCCCTACGAGTCGTTCGAAAGCGGCGACGCGGTGGGCGCCGCTGATGGACAATCCTGTCCAGTTTCTCGCGGGATCATGCCGGAGGCCCGGCGGTGGGGGACTTCTGAGTAAATTTACTCAATATTGGAACGGACTGTTCCAGGTGAGCGGAACCCCGTTGCGGAACGAGGTCCAGCCAGCCCCGTCCCCCGCCTTGCCGGTCTTTCCTCGTGGAAACGATTACTCGAATTCGTGGGGGTTCGTGATCCTGAAGACGAGTGAGGCTGCAACCGCACCGGCGACGGGTCCCAGCAGGTAGATCCAGATGTTCCCCAGCGAGCCGGAGACGATGTTGTGGCCCAGCGCCACGGCCGGGTTGAAGGCTCCTCCCGAGATGGGACCCACGGAAACGGCTCCGACGAAGATGGTGAATCCGATGGCCAGTCCGTAGAAAGAGTTGTTGGGATGGTCCTTGGAAGTGGCGACGTTGAGGACCACCGAGGCCAGAGCGAAGGTCAGGAGGAACTCGGCCAGGAGCGCATTCGTGGCGCTGACGCCGTCGCCGGGGGCCACCGTTGTGGCTTGGCCCGCCAGGAAAGTGGCCGTGCAGGCTCCTGCGAGCGCCCCCAGGATCTGACTCACGATGTAGATTCCCGTGGTGGCGCCGTCCAGGGCGCCCCGGACCAGACAGGCGATGGAAACGGCCGGGTTGTAGTGGGCGCCCGAGACGTGGCCTCCCATGTAAACCATGATCATCAGCGCGCCGCCGATGGCCAATGGCGCCAGGTCTCCGGAAGCCAAGCCGATGACCAGCACCAGGAAGAATGCCCCTATGAACTCGACCACATAGTTCTTCATGCCTCTCTAACCCCCTCGATTCTGATTCGGTAAGCGGAAAAATCGGGGCAAATGGTAGCACCTGGATGCGACGGCTTTCCAGCCGGCGAAATCTCGGACTTCCCCCATTTTTGGAGAGTCAGAGGAACAGAGGGAGAGGGTTGGAGCGGAGAATCGGATAGAGGGGGTATCATTCCGATGGTACGGCTTCCCGTTCGTAGGGGCGACCCTTGTGGTCGCCCTCCCAGTACAGGCAACCGAGATCGACCGGGGGCCACCCCGTGATTGCCACACCATGTCCCGGCGGTCGACCGGGGCGGAGTCGGTTTCGACCTGAGAGGGCACCCACAAGGGGTGCCCCTACGGAATTCGAATTCGAGGCTGACCCCATTCCACTTGTCCGATCTTCTTACTCTCCTGGTATCAATCGCTTGCGTAGATGACGTCCCGAATTTCGGGGAAGTCCTGTTTTCCGGGAAGAAGTTGGTGAAGTGACGTATATTCACTACTCTTTTTACCATGCGGACGACCATCTCCCTTTTTGACCGACTCGCCCGGCAGGTGCGTCGCTCGGAGCCGCCGCCCTTCAAGCTGCTCACGGTGCGTGGTGTCCGCGCCCGGCGCGGAGTCGATCTCGACCGGCCGCGGGCGCTCGATGCGCAAGAGGACGAAGCGCGATTCGAACTCGGCTGCGGGCATTCCTGGCGCAAAACCGTGGTGCGGGATCCAGGGACGGGGGGAGAGGAAAGTCCCCCCTCCTGACAGGAGCGGGAGTTTTCCTGCCCCCCGCTTCCGGTTTTCCAGCGGATTGGCCGGATCTGACGGCCTCGACTTTCCGGTCCATTAATCAACTTGGCGCTTCTGGGCCGAGGGGCCATGGCTCGTGCGCACCCGGCCGCTGCGGTTGCAGTAGGGGCAGCGAAACTCCACGGTGACGCCGGTGAACTCGGTGCAGACGATGTAGGAATCGTCCACCGGGCAGCGGGGCGTGTCCCCTTGACGGAACCGTTCCAGGCAGTAGGAGAGCTGAATCGAGGTCCAGTCCTCCCGGTTCCGGTCCTGTTCCCAGATGAATCCGGCGTGGCAGTCGGGACAATCCACCTGGAGCCGGTAGGGAGAATCTCCTGAGGGGTAGTGGGATTGGAATTCCAGGACCTCACCACAGTCGGGGCAGAGGGGCTCGTCTTCGGACACGGAGCCGAAGTAATCCAGGAGGATCTCTTCCCGTTCCGGGTCCGTGTAGGAGCTCATGGCGCAGGTTTGTCCAAAAGCGAGCGCAGCACCTTCAGGTTTCTCCGGTCGGCCTCCCCCTTGTTCTCTTTCGGTGTCTCCAGCAGCTTGGGAACCTGGACCAGGCGGGGATCGTTCAGAAACCAGCGGAACCCGGCCTTTCCGATATGCCCCTGTCCGATGTGCGCGTGCCGGTCCACGCGGCTTCCGAAAGATCGCTTGCTGTCGTTGAAATGAAGGACTTCCAGTTTTTCCAGGCCCACGACCTGGTCAAACTCGTCCATGACGCCGGCGTAACCCTCCTGGGTCCTGATGTCGTAGCCGGCGGCAAAAACGTGACATGTGTCCATGCAGACGACGATCCGCTCAGGGGACCCGCAACCGGCCAGGATGTCCCGGAGATGTTGGAAGCGGTGGCCCAGGGTGCTCCCCTGGCCGGCGGTGGTTTCGAGTGCGATCTTGACCCGGTAGGAGGCCGTTCTCTCCAAGATCCGCTTCAGGGCCGCCACGATCCGGTCGATGCCCCAGGCCTTGCCGGCCCCCACGTGGGCTCCCGGGTGAGTGACCAGGTGGCTCAGGCCCAGCCGCTCGCAGCGATCCATCTCGTCCAGCAAGGCGGCGATAGACCGTTCCCAGTGGTCCTCTTTGGGCGACGCCAGGTTGATCAGGTAGGAGTCGTGGGCGACCACCTGGAGGATGGGGGATTCGGCCCAGCGTTGCCGGAACTCGTGCACCTCGGGGTCGTGCAAGGCCCGGCCTCGCCACCGGTTGTTGTTCTTGACGAAGATCTGGAGGACGTTGCAACCCACGTCCACGGCCCGGTCGAGGGACTTGGGGATTCCTCCCGCAATCGACATGTGGGCGCCCAGAAGGGTGTCTTGTTGGCTCGGCATGGTTCACAGGGTAGCCGGGTTGAGAACCTCAGAAAAGACAGAGGAATCGATTTCCACTCGTCCGTTCCCGCCCGGCGCCATTGGTACGCTGGAGTTCGGCGGCTGGAAAGCCGCCGCTTGTCGTTTGGAGGGGCGTCAGTCTTGGCGCCCTCTTTCGAGCGTTGGGTGGCTTCGAAGCTCGGCGGTTGGGCGTCTTGATGCTTTGCTTCGGAGGAAGGTCGGTCCTTTCGCTCTTTTTCGCGCTGCGGGAGGAGAACGACCTGAGGAAAGGAGAGACGATGCGCCCGACCGGTTTTTCTTGAATGCAAGGTCGCAAGACGGCGCCAAGAATGACGCCGCTCCATGTCGCTGCTTGCTCCTCTTCGTTTGACCTGAAACGGGCCGCGTTGGAGAATAACCGGCTGTTGGCCATGACCCTTGAAGAGATTTCCGACTATTGCCGGTTGCAGGATTGCCAGGTCCGGCTGGGGAGCTCCGATACCGGCTTCATCCTGGTGAGTTCGGGGGGCTTGGAACGCTCCAACAACTATGGCCGGTTCCTCGCCTTGAGTGAGTTGAGAGGCTTGCCCTCACCTGCGCGGGTGATCCGGCAGGCGGAATTGTTTCGGGTGGACGGACCCGAAGAGAGGCGCGAACTGAACCGCGAGGCGTTCCGGCAGGAACTGGAGGATCTCCTGCGGAAGGTGGGGCTGAAATGAAGTACCCGCACCGGGATCTGAGAGCGTTTGTCCAAGTCCTGGAAAAGCAGGGAGAACTGAGACGCATCGGCACCCCGGTGGATCCGGTGCTGGAGATCGCGGAGATCACGGATCGGGTCTCCAAGCGCATGGGGCCCGCATTGCTCTTCGAGAATCCCAGAGGGTCGAAACATCCGCTCCTCATCAATGCCCTTGGTTCCTACAACCGGATGAATCTGGCCCTGGGCGTCGATTCCATGGACCGGATTGCGGATCGGATCGAGGCCCTGCTGGACCTGAAGGCCCCATCGGGTGCGATGGACAAGCTGAAGCTGCTCCCCAAGCTGACCGAATTGGCATCCCTGACACCCAAGATGGTGCGCCGGGGCGTCTGCCAGGAGGTGGTCAGGACGGAAGACTTCTCGCTGCTCGATTTTCCCATTCTCCAGTGCTGGCCCGGGGACGGCGGCCGCTTCATCACCATGCCCCTGGTCTTCAGCAAGAACCCGGAGACGGGAAAGCGCAACTGCGGCATGTACCGAATGCAGGTCTTCGACGAACGGACCACCGCCATGCACTGGCAGACTCACAAGCATGGAGCCCAGCATTTTCGGGAGGCGGTCCGGCTCGGCGGCGCGGAGGAGGATGGCAGGCGCATGGAAGTGGCTGCCGCCATTGGCGCGGATCCGGCCACCGTCTTCTCCGCCATCGCGCCCCTGCCCGACGACTTGGACGAGATGATGTTCGCCGGGTTCCTGCGGCGTTCCCCGGTGGAGATGACCGCCTGCAAGACCGTCGACCTGGAGGTCCCGGCCAACGCGGAGATCGTCCTGGAAGGGTACGTGAACCTGGACGAGCTCCGGACCGAAGGGCCCTTCGGCGATCACACCGGGTACTATTCTCTGGCCGACGAGTATCCGGTCTTTCACGTGACCTGCGTCACGCACCGCCGGAACCCCATCTACCAGACCATCATCGTGGGCAAGCCTCCCCAGGAGGACTGCTACATGGGTTATGCCGTGGAACGGATCTTCCTGCCCCTGATCCGAAAGCAGCTCCCGGAGATCCTGGACATGCACATGCCCTTCGAGGGCATCTTCCACAACCTGGTCCTGGTCCGGATCCGGAAACGCTACCCGGGACACGCCCGCAAGATCATGAGCGCGATCTGGGGCATGGGGCAGGCCATGTTTTCCAAGTGCATCCTGGTGCTGGACGAGGAGGTCGATCTCAGCAACTACCCGGAGGTCGTCTGGAGGGCCCTCAACCACATCGATCCCGAGCGGGACATCCAGTTCACGCTGGGCCCCGTCGACTCCCTGGACCACGCCGCCCGCATGCCCAACTTCGGTTCCAAGATGGGGATCGACGCCACTCGGAAGTGGCCGGAAGAAGGGTTCCAGAGGGACTGGCCCGACGAGATCGTCATGGATCAGGAGATCCGGGAACAGGTGGACCGGCTCTGGCCCCAGTTGGGACTGGACTGAATCTCGCCGCTGTCCCGGTCAGTTCACCGGAACGCCGTCACCGTCGCCGGTGGCGTCGGGGGCGACCACCATGGAACTCAAGGACGCGCCCGGATGCCGGCCCTGCAGCCGCCTCAGAGCAACGTTAGCCGAGGAGATCACGTCGGCGTTGTCGCTCCGGGTCAGGGGCTCCACCACCTCCAGGGAAGAGGCGTCGCCGCGCTGACCGATCACGTTCAGGAGGC
>JAJDTT010000240.1 GCA_022827025.1 Acidobacteriota bacterium
CCCCCCCGCACGGCGCGAAAGAGAGCGAACGGACCGACCTTCCCTCCAAAGCAAAAAGCCAGGACGTCGAGCCGCCGAGCTTCGAGTACACCCAACGCTCGAAAGAGGGCGCCAAGAATGACGCCCCTCCAAACGAGCAGCAACCCTGAGGTTGCCGATTGGGAACAGCCTCTCGGCGGCGTCTTTCACGCGGAGCGGCGTCTTTCAGGCGCCGACTGGGACCGGCGTCCGGAGCGGCGTCGTCCCCGGCGCCGACTGGGACCGGCGTCCTTCCGGGCGCCGGTCTCCGGAGTCGCAACACAGCGAAAGAATTCGGGGCGCCTACAAGACGCCCATCCCATGGGCGACAAGGATGTCGCCCCTCCACTATCTCAAAAGGTCTGGGTGAGGAACGCGAGCGTCTCCTCCAGGTGGGCCGCCACCAGTTCCCAGCCGTGCGGCTCCCCCTCGAAGATCATGCACTGGTGGGAGACGCCACGCTCGTCCAGAATCCGCGCCAGCGACTTGATGCCATGCTCCAAGGGGAAAAGCCGGTTGTATCGGTCGGCGGTGCCGTAGGAGAAGTAGAGATTCAGGCCGGCCAAGGAGGCGCTTCGGGCCAGCTCTTCCAAGCTGTTCTGCTTCCAGTAATCCTGGTCCATCGGGTCGCCGAAGGCCTTTCCCACCAGACGCAGGAAGTAGGTGGAGCTGCGGGAGGGATTGGAACGGAGGCCCTCGAAGGGGTCCTCGCCCAGAAAGACGATGGGAGAGACGCCGGCGGCCGAGGCATAGAGTCCGGAATGCTTCATGGCGATCTTGAGAGCCCCGTACGCTCCCATGGAGACGCCTCCGATGGCGCGTCCGCCGGCATCGGTTCGAACCCTGTACCGACCCTGAATCGCCCGTAACAGATCGTTGCGAATGTAGGTCTCGTAGTTCCCGGTCCCGTCGGGAGAATCGGTGTAGAGGCTGTTCTGGCCGTCGGGATGGACCATGACGAAGTGGGGCAGCTTCCCCTGGCTCATGAGAAGGTCGATGCGGGCCGGAAGATCCCCATAGCGCGGGGTCGCCCAACTCGTGTGGTCGTTGTTCAACCCATGCAGGAAGTAGACGATGGGGTACTTCCTGTCCGATTCCTCATCGTAGCTCGGCGGGAGCAGGACGCTGTAATCCGCATTCATCCCCAAGGCGGACGATCGAAAGCTTCGGAACTCCACCCTCGATTTGTTGGGGAGGGTGAGGTCGACCGGGTTCTCCAAACGCCGGGGAGGCCCCTTTCGCTGGGCTTCGAGCGCAATACAGGCCAGAAGCACACCCACCAGGCAGAGTGAGCCTAGGAACGACCGTGATCGTGCTCTGCTTCGAAGACAGGTCATACGGTCCAGCATCGATGTTTCCAGTCTGCAATCACGTTTCACCATCTTACCAGCCGGTCCGAAAATGGGGAGCCGATTCCGGGAGGTCCGGACGGACCCCGGTTCAAAAGAGCCTGTGGACCGGGACCGCCCAAATACCCGGCTCCAACTCCAAAAGATCCTCGCCCCGGTGGACGACCAGGCCGCCGAGCCACTCGTCTCCCAACGCCTCTCCCAACACGCGCAGCCCGGAGGAGTCGACCCTCTCCACCCGGGCGCGGTTCTTCACCTCGATGCCGAAGACGCCGGCCGAGGTCGTGACCAGAAGATCGACTTCCCGTCCCGACCGCGTGCGGTAGAACCACAGCATCGCGTCGCGCCCGAGGGTGTCGATCCACTTGCGGGCCTCCGCTACGACCAGCGTCTCGAACAGAGGTCCGGTGATCTCGCCCCAAA
Organism: Acidobacteriota bacterium; assembly: GCA_022827025.1. Taxonomy (GTDB): domain Bacteria; phylum Acidobacteriota; class UBA6911; order RPQK01; family JAJDTT01; genus JAJDTT01. The sequence continues at coordinate 1,791 of JAJDTT010000240.1, forward strand.
AACCGGTCCCCTGGCGCAGCAGACCCAGGTCCATCCAGTAGAGTTTGGGGCTCTTCACCGTCGAGCTGGTGAGGTTGCGCGCATACGGCGGCAGCAACGCGACCTGGTAGGACAGCCGGAGGTACTCCAGGTAACGGCGGGCCGTGGCGGCGCTGACGGCCGCATCCCGACCCAACTTGGCGTAGTTGAGGAGTTGTCCGGTACGGAGCATGGCCAGCCGTTGCAGTAAGCGAAACGGCAACAGGTCGGCGACGCGGGTCAAGTCGGCAAGGTCACGCTCGAGCCACGTCTGCTGGTAGGAGCGCAGCCAATCGCGCCTGTCCCCATCGTCCAGCGACAGGAGCTCGGGCATCCCGCCCCAAGCCGTGAGATTATCGATTGCCTCAACGCGCGCCGTCGCCTCGTCACCCAGCAGCCGCGGCGGCTCTTCACCGAGGATCGCCGAGAATGCGTCCGGTCCGGTGATGAGCCGATCGAACAGCGGACGGGGCGGAGTGAACCCGACGGCGCAACGCAACTCGGAAGCCGTGAGCGGCCATAGATCGTAGACGAACGCCCGGCCGGCCAGCGACTCCCGGATGCGTTTCAGGAGCAGGAATCGGGACGAACCCAGCAGGACCGAGAACGAGAGATGGCCCTCATCGTAGGCCAGTTTCACCTTGTCGAAGACACCAGGTTCCTTCTGAGCCTCGTCGATCACGGCTGCGCCGACGACCCGGCCCCAACTGCCGCTGCGCAAGGCGCGCACCGCCTCCCGTTCCTCGATCGCGTCCAGGTTCAGATACCGCAGATCGCGGTAAAGACTCCGGGCCAGCGTGGTTTTTCCGGTCTGACGCGCTCCGGTCAGAACCACCAGGCGGCGCTTGTCCGCGGTTGGCAGCCGTGTGGTGAGCCACCGGAATCTCTGTATATTCGTTCTCATTAACAACGATATTACAGGTTTATCAGTCTCACCATCAATGGATTTTCTGTATTTTCATCTTTACCAAGAGTGAACACACAATTCGTCTGGCCTCCGCCGCCGGCTCTCCCTGGTGAAGCCGGGATCAACCCTGCGGTACCATTACCGTGATGCGGATGGGAAAATCCCAGGTTGGGATTGCCGTGGCACTGGTGTTGCTCACCTCGTGCTCGCGATCGGAACCGGAAATGACCAAGGACGAGACGACAATTGCCATGCGAGAAAACCCCTTTTTCACCGAGAGTCCCCTACCTTTCAATTACCCGCAGTTCGATCGGATCGACGAGCAACACTACCGTCCCGCCTTCGAGCAGGGAATGGCCCGGCACCTGGACCAGGTGAACGCCATCGCCAACCAGGCGGAGCCTCCCACGCTCGAAAACACCCTGGTGGCGCTCGAGCGCTCCGGCCGGATGCTCAATCGGGTCAGGAGGGTCTTCTTCAACCTGGTCTCCGCCCACACCAACGACAAGCTGGACGAGATCCGGAGCGAGATGGCTCCGAAGCTCTCCGCCCACAGAGACCGGATTCTGCTGAACCGCAAGCTGTTCGAGCGGGTCCGGGACCTGCACGGCCGCCGGGCGGCGCTGGATATCGATGACGAGTCGCGGCGCCTGATCGGGGAGTACTACACCGACTTCGTGCGGGCGGGAGCGCGGCTCTCGGACGCCGACAAGGCTCGGCTCCAGGAGATCAACGTGGAGCTGGCCAGCCTGCAGACACGCTTCAGCCAGAACTTGCTGTCGGAGGTCAACGACTCGGCCGTCGTCGTCACCGGCCGCGAGCAACTGGAAGGACTGTCGGAAAACCAGATCAAAGCGGCGGCGGATGCGGCGGCGGCCCGAGACCTGAAGGGGAAGTTCCTGGTTGCGCTCCGGAACACCAGTGGCCAGCCGCCATTGACCTGGATCCGGGACCGCGGGATGCGGAAGCGGATCATGGAGGCGTCCCAGGCCCGCGGCAGACGGGGAGGCGAGTTCGACAATCGCGGCATCGTGGCCCGCTCCGCCAAGCTGCGGGCGGAACGGGCGGCGCTTCTCGGCTATGCCAACCATGCCGCCTACAGCCTGGAGCGGCAGACGGCGAAGACGGCCGAGGCGGTCAACCGCTTCCTGGCCAAACTGGCGGCGGCAGCAGCCGCCAACGCCGCGCGGGAGGCACGGGACCTGCAGGCCATGATCGACGGCGACGGCGGGAGTCATCCGTTGGCCTCGTGGGACTGGGCCTACTACGCGGAGAAGGTTCGCAGGAAACGATATGCCTTCGACGCGTCTCAGCTTCGACCCTACTTCGAGCTCGACAACGTCCTGCAAAAGGGCGTCTTCTACGCGGCGAACCGGCTCTTCGGGATCAGCCTTCGCGAGCGGACCGATCTCCCCACCCATCACCCGGACGTGCGGGTGTTCGACGTACTCGACGCCGACGGCCGGCCGCTGGCCCTGTTTCTGGTCGATCTCTATGCCCGGCCCTCCAAGCAGGGGGGCGCCTGGATGAGCTCGTTCGTCTCCCAGTCGGAGCTGCTGGGAACCCGGCCGGTGGTCAGCAACACCATGAATGTCCCGAAGCCTCCCCCCGGGGAGCCGACACTGCTGAACTTCGACGAGGTGGAGACGCTGTTTCACGAGTTCGGGCACGCCCTCCACGGCATCTTCTCCTCGGTCCGCTACCCCTATTTTTCGGGAACTTCCGTGCCTCGCGACTTCGTCGAATTTCCCTCCCAGATCAACGAAATGTGGGCCACGTGGCCGGAGGTGGTGGCGAACTACGCGGTCCATCACGAGACCGGGGAGCCCATGCCCCTGGAACTGGTGGAAAAGATGTTGGCCGCGGAGAAATTCAACCAGGGATTCGCCACCACCGAGTACCTGGCCGCCTCCCTGCTGGACCAGGCGTGGCACCAGCTCAAGGCCGGGGAAGCGCCCGATGACGAGGGCGTGACCGATTTCGAGGAGGCGGTGCTGGCCGAGGCCGGCGTCGCTCTCGATGCGGTTCCCCCGCGCTACCGCAGCACCTACTTCTCACACATCTGGAGCGGCGGCTACTCGGCCGGGTACTACTCGTACATCTGGAGCGAGGTGCTGGACGCCGATACCGTGGAATGGTTCAAGGAGAACGGCGGGTTGACGCGGGAGAACGGAGACCGCTTCCGCCGGATGATCCTGTCGCAAGGAGGCAGCCGGGAGGCCATGGCTCTCTACCGCGAGTTCCGGGGCCGCGAACCGGACGCCGCCTCGTTGCTGGCCCGCCGCGGCCTGAACTGAGGGCGGCCGGAGGCGTCCAAAGTGGTCCGGTCCGGGATCAGATCCGCCCCTGGGTCCGGCGATAGAGTTTCGCGATCTTGGTCACGTAGGCGGGGATGGGATAGGAACGGTCCGTGCCCGGATCGGTCCACACCAGTCCGGCTGGAGGCGCGGCCGTCCGAAGCGTGGCCACTGCCGGATGAAGGGTGAGCCGCCGGTAGGTGATCTGATGACGAACCGGCTTCAGCAGGCCATCTATGCTGAGCGACAGGCCGAGCTGGCAACGGAAGGCTTCCTCCAGCGTTTTCGCGCCCAGATTCCGTTCCCCGACCTTGACCGGGATCCGGGGGAATTCCCACATCCCCTTCAGGAATTCACTCTCCCGGTTCCGACCCAGCAGGTACCGGTCCCGGTGACGGATCACGGCCACCGCGTAGCTCAACCTCCGCACGGCACGGCGTGCCCGGGGTAGAGGCAGCTTCTCCTGCACTCCGGCCTGGAGTCCGAGGCAGCTCCCCTCCAGCGGACAGCGCCCGCAACTCGGCGAGCGCGGCGTGCAGACCAGGGCCCCCAGTTCCATGAGCGCCTGGTTCAGATCGGACACCTCCTCCCGGGCCGCCGCAAAGCGGCTGATGCGGGTCAGCAGGTCCCACAGCGGCGGGGAATCGTCTCCGGAGGAGACGCCGTCCATCTTGAGGTAGCGGGCGAAGAGCCTGCGGATGTTGCCGTCCAGGACGGGCAGGGGCTGTCCGCAGGCGATGGAGAGGACGGCTCCGGCCGTGTACCGGCCGACTCCGGGCAACCGGATCATCTCTTCGTAGGTCCGGGGGAACTCCCCGCCGTGCCGGTCGCAAATCTGCCGGGCCGCCCGCCGAAGATTGCGGGCCCGGCTGTAGTATCCCAGCCCCGACCAGAGGGCAAGGACTTCGTCCTCATCGCTTTCAGCCAGGTCTTCCAGCGTGGGATAACGCTTCAGGAACCTCCGGTAGTAGGGAACGACGGTCTTCACCTGGGTCTGTTGGAGCATCACCTCGGCCAGGAGGACCGGATAGGGCTCGAGCCGGCGGCGCCAGGGAAGATCGCGCCGGTGCCGCTGATACCAGCGCAGCAGATCCCGGCAGAAAACGGCGACGGGAACCGGCAGTTCCAGCTTTTCCATGGAAATGAAAACCAGACCGGAGAGGGGTGCTAGGGGCTGAGGACCTGCTTGGCGATGGTGGCGAGCTGCATGTGGGTCGTTCCTTCATAGATGGACCCGATCTTGGAGTCCCGAAAATACTTCTCCACGGGATAATCCCGGGTGAAGCCATAGCCTCCGAAAATCTCGATCGCCCGGGACGTGATCTTCTCGGCGACCCTGGAGCTGTAGTACTTGGCCATCGCCGCTTCCTTCAGAAAGGCCTTGCCCGCGTCCTTCAACCGCGCCGAGTTGTAGACCAGGAGCCTCGCCGCCTCCAACTCCGTCTCCATTTCCGCCACCGAGAACTGGACCCCCTGAAACTGGCCGATGGGCTTGCCGAACGCCTCCCGCTCTCGACAGTAGGCGACGGCATGGTCCAGGGCCCCCCGGGCCAAGCCGATCATCTGGGCGCCGATCCCGATCCTGCCCTCATTCAGAGTCTCGATGGCGACCTTGTAGCCGATGCCCTCTTCTCCCAGGATGTTCCCGGCGGGCACGGCGCAGTCCTCCAGGATCAGCTCGCAGGTGGACGAGGCGCGAATGCCCAGCTTGTCCTCCTTCTTGCCGACGCGGAATCCGGAAAAATCCCGCTCCACCAGGAAGGCGGTGATGCCCTTGTACCTCTTCTCGGGGGCCGCGTTGGCGAAGACGATGAAAAGGTCGGCCTCCGCCGCATTCGTGGTCCACAGCTTCTGGCCATTGAGCACGTAATGGTCCCCCTGCCGGGAGGCCCGGGCCGCCATGGTGAACGCGTCGCTGCCCGAGGTCGCCTCCGACAGGGCGTAGGCGCCCACCCACCGCGAGGCCATGCGGGGCAGATACCGCTCCTTTTGGGACCGGGTCCCCCAGCGCAGCAGAGCATTGTTGACCAGCGTGTTCTGGACGTCCACCACGACCCCGGCCGAGGCATCCTCCCTGCTCAACGCCTCCACCGCCAGAATGGACATGAAGAAACTGGCGCCGGCCCCGCCCAGGGCTACGGGGATCTCGATCCCCATCAGGTCCAACTGGAAGAACTGTTGCAGAAGTTCGGGCCGGAAGGCTCCGTCCCGATCCATCGCCGCAGCCAGTGGCCGGACCTCGCTCCGGGCGAAGTCGGAGACGGCATCGCGAAACAGCATCTCCTCTTCCGACAATTCCGTAAGCGGCGACGGAGACGAGCCGAAGTCGGACATGAGACGGATCATAGTCAGCCCCCCTATCCCTGACAAGGCCGGCAGCAGCCCGGTCAGGCTGTCCGTTTCGGACACCGGCGGCGCCACGACGGTCTCCCGGCGCCGTCCTGACAGCAATCCCGGCGCCGTAGTAGACTGTTTGCGACGGGTCAAGGGCCATGAATTCCAAAAGCAGCAGTTCGCGAGGCCGCCGGTCTCTTTCCCGAGTCATCGACGAGATCGCTGCCACCTACCGGGACAGCCGTCTGAAGCACCAGCATTTGGGGGAGACGCCTCTTCCCAGTCAGCGGGTCGTCGTCGACGTCCTGGGAAAGATCCGGATGATTCTCTTCCCCGGGTACTTCGGGCACCAATCGGTCACCCAAGAGAGCGTGGAAGAGTACGTGAGCGGCTTGGTCGACGAAGTGTATCAGCGGCTCTCGAAGGAGATCTGCAAAGCCCTCGTGCTCGAATCCGGCCCGGACCCGGAGAGGGTCGGGAGAACCGCGGATGACATCTGCCTCCTTTTCCTGAAGACCTTTCCGCGGCTTCGACGGCTGTTGGGACTGGACCTGGAGGCCGCCATGGACGGCGACCCGGCGGCCCAGAGCAACCACGAGATCATCTTCAGCTACCCCTGCATGAAGGCGGTCACCATCTATCGGGTCGCCCACGAGCTGACCCTTCTGAACGTCCCGCTGATCCCCAGGATCATGACCGAATACGCCCATCACGAAACCGGTATCGACATTCACCCGGGCGCCCGAATCGGACGCCGCTTCTTCATCGACCACGGCACCGGTGTCGTCATCGGCGAAACCACCGAGATCGGAGAGAACGTCAAGCTCTATCAGGGCGTGACTCTGGGCGCACTGAGCTTCCCCGAAGGGGCGGCGGCGGCCCGTGGAAAGAAACGTCATCCCACCATCGAGGACAACGTGGTCATCTATTCCGGGGCCACGATTCTGGGCGGCAACACGGTCATCGGACGGGACTCCATCATCGGGGGCAACGTCTGGATCATCAGCAGCGTGCCTCCCGGGTCCAAGGTCATGGTGAGGGTTCCCAAACTTCGGATCACCGCCGCCGTTTGACCCGCAATTCCAACCGGGCCGGCGGGCCCGCGCTCTCACACTTCCGTTACCCTCTTTCACACCTTCCCCCGACAGTAGGGACACCCCTGGTGCCCTCGTCAATCGGAACCTGCCCGGACCCGGTCGACCGCCGGGACATGGCGTGGGAGTCAGGGGTTGCCCCCGGTCGATCCCGGTTGCCGGCAGCCGGAGGGCGACCACAAGGGTCGCCCCTACGAACGGGGAAAGTCCGATGGGCGGGACGACGGGCCGCGCCCTGCTCGGGGGGCGCCCCTACGAACGGAGAAAGTCCCGCTTCCCGGACGTTGACAGTTTCTTCCGGCCATTGGTAACTTGGCAGGTAACTCCATGCTCAATCGGGTCTTACTCTCAGTCGGCGTCCTGCTGGGGCCGGCTCTGCCCTTGTTCGGCTCCGATCCGGCCGCGGCCGAGTTCTTCGAGATGCGCATTCGGCCCCTGCTGGCCGAAAACTGCTACGCCTGCCACACCAGCGCCCGCAAGGGAGATCTACGGCTGGATTCGCGGGAGGGACTGGTTCGCGGGGGAAGTTCCGGGCCGGCCATCAGGCCCGGAAACTCTGCCGGCAGCCTCCTGGTCCGGGTCGTCTCCCACACCCACGAGCGGCTGCAGATGCCTCCCCAGGGAAAGCTCAGCGACCGGAATGTCGAGGATCTGCGCAGTTGGATCGACGCCGGCGCCGTCTGGCCGGACACCGGCGACAAGTTGATCGCCTCGAATCCGGCAGCCACCTACACGGTCACGCCGGAGCAGCGGGCCTTCTGGTCTCTTCGGCCGCTACGAGAAACCGATCCTCCCGACGCGGGGGATGCCGCCTGGCCGGGAAACGCCATCGACTATTTCGTCCTGGACCGGCTGGAAAAGGAGGGTCTGGCTCCCGTCGGGTCCGCCGACAGGCGAACTCTCATCCGGAGAGCCAGCTTCGACCTGATCGGACTTCCGCCCACGCCCGAAGAGGTGGAGGACTTTGTCGCCGACCCCTCCCCAGATGCCTTCTCCCGGGTCGTGGAGCGCCTCCTCGCGTCCCGGCACTATGGAGAGCGCTGGGGCCGCCACTGGCTGGACCTGGCCCGCTATTCCGACGGCAGATTGGGAGCGCGGACGGACACTCCCTATCCCAACGCCTTCCGGTACCGGGATTGGGTCGTCGAGGCGTTCAACCGGGACCTACCCTACGATCGATTCATCCTGGCCCAGATGGCGGCCGATCAACTGCCTGTCGAGAGCCGGGAGGAGTTGCTGGCGGGCCTGGGCTTTCTCGCCATCGCGCCCAACCTGGACGATCTGGTGGACGTGACGGCCCGGACTTTTCTGGGATTGACCGTGGGCTGCGCCCGCTGTCACGACCACAAGTACGACCCCATCCCCACCCAGGACTTCTATTCCCTGAAGGGTGTGTTCAGCAGCAGCAAAGCCGCGGAACACCCTTTGGTGGCCGACCCCGTCGTCGAGGCCTACAAGCAGAGCCAGGAGCGGATCAACGCCCGGAAAGAGGCGATTCAGGCCTTCATCAAGGCGCAGTCGAAGCAACTGTCGGAAATCCTGATGGGACAGACCTCCGACTACATGGTGGCCGCCTGGAAGGCGATGAGCGAGAAGCCGCAGACGCCGCCGGCCGACCTGGACTCGGAGATCCTGGAGCGGTGGGTCAAGTACCTGGGCCGAACGGACCTGGAACACCCCTACCTGCGGGAGTGGGAAGAGCTTGGAGGCCAGGGAGGAACTCTCCAGCAGGTGAGCGATCTCTCCCGCCGCTTCCAGGACACGGTGCTGGCGGTCCACGCCGAGAAGAAGGCCATCGAAGACCGGAACTACGTGAAGTTGGGCGGGGCCAAAGGGGTTGCCGACCAGGGCACCCGCCAGTTCACCAACCTGGAGTTCCTCGACCTGGAGAAGTGGTACCTGTGGAGGGACCTGGCGGCGGAGCCTCATCCCAGAGGGAGCTTCCGGTTCCCGGGCGGTGTCTTCTACTACGGCGCGGAAGAGGGGCTGGAGATCGACCGCTTCCTCAGCCCGGTCTGGAAGGGTCATCTGGATCGGATGCGCGCCGAATTGAAGCGCCTGGAGGATTCGGCTCCCGAGCCCTATCCGTTTCTCCACATCTACCAGGACCGGGAGAAACCGAAGGACCTTCAAATTGCCATCCGGGGCGACAACAAGAACCTGGGGGACGTGGCTCCGCGAAGGTTTCTCCACATTCTGAGCCAGGGGACGCCGAAACCCTTCAAGGAGGGAAGCGGGCGCCTGGAGTTGGCCAGGGCCATCGCCGATCCCGGGAACCCTTTGACCGCGCGGGTCATGGTCAATCGGATCTGGCAGCATCACTTCGGGCGGGGACTCATCTCGACGCCGAGCAATCTGGGGAGATTGGGAGAACCGGCCAGCCATCCCCGGCTGCTGGACTACCTGGCGTCACGCTTCATTCGCGGCGGGTGGTCCGTCAAGCAACTCCACAAGGAGATCATGCTGTCGGCCACCTACGCCCGGAGCAGCCGCCACCACCAGGAGAATTTCGAGAAGGATCCTCAGAACCGGTTTCTGTGGCGGATGAACCCGATTCAGAGGCTGGATGCGGAAGCCTTGCGGGACACGATTCTGGCCGTCTCGGGAAGTCTGGACCGGACGCCGGGCGGACCGCCGAATCCGCTGGACGAAAAGCACCGGCGCCGGGCCCTGTACGCCACCGTCAGCCGGACTCAGCCCGACCGGGCCATGGCGCTGTTCGATTTTCCCGACCCCAATGCCCACAGCGACCGCCGCGCCGTGACCGTGGGTCCCATGCAGCGGCTCTTTTTCCTGAACAGCCCCTTTGTCATGGAGCAGGCGAAAGCCCTGGCCGGCCGCCTGGCCAGGGAGTCTCCCCAGGGGAACCGGGCCCGGATCCGCCGGGCCTACCAATTGCTGTACGGGCGCCCCCCCGATCCGTCAGAGATCCGCATGGGGCTCGAATATCTGGAGGGAGAAAAGGATCCCTGGCCCAAGTACGCCCAGATGTTGCTGGCGTCCAGCGAGTTCAGCTCGGTGAACTGAGATGGCCGAACTCACAGGAAATGAAGGGCGCGGTACTGACAATCCGGGAAGGTTCCCGTACCGTTGTCCTGGGAGGAGTCCAACATGAACCGACGTGAAATGCTGTCTCTCATGGGGACCGGGTTCGGCACGGTGGGGATGTCCAGCCTGCTGGCCGGCCCTTCCGGCGACCAGCCCCTGTCTCGCCAGGCACCCCATTTTCCACCCAAGGCCAAGCACGTCATCTTTCTGTTCCTCAATGGCGGGCTCTCCCAGGTGGATACTTTCGACCCCAAACCGGCGCTGGCCCGGCACGACGGCGATCCGCTACCCGGCCCCAAGGTCAGGACCGACCGGGCCTCGGGAACCCTGATGAGATCTCCGTTTCGCTTTCGCCGCTGCGGCGAGAGCGGAATCCCGGTCTCGGAGATCTTCTCGCAAGTGGGCGATTCCATCGACGACTTCTGCGTCATCCGCTCCATGCATTCGGACATCGGCAATCATGAGCCCTCCCTGCTCCTCATGAGCTGCGGGCATCAGCTCCCCGGTCACCCCTCCATGGGTTCGTGGATCACCTACGGACTGGGCTCCGAGAACGAGAACCTGCCCGGGTTCGTGGTGTTGTGCCCGGGCTATCCCATCGTGGGCCCACCCCTCTGGTCCTCCGGCTTCCTTCCCAACACCTACCAGGGGACCCACGTTCGAAACAACGAGACGTCGCCGGACAAGCTGGTCCGGAACGTTCGGAACCAGAAGTTGCTCCCCGGCGAGCAGGAGCGGCAGTTGGCTCTGCTGTCCCGACTCAACCGCTCCTACCTGGGACGGCTCGGTCACCAGCCGGAACTGGAGTCCGGAATCGCCGCCATGGAAGTGGCGTTCCGGATGCAGATGGAAGTGCCCCACGTCTTCGACATCACCCGGGAGCCGGAGTCCACACGCGCCCGTTACGGCGACAGCGACTTCGGCCGCGGCTGCCTCATGGCCCTTCGCCTGGTGGAACAGGGAGTTCGCATGGTCCAGGTCTTCTACGGAAGCTCCCAGCCTTGGGACAGCCACGACGACATCCAGGACCACCGCCGCCACGCCCGGGTGGCCGACGGTCCCATCGCCGCCCTGATCCGGGACCTGAAGTCACGGGGCCTGTTCGAGGAGACCCTGGTCATGGTCGGCAGCGAGTTCGGCCGCACGCCCATGATCCAGAACAGCGGCCTGGAGAAGATCGGAAAGGGACGCGACCACAACGTGCATGGTTACAGCACGCTCCTGGCCGGCGGTGGAATCCGTGGCGGCTGCACCTACGGCGCCACCGACGATTTCGGATACAAGGCCGTGGAAAACCGGGTCCATCCCAACGACCTGCATGCCACGATCCTGCATCTCCTGGGCTTGGACCACACCCGATTGACCTTTCGTTACAGCGGGAGGGACTTCCGCCTGACCGACGTTGGAGGCAGGGTCCTCCACGACGTCCTGGCGTGACTGTCAAGGCCCCAGCAATCGAGCCGCCCGCTCGACCTCGCCGGAGAAGTCCCGGATCAAGCCGGCCGTCCGTTCGATCTGAACCTCGACCTGTTCCCAACTCCGTTGCTCAATGGCCTCTCGGACTCCGGGAAGGGTCTTGACGCCGTACCCGGTGTAGAAACCCGGCGCATAGATGTGATGCCGGTACCAGGGGCGCCCCGGCAGCCCCTCCGGGTGTGCGAACTTCTGCTCCAGCCCCAGCAGGATCCGATTCAACTGCAGCCGTTCCGGTTCCGGAAGCGCGCCCCCCGATGCGAAACGGCCGTAGCCGCGAGCATACTTGCGGGCGCTGGACTGAAGTCCCGCCACGGCGTTTCGAAGCGGCGCGAAGTTGAAGAAGGGAACCGGGTCCCGAGGCGCGGGAGGGACGTAGGTCCGGGCCGGATCCGAGGCCGCCTTCAGGTATCCCTCCCGAATCCAACGGTTCAGGGCTTCGGTCCCGCGGCGCATTTCGCCGGCCAGGTCCATGACCTCCGCCAGGTAACCCTCCAGCGTCGCGGCGAGGGGAGTGAACTCCAACGGCAGGATCTCGGCGTTGGCCAGCCGAAGGACGATTCTGCCGGCCACCTGGGCCAGGGCCACGCCGTACCGGTATCCCGGATCCATGAACCGCTGGTAATGGTCGAAGGAATCGTACAGGGAATGATAGGAGCCCTGGGCGGACTCGCCGCCGAAAGCCAGGTTCAGACTGGCGATTCCCAGGTGCTGAAGAAACGGAGTGTAGTCGGAACCCGATCCCAGGGCTCCCAGCTTCACCCGCTCCACCGGTGCCAGCGGCAGCGGATCGATGGAGACCGTTCGCCGCGCCAGGGAACGCTGCAGGACGCTCAGGTCCGTCTGGGGATCGTCGACGTCCCGCGCCGCCTGGTTGACCAGCGTCTCCAGGCTGTGGGAGCCTCCGGCACTCAGGAATCCACGGCCGTTGGAGTCGCTGTTCACGTACGCGACGGCCTTTTCCTTCAACTCGCCGGCGTATTCCTCCGCCCACTCGGTGGAGCCGATCAGGCCCGGCTCCTCGGCGTCCCAGGCGGCGTAGACGATGCTGCGGCGAGGACGCCAACCGTCCCCGGTCAGGCTGGCCACCGCCCGGGCCTCGGCCAGCATGGCGGCGATGCCGCTCAGCGGGTCCCTGGCTCCGTGGACCCAGGCGTCATGATGGTTCCCGCGGAGGATCCACTGATCCGGCTCTTCCCGGCCTTCCAGCCGGGCGATGACGTTGTAGGCGGGGACCAGGTCCCAGTTGAACTCCAGCTTGAGGCGCACCGTGGCCGGACCCGGACCCACGTGGTAGGTAATGGGCAGGGCGCCGCGCCAGTGAAGGGGAGCCACCGGACCCTCCAGCGCACTGAGCAGGGGAAGGGCGTCTTCATGGGAGATGGGAAGGACCGGAATTCGAGGCAGGGTGGGCGCCTCGCTTCGGGACAATCTCTCAGCGTCCCCGTTCGCCGCCGTGAAGGGGGTCAACGGGTCTCCGGGATGAACCGGCATGTCGAGTACCGATCCCCTCTCCACGCCGTCCTGATTCCGAAACGGACCCTTGGGATAGGCGTCCCCCTGGAAGTACCCGTCGTCCTTGGGATCGGAATAGATGATGCAGGCCAGCGCGCCCCGCTCGGCCGCCAGCTTGGGCTTGAGTCCCCTCCAGGAGCCGCCGTAGCGGGCGATGACGATCCGGTCCTTGACCTGTATGCCCCGGCGCTCCAGTTGCTCGTAGTCGGCCGGGATCCCGTAATTGACGTAGACCAGTTGACCGGTCGCCTCCCCGTCCGGCGAGTACGCGTTGTAGGCGGGCAGAATTTCCGAGGTCTGGCCGGACGTGGAATCCTGGGCCAGCGCGGGTTCCAGCAGGCGAGCCACGAAGGGCTCGGGCTCCAGCATTTCCAACCGGCGGAGCTTGGGTGTGGGAAAGAGGATCCGGTACTCGTCCAACCGGGCCTCATACCCCCAGGAGCGGAACAGGGACACCATGAACTCGGCGTTTTCCCGGCCCTTGGGAGAGCCCGGATGATGGGGGCGGGAGCTGAGCTTTCGGATCCATGCTTCAATCTGCGCCGGATCCAGGTCGGCGTCCATCTTCGATTCCAGGAGCCGCTGCTCCTCGGCCGCGCCGGGGGAAAATCCCAAGATCCCGGGTGGATTCTCGGGCGCGCTCTCGACCGGAGGCCAACCGCACCACAGGATCAGAAGTCCGATTCCACAATTCCTGCTGATGCTCATCGAGGACCTCCGGGAAATTCGCAAGGCTGCCGAAACCGTCTCAAAACGGCCAGAAACGAGGAATGAGCAGTGTCGCCATGACCCAGAAAAGCAGGCTCAAGGGGCCGCCGAATCGGGTGAAGTCCAGAAATCGGTAGTTGCCCGGAGCATAGACCATGAGATTGGTCTGGTAACCCATGGGAGTGAGAAACGCCGATGACGCGGCGAAGCAGGTCGCCATCAGAAAGGGCCTCGCGTCCACACCCAAGGCGGCGGCCAGGCTCAGGGCCACCGGCGGCATCAGGACAGCGGTGGCCGCATTGGACACCACCTGAGTCAGGACGCAGGTGACCAGGTAGATCAGCGCCACGCCGACATAAGGGGCGATGTCCGACCCCTCGAAGAACGAGACCACAATCAATATCTGGTCGGCGATGTAGCCGGCCGTGCCGGTCTCGATCATGGCTTCCCCCACGGGGATCAACGACGCGATCAGGACGACTACCGACCAGTCGATGGAGCGGTAGGTCTCCTGCGGGGAGAGAATGGCGAGAAACAGGAGTAGCACCACTGCCAGAAATGCACCCTTCAAAATCTCCATGGTACCCACGGCGGCCAGGAGCACCATCAGCGGAATCAAAGCCAGGACCAGCCACCACAGGCGGCCTCTTCTGATGTGGAGATCGACCTCGGAGATGATGATGAGGTCCTCGGACCGCCTGAGTTCGTCGAGGCGATCGGGTGACGCCAGCATCAGCAGCGTGTCGGAAAAACGCAACGGAATGTACGCCAGCTTGTCCCGCAGGATCTCTCCATGGCGGCGGACAGCCAGCACGAATGCCCGATAGTGTTGGCGAAAGTCGGAATCCTTCAGGGTCTTGCCGAGAAGTGAGCTGGTGCGGGTGACCAGGCCTTCCGCCATGATCTGACCCTCCCGGGCCAGTTCCCGATCGTTGAGCTTGACGTCTGACAGGAGGGCCAGCCCCAACTCCGTCCGCAGCCGGAAGATATTGTCGACGGTACCGCGGACGATCAGGATGTCGCCGACACCGAGACGCTCGTTTCGAATGTTCTGGGAAACATGCTCGTCATCTCTCAGGATCGAGAGGACGGTGATGTCGTAGGTCCTGTTCATGCCGACTTCCAGGCAGCTCTTTCCGGCGAGCTTCGACTTTTCCTGGACCCGGACTTCGGTCAGGTAGGCGCCCATGTGGTAGTTCCCGGCCAGGGAGACGGGAGTGGAGCGGGCCGGCAGAAGGCGCCGGGCGAGAAGGCAGACGTAAATCAGTCCGGCGCCCAGCAACAGGATCCCCAAAGGGAAAAACTCGAGCATTCCGAAAGGGGCCTGACCGGCTTTTTCCGCGACGGAACTGACGATCAGATTGGTGGACGTCCCCACCAGGGTCAGGGTTCCGCCGGCCATGCTGGCGAAGGAGAGGGGGATCAGGGCTTTGCTGGGACTCAGGTGGAACCGGCGGCACAGGCTGATGGCCAGGGGAATGAAGACCGCCACCACGGCGGTGTTGTTCAGAAAGCCGGAGAGTATGCCGGCGACCCCCAGGAAAATGCACATCCCCATCCATTTCCGGGTCCCTACCTGCCGGCTGAGGCGGTCGGCGGCCACCTCCAGAATACCGGTCTTCACCAGGGCGTGACTCAGGACGAACATGGCGGCTATGGTGATCACCGCCTTGTTGCTGAACCCCGAAACGGCCTGTTCAACAGTGAGGGTTCCGGTCACCAGGAGAACGCCCAACAGGCCGACCGCCGTCACCTCGATGGGGAAGATTTCCAGTGAGAACACCACCAGCGCGACCGCAATCAGTCCCAACATGAAGGCGACCTCGAAGGTCATGATGCGCCGTCCCCCCCCACTTGTCTCCCGATCACGAATCCTGCCCCGTGTACCTGGACCGCAACTGCCGCCGCAGGATCTTGTTGGAGGCGGTGCGGGGCATCTGGCGGACCACCTTCACGTCGTGCAACCTGAACAGGGGGTTGAGCCGCTCCGCGATCGCCTGCTGAAAGATCCGCAAGAGTCCTTCCTCGTCGAGCTCCGGTTCCGGCGTGGCCGGGACGACGTAGACCACCAGCCGGGTCGCGCCTCCACCGGGAGGAGAGACCGCCACCGCCGCCGTCTCACCGATCCCCGGCACCCGGTTCAAGACTCTTTCGATCTCCGCCGACCCCACCTTGATGCCGCCCAGGTTCATGGTGTCGTCCATTCGGCCCTGAGCCCGATAGTAACCGTTGTCGAGCCGCTCCATCCGATCCCCATGACGGCGCAGCGGGCCCCCTCCCGGCCCCTGAGGCGTTCCGGCGAAATACTCCCGGTGGTGGTCCCGGTTCAAGAGGCGCGTGGAGAGACCGATGGAAGGCGGAACGATGAAAATCTCCCCTTGGTCGGACTCGACGCCGCGCCGGTCCCGAATGGTCAGACTCATCCCCAGAGCCGCCGTCGAGAAGGCTGAGGCGACGGAGGTCTGCACCACGGTGCCCGTAATGTAGGCGCCGCCGATCTCGGTGCCGCCGCAGTACTCCACCACCGGCCGGTATCCCGCCCGGGAGGTCAGATAGTGCATATCGCCGGGATTCGAGCATTCGCCCGTGGAAGTGAAGACCCTGACCGAGGACCAGTCGAGTCCCTCCACGCAGCTTCCGGCCCGCCAGGCCCCGACCAGAGTGGGGACCACCCCCAGGACGTTCACCTTCGCATCCTGCACGAACTCGCAGAATTGCCTGGACGTGGGAACGCCGTCGTAGAGCGCGATGGTGGCTCCATTGACCAGGGAAGCATAGATCAACCAGGGTCCCATCATCCATCCCAGGCTCGTGGGCCATGCCACCACGTCGCCCTCCCGAATGTCCTGATGCAAACATCCGTCGGCGGCGCACTTGATAGGGGTCAGGTGGGTGAACGGAATGGCCTTGGGCTCGCCTGTGGTCCCCGAGGAGAAGAGAATGTTGATGGCGTCGCCGGGATCACACGCCACCGCCCGGAAAGCCTCGTTGTCACTCAGGAAATCGTCCCAAGACAGGTCTCCCTCCCGGAGCGGCTGGGAGAGGCGTCCCTGAGCCGGCACCACCACCGTTGCCGGCGCGCCAGCCTCCAACATCCTGGTGTAAAGGGGCAGTTCCCGGGAACCGCGCAGTATCCGGTCCTGGGTGAAGAGGGCCCTGGCTTCTCCGACTCTGAGCCGGGTCCGGACCTCCGGCGCGGAAAAACTCTCGGCTATGGTCAGCGCCACGCAACCCGCCTTGATGACACCCAGGTAGATGGCCACCGCTTCGACGTTCATGGGCATGTCGATGGCGACCGTGTCGCCCCGGGCCACCCCCAGGCGGGGCAGCGCGTTGGCGACGCGGTTCGAGAGGGAGTCCAGCCCTTTCCGGGTCAGACTGGAAAGGGGGGTCCCTTCCCTCTGGTAAACGACGGCCGTTCCCGATCCACGGCCGAAACAGCTCTCGGCAATGTTCAGCCGGGCGCCGGGCAGCCATCTCACCTGTTCCACGCCCGGTGTCGAATCCAGGATTTCGACCGGCGGGGTGCGGAACCGGATCCCCAGTTGACGGATCATCAACTCCCAGTACGCGGAGCGGTTCTCTACGGTCCAGGAGTGGAGTTCGGCATACGATGCCAGACCCAGTTGCTCCTGGATTCGCGCCAGGTTGGTTTTTTTTATGGATTCCGGCGCCGGAACGAAAATCGGCGCCGGGCCCGCGTCGGGCTCGTTGTCGAACACGGTCCGGTGCAACATTTGGTGGACCGGGAACGGATGAGCCGGACGCAGGAGACCGCTACTCACTCTGCGCCAGCATTCGGCGGAGGAGCAAGTCCCCAACAGGCGTTTCACTCCCTCCGAGAGCCGCCGGGCTTCCGGAGGTTCCAACCCAAGGGCGACGAGGTCGCCGCTGCGTACCGGTTCGGCGGCGGAACTCCTCACTCCCCACTCCTCCTCGTCTCTGTTTCCTGTCCCCGCCCCCATTCCACTGCCAGCCGCAGAAGACCCGAATCGGAACCGCCGTGGGTCACGGCGAAGGGTTCCTTCTTCTCGGCCAGGTCGTAGGACTGGAGACCGGCGGTGTCGGTGGCCACGACGTTGAAGTAGTACCGGCCTTCCAACAGCGCCAGGCGGGGAAAAACCACCCGGGCGTGGTACTCGCCGGGACCGGCTTCCCGGAGCGGGACGCCGTCGAACACGGTGCTGGTGACGTAGACGACAACTCCGTCGTCCCGCACCACGGCGACCCCCAGGCCGGGAGTCCCGCGAAACTCGGGGAGAAAGCGGGCCGACACGTCCAACTCCAGGCTCTCGCCGGTCCGGAAAGGCCCGGTCCGGGGACGTTCGAGCCTGACCTCCTCGACCCAGCAGATCTTTCGAGAACCGGCCTCGCGGGCCTGGAGCGGGTCCCATTCCCGGCTCCCGGTCCGGCAGAAATCACGGTACCGCCCCACCACGTCGCGGCTTGAGCCCATGGCTTGGACCCGCCCGCGATGCAGCCACAGGGCCCTGGAACAGAAGGTCTCGACCTGATGGAGGGCGTGGGAGCACAAGACGGCGGTGCAGCCTCGGTCCCGGAGGTCCTGGATTCGATTCAGGCACCTGCTCTGGAACTCGCCGTCGCCCACGGCCAGGACCTCATCCAGGATCAGGACATCCGGCTCGAAATCGGTCGCCAGGGAGAAGGCAAGGCGCAGCATCATGCCTGCGGAGTAGGTCTTGAGCGGCCGATCGATCTCGTCGCCCAGGCCACTGAATTCGATGATCCCGGACTCGCGGCGGACGATCTCCTCCCTGGAAAAACCGGCCAGCGCGCCCCCGAAGTAGAGGTTTCGCCTTCCCGTGAACTCCGGATCGAAACCGACGCCCAATTCCAGAAGCGCCGCCACCCGGCCCCGGACCTGGACATCTCCGCTGGTGGGAGCGCAGGTACCGGCCAAGATCTTGAGCAGCGTCGTCTTCCCCGCCCCGTTGTTGCCGACGATGCCGAAACTTTCGCCGCGCCGGACCTGAAAGTCGACCGATTTCAGGGCCGCGAAGCGCCGATGGGAAGGTCTCCCGGAACCGAGCTCCCGCAACAGGGCAAATGGGCCCGGATAGGACTTGTAGACCTTGCTGATCTGAAGGGCCCGGATCACGTCGGGAGTATATCAGCCGCTGCCAAGATTCCCGGAACCGGCTACTTCTTCCTCAGATCCAGGCAGATCAGGCGAATTTCGTTGCGCAGATAGAGAAGTCCGCGGGAGAGAACCGGTGGAGCCCAGCAGGGATAGGTCAGAACCCGGGCTCGTGCCTTCTCCCGATAAGAGTCCGGACTCAGTTCCACCAGGGCCAGGTCTCCCCGCTCCCCCAGGAGAATGAGCCGGCCCTCGGCCAGGACAAAACCGGACCGGCCCAGGTCCCGAGGCGATTTCCAGCGAACCGCACCCGTCAGGAACTCGATGCAACGCAGGTTGGCCTGTCCCTCGTGCCGGCCGTCCACGCCATACAGGTATCCGTCCCGGTAGAGACTCGTGGCCCAGTGGTTCTGCATCGCCATCCGGTCCCGCCAGACTTCCGCCGGACCCTGCGGGCCCAGCTCCAACAGAACGGCTCCCGTATTGTAAGTCGCCGAGAGAAAGACGTGGTTGCCCACCACGACCGGGGTGGCGGCATTGACCGATTCATGGCTGCGGGAGCGGAAAGGATAGCGGTACAGTTCCCGGCCGTCCGCCGCGTCCACCGCCAGGAAGCCCCCCCGGGTCAGGAACATGGCGGCTCGCCGGCCGTCCAGGTCGACGACGGCCGGCGTCGAGTAGCTCGCCTCGTCATCGCCGGTCTTCCAGACGGTCACTCCCGAATGCTTGTCCACCGCCAGGACACCCGCGCCGTCGCCGCCCGCGTTCACCAGGATGCGGGTCCCTTCGACGACGGGAGCCGAACCGACGCCGAAAAAGTTCTGGGGGACGCGATAGTCCCGGTTGATCCACCGCTGCCAGACGATTCGGCCGGTGGAAAAATCCAGACAGGTGAGCTTTCCCTCGGCCCCGAAGGTGTAGACGCGGTCTCCGTCGATGGTTGGGGAGGACCGGGGGCCGTTGTTGTAACCGTAACGATCCCGGTAGCGAGTCGGATATGCCTGTTTCCAGATGGGATGCCCCGTCCCGGCTTCGAGACACTCGACGACCTCCTCGCCCCGAATCCGGTGAAATACGACGATGCGCCCGCCAGAGGTCACCGGCGGACTGAAAGAGCGCCCCAGGCTCCGTTCCCAGACCAGCGGCGGACCTTCTTCGGACCAGCCTTCCAGCAAACCGGTCTCGCTTGAGCTGCCGTCTCCCCGGGGACCCAGGAAGCGGGGCCAATCCTCTCCTCCATCCTGGGCCGGCAGCGGCAGGTGAACCTGAAGCCCCAGCAATAGCGGGAAGAGCCACCCGGGCGCGCAAGCGAGAGATCCGCGCATTTTTTTATTCCTTTCCGGCAGGGAAACGCCCCGCCGCGGCGGCGGACGACAGGCCGTGCACCCGAATCGAAGCCATCGTCCCGTTTCCCGCGTGATCGACAGCCTCCACTCGAATTCGGTTCTCTCCCTCCCGGAGCCGCAGGTCACAATTGAATTCCGTGTCCCAAGACCGGATCGGCGTTCCGTTGCAAGTCACTTGGGCGACTCCGGAGACGGCGTCCCGGACCATCCCCGTCAGCCTCATCCCCCCCTCTTCCAGCCGGGACCCGGTCTTGGGCCACGTCACCTCGACGGACGGGGGTTGCTTGTCCAGCTTGACTTCCAGATCCAGGGACGTGCTGTTTCCCGCCCGATCGACGGCCATGCCCCTGAGGCGGCGACCCGGCCCTTCGGTGGTGACTTGCAGGTCGGGAGTTACGCTGAACAACCCGGCCAGGTTGTCCCGCGCCTTGAACGAAACGGTCACGTCCGAATTGTGCCAGCCGCGGCGGTTCGGCGGGGGAGTGGTCTCGGCCTGGAGGACGGGCGGCGTGCCGTCCACCATGACGGTTCCGGTGATGGGAAACGACGCGGCCCGGTACTCGCCCGGCTTGCGCACGGGAATCCTGCCCCGGCGCCGGTCGAACACCGTGAGTCTCGTGAGCTGACCGAAGGCCAGGTAGGGGTAGCTCCCGTCGGGCACGAGGCGTCCGGTTCCGTCCTTGCCGTCCCACGGACGATTGTTCAGGATCCGGATCACCTCGCCGCTGGCCGGATCCTGGATGACGCGGACATAGTCCAGCGAATAGTGTCCCCGGGCCAGGATCTTGAAGGTGATGGACAGGGTGCTGGTGGCCAGTTCCGGAGAAAACGGATCGGGAGAGTCGCGGAAGGCAATGACCGCCAGGCTCTGCCGGCGCACCGCCCGCTGCGACGCTTCCCAAGCCTTCTTCAGGGCATCCATGGCCTTCCGGGAATTGTCGTGCTGCCCGGCTTTTTCCAATTCCCGAAAGGCTCTTTCCACCCGCCATTCGTCCGCCAGACCGATGGCGCTCAACCGCTGGGCCGCTTCGATGGAGGCCCGTGCGATCTCCGTCTGAGCCTCGAGGAGGTTCCTTGCCACCTGCTGGAAGACCGACTGCGCCTCGCGGTTCCCGCGCACCGAATTGATGCCCCGCTGGAGCCGCCGCAGCGCCCGTTTGTTGTACTTGAAGACCCTCTTCCCGTCGGGATACGAACGGATCTGGCTTCCATCGAGATAAAGGCTCTCTCCCTTGTGGGCCAGGCTTTCGGAGATGGCCTCCACGATGTCGTCCACCGAACGCTTGACGCGGCGGTTGGAGCCGGGAAGCTGCCGGAGTTGGAGAATCGCCTCGCGCAAGAGCTCCTGAGGCGACGGACGGGACTCGGTGCCGGAGGCTGGGGACAGGTCAAGTCGCGGCGCGGCCACCGAACCGGCGTTGGCGGCCGGCTCTTGACCCAAAGCGGTTTCCGCCGAAACCAGGAGAGGAGCCAGAAGCAGCCAAGCCGCCCACCTGCCCGCACGCTGCTCCATCTCCGACTCCACGACTCGCGAACCGCCCGACGAGACGCAGCATGTGCGTCCCAGGCGTGGTTCATCAGGTTAGCCCTACCCGTAACAGTTTGCCAGAGCGCAACCCGCCCCGCCGGACCAACGGGCGCCGCCCCGGTCCCGGCGCTGCGTGAGACTTTCGCCGCAGGCTGTTAAGATCGGCATCATCCCCAACCTGTTCTGCGAGGTGAGACTATGAGTGAAAAATACCGGGTCGCGGTCATCGGCCGGACCAACCGAGGCAACTATGGGCACGGGCTGGACACCGTCTGGCCGGCGGTGGACCGGGCGGAGCTGGTCGCCGTCGCCGATGAGGACGAAAAGGGTCTCAAGGAAGCGACTGAGCGGCTGGGCGTCAAGGCCGGCTACTCGGACTACCGGGAGATGCTGCGGCAGGAACGGCCTCAGATCGTGAGCGTCGCGCCCCGGTGGTTGGACTGCCACCACGACATGGTGTTGGCCTGCGCCGAGTACGGAGCCAGCATCTTCCTGGAAAAACCGATGTGCCGGACCCTGGCCGAGGCGGACGCCATGGTGTTGGCCTGCGAGCGTTCCCACGTCAAGCTGGCCATCGCCCACCAGACCCGTTACAGCCCCAAGATCCAGGTGATCAAGGACCTGATCGCCGGGGGGCGCCTGGGCCGGGTGCTGGAATTCTGCGGCCGCGGCAAGGAGGACCGCCGAGGGGGCGGCGAGGACCTGTGGGTCCTGGGGACGCACATCTTCGACCTGATGCGTATTTTCGGGGGAAACGCCCTCTGGTGCTACGCCCGGGTCACCCAAGACGGACGCCCGGTGACCCGCGCCGACGTGGTCGACGGCGCCGAAGGCATCGGCGCATTGGCCGGAGACCGGGTGGAGGCCATGTACGGCATGGAGAACGGAGCGGGCGCCTATTTTTCGAGCCACCGGAACGCAGCCGGCCGGCCGACCCGTTTCGGGCTCACGATCCGGGGATCCAAGGGACTGCTCGAGACGTACACCGGTTCCGTTCCGGACGTGCACCTGCTGGAAGACTCTGCCTGGTCGCCGGGCCGGACCGGCTCCAAGTGGATCGGCGTGAGCACCGCTGGAGTCGGAAAGCCGGAACCGCTGGAAAAGGGCCGTGCTCACCAGGGGAACATCTGGATCTGTGAAGATCTGATCCGGGCGATCGAGGAGGATCGAGACCCGATCGGCAGCGTCTACGACGCCCGCGGAGCCACCGAGATGATCGTCGCGGCCTTCGAGTCCCATCGCCAGGGAGGTCCCGTCAAACTGCCCTTGGAAAACCGGGAGAACCCCCTGCTTTCCCTATGAGCGCCGGCGCTTCGGAGAGGCGGCTCATTTTCGCCCTGGATGTGGCCAGCCGGGCCGAAGCGGAGACCCTGGTCGCCAAATTGCGGCCTTCCGTCGGCTTCTTCAAGGTGGGCCTCGAACTCTTCGTTTCCGAAGGGCCCGAACTGGTGCGGTGGCTGGTCGGGGAGGGACTGGACGTTTTCCTGGACCTCAAGCTGTACGACATCCCGGCCACCATGCGCCGTTCCGTCGCCGCGGCCTCTCGGTTGGGCGCCCGCTTCATCACCATTCACGACGCGGGAGCCGGAGCGGCGGCCGCCCGGGAGGGAACAGACGATTCCCGGCTGCAGGTCCTCTGCGTCACCCTGCTCACCAGTGTGGATGCCCGCGACCTGCGAGACAACGTGGGGATGGGTTCGGGAGGACGGTTCCGGGACTTGGACGAATACGTCGGCTGGAGGGCCCGGACCGCGGTCTCCAACGGCTGCGACGGACTGATCTGCTCCGGCCAGAATGCGCGCAGGCTGCGCCGGGAGTTGGGCCCGGGACCGATCCTGGTCTGCCCCGGCATCCGGCTCGGCGGGGACCGGCTCGACGACCAGAAACGGGTGGTCACTCCCTATCGCGCGGTCCGGGACGGCGCCGACTACCTGGTGGTGGGACGGCCCATCCGCGACGCCGCCGACCCCCTGGCGCAAGCCCGGAAAATCCTGGCCGAGATCGACCGCGGCCTCCAGGACCGAAAGTCTACGCTTGGGTCCGGCGTCTAACCGATTCGCGTCCCCCTGGGATCGAGTTAAGGGGTGCGGCACCGAGCAAATCGGTCAAGGCCGCCAGCGTCAAGTTGTAGGGAGACGCTACTATGCCCTGCCGCTGCCGGCGAGTTGGGTGTCAGGCAAGATGTCAAGTTATTGGGAGCATTCAGCATAACCATTTGTAATTCCATCACTTAGCTTGTCAAACAAGCTGTCGCAATACGTGTCAGTCAAATATGGAACACCGGAATCATGGCGCCGAAGGTTTATCGCACAATGCTCCAGTTCAAAGCCGGCCGGAAATTAGCCGCCTCGCAGCCGGAGCGGGAACCGGAACAAGCTGTGTTGATCGAAGAGGAGCACGAATCGGAATGAACCGCGTTTTCATATATTGGGACAATTCGAACATCTTTCACGAGGCACAGCGCATTGCGGAGGAGCGAAATGAAGGGCCCGGCGCTCGATTTCGCGTGCGCATCCATTTCGACAACATCCTCCGTCTGGCGCATGCCGAACGACCTATGCAGAGGGCGGTTGCGGCAGGTTCCATACCACCGGAAATGCGACAGTTGTGGAACCGGATGGAGAGCAACGGCGTAGAAGGGAAACTCTTCGACCGCGGCGACCCGGCGCGGAGCGAACAGGGCAAACCCGACCGAATTCTCCAGTTAAGGATGTTGGAGGACGCCCTTGATTACATTGACAACCCCGGCATCGTGGTCCTCTTGACCGGCGATGGCGCCGGCTATTATGAGGGGGTCGGCTTTCATAGCACGTTGGAGCGCATGCACAAGCGCGGCTGGCGCGTAGAAATCCTGTCCTGGGGCTACTCCTGCAACCAGCGGATGCGCCGGTGGGCGGAAGAGAACGGCTTGTTCGTGGCGTTGGACGACTTCTACGAGTCGATCACCTTCATGGAGCCGTCCAGGCCGGGGTTCGAGTTTGCCCGTGGGCGTGAAGCAGTCGGCATGGAGCTGTCGCATCGGTCGACGACTCGAAGCTGAGTCGAGCGACCCGTTCGAACAGCTGGGACACAAGGCGTAGCCATAGACGACTGTAGTTGATCTTTACGAATCTGCGTCCCCCATATGGGAAACTGCTCGTCAAGAAACAAGCGACATCAATGACTCCAGCCGCGCAAGTCTCCGACGATGTGTGGAACCGACTGAAGCAGTCACGGGAGTTCGATGTACGCTTGGGCGAAGAGACCCTCACGGATATCCTCACCCTTGATTTTACCCGGTTGTCCGGAGGACATAAGGTCAAGATTCGCCAGACAGAGAAGCATGAGGAGGCACAGAACGGCGCCGATCTGGAGATCTTCGTGAACATCGGTGGAGGCTCAGCGTTTCGATACGCCGTGCAAGCAAAAAAACTCTACCCTGAGGGGAAATACCGTTATCTCAAGGCGAAAGCGGGAAAAAGCGGCCCGTTTCAATTGGATGTATTGGAAGCTGCCGCCAAGGCTAATGGAATTCTTCCCTACTACCTGTTGTACAACTACGTTGATCGCGTAAACACGGATCAGCATTGGCATTGCTGCCAATCTCCCGACGAGAATCAGTTTGGCTGCACCCTCGTTCCCAGTTGGCGCGTTCGTCAAGCCATTGATCCACCTTGCTGTCGGACGTTCAAATTCCTGCATTCCTTTCCGGAAGCGTTACCTTTCCGCTGTCGTTTCGACTGTCCGCGTGACGCAAGGTGGGATCGAAAATGTGAGACTGAACGGTCCCATTTCAAATCTCATGGATCCACCATTACTTTTCAGGAAGCGCCCGATTGGTGGAAGGATCTGGAACGACGCGAACACGAATGGCCCGAATGGTTATGGGAACGAGAAGGCCCACAGTTGTCCATGGACGATACGAGGAGATTGTGGCCCGAGCTGATCTCCGACACTCTTGAAACTTCTCTTGGTGCGGAGCATCCACGCGGGCCAAGCGTGCGCCTGTCGGTTCCACGCAGGATTTTGTTGATTGGACCGGACACGTGTACCGATGAACCCGAACGGGGACGAAATGGAGTCCTTTCACCCAATGGAAGCGGCAGCTCTGCCAAGGGCGGCTTGGAACTCGTGGAACGACGTCTGCCACCACACTGTCGGACACGCCAAATGAAGTCTGGTAAGGGAACTGCGAGACGCGCGTAACCGCTGGACGCGCCAGGAATCGTGTTCAAGCGTCCTCCGCCTCGTCCGCTCAGGGGCTGACGCTATAATCGCCAAATGATCGCCCGCCTGACAGGCGTCCTCGCGGAGAAGTCGGCCGGCCGCGTCATCGTGGACGTTCGCGGCGTCGGATACGAGGTCCACATCCCCTTCTCGACCTACTACGAGCTGGGTTCCGAGTCGGACCCTGTCACCCTCCAAATCTACACTCACGCGAAAGGGGATCAGCTCAGTCTCTATGGTTTCTCCACTGTCAGAGAGAAGGAGCTTTTCACCCGACTCATCCAGGTATCGGGCATCGGTCCCCGACTGGGAATCGCCATCCTGTCGGGAATGCCGGTCGACGAGTTTCTGGAGGCCGTCGCGGCCCAGGACCTGGCCCGGCTCTGTGCTGTCCCGGGCGTGGGCAAGAAGACGGCGGGACGGATCGTCCTGGAGATGCCGGACCGGTTGCAGGGGTTGGCGGCGCCAGTGGAGACGGCCGTCATTTCGGGGGTTCCGGCACACCTGCGGCAGGATGTCGTCTCCGCCCTGGTCAACTTGGGCTATGTCAAGAAGATCGCCGAGAGGGCCGTTACCCAGGTGCTCAAGCAGGAGAGCCCGGATCGCTTCGAGGACCTGCTCAAGAGCACGTTGCGCAAGATCTCCAGGTAACCGGCGGATGCAATCGGACTTGAATTAGAGCGGCCAAATGCCGGTGGAAACCGAAGTTCAGAGGAACGGAAAGGTGCAGGACCGGATCATGAATCCCCGGCATCAGGAGGAAGAGGTCCTCTACGAGACCGACCTCCGTCCTCGCCGGCTGCGCGACTTTGTCGGTCAGCACCAGGTGAAGGAGGGGCTCTCCGTCGGCATCGAGGCCGCCCGCCGCCGCGGGGAGGCCCTGGACCACATTCTGATTTTCGGCCCCCCCGGTCTGGGGAAGACGACTCTGGCCCACGTCATCGCCCATGAGCTCGAGGTC
This sequence comes from Acidobacteriota bacterium, assembly GCA_022827025.1. Classification (GTDB taxonomy): domain Bacteria; phylum Acidobacteriota; class UBA6911; order RPQK01; family JAJDTT01; genus JAJDTT01. Next base: position 28,324 of record JAJDTT010000240.1, read on the forward strand.
AACTTCCGCTCCACCTCCGGCCCCGCCATCGAGAAGCGTGGGGACCTGGCCGCCATTCTCACCAACCTGGAGGACAAGGACGTTCTCTTCATCGACGAGATCCACCGGCTCCATCCCGCCATCGAGGAGATTCTCTACCCGGCCATGGAGGACTTCCAGATCGACATCATCATCGGCGAAGGCCCGGGCGCCCGCTCCATCAAGATCGACATTCCCCGGTTCACGCTGGTGGGGGCCACGACCCGCACCGGACTGATCACCTCCCCGCTCCGGGGACGGTTCGGAATCATACAGCGCCTCGATTTCTATGACGTCGAGAGCCTGGTCTCCATCGTTCGCCGGTCCGCGGGAATTCTGGACGTGGAGATCGACCTGAAGGGAGCGTCCGAGGTGGCGCGAAGGAGCCGGGGCACGCCACGAATCGCCAACCGCCTGCTCAAGCGGGTCCGCGACTACGCCCAGGTGCGGGCCAACGGAAAGATTTCCCGGGACATCGCCTGCCGGGGCCTGGAACTCATGAACGTGGACCGGTTCGGATTCGACGAGATCGACCGCAAGCTCATGGACACCATCATCGAACGATTCGACGGCGGCCCCGTCGGCCTGAGCACTCTCTCCGCCGCCATCAGCGAGGAAAAGGGCGCCATCGAGGACATCTACGAGCCCTACCTGATTCAGATCGGCTTCATTGCCCGCACTCCGCGGGGCCGCGTGGCCACCCCTCTGGCCTATTCCCACCTGGGCCTAGAAGCGGCTGCTCCCCAGAAAAACCTGTTCGGCTGACGCCGCCGGGACTCAGCGACTTTCGCGGAGGGCTGCTATCATACGCCCGTGTCGAACGGTGCCGGAATCGCCAGCCTGACGGAGAGATTCAAGGCCCTCCAGTACTCCGTCGAACGGGTCATCAAGGGCAAATCGGACGTGGTTGAGCTGGCCGTGGTGACCCTGCTGGCACGGGGACACATGCTGGTGGAGGACGTCCCCGGCGTCGGCAAGACCACCTTGGCTCACGCTCTGGCGCGTTCCGTCGACTGCCGCTTCCAGCGCATCCAGTTCACCAGCGACCTGCTTCCCTCGGACCTGACCGGGATCTCGGTCTTCAACCAGGTGCACCGGGATTTCGAGTTCCGGCCGGGGCCCCTGTTCGCCAACGTGGTGCTGGCCGATGAAGTCAACCGCACCACCCCCAGGACCCAGAGCGCCCTGCTCGAGGCCATGAGCGAGGCGAAGATCACGGTGGACAATCACACCCACCTGCTGCCTCATCCCTTCATGGTGATCGCCACCCAGAATCCCATCGAACACCACGGAACGTATCCCCTGCCCGAGTCCCAGTTGGACCGGTTTCTCATGCGCATCTCCATGGGCTATCCCAGTGAGTCTCACGAAAAGGAGATTCTGCGCTCCTTGGGGCGGTATGACACCCTTGATCTCGATCCGGTCATCAGCACCGAGGACCTCCTGAGAGGCCAGGAAGAGGTTCAGGAAGTGAGGTTCGAGGAGACGCTTCTTCAGTACCTCATGGAACTGGTGAGAGCGACCCGGGAGTGCGAGCTCCTGGCCCTGGGAGTGAGCACCCGGGGCGCCATGTTCCTGTATCGGGCGGCCCAGGCGCTGGCCTATTTCCAGGGTCGGTCCTACTGCATTCCAGACGACGTCAAACGCTTGGTGGTGCCCGTATTTTCCCACCGCGTCCTGGTCAGTCCCAGGCATGCCTCGCCTCTGGAAAAGACCCGGGAAGCCGAAACGATCATTGCGGATCTAGTGGACCAGGTCGAGGTCCCGGTCTGATGATTCGGCGGCTCAAGCCGAAATGGGCCCGGGGAGAAATCGTCTGGCCGCTGATCCTGCTCGTGTCCGCTGCGATGCTGGCCGCCCTGAGCGCCCTGGCGCGCTGGTTCGATCAGGGCCATGGTGCGGCATTTCTGGCCCTGGCGTCGTTGATCTTCGCGTCCCTGGCGGCCATGACGCTGGCGCCGTACGTGTTGTCCCGATATCGGAAGGATCTGCGGGAGAGGATTCCCACGCTTTCCATCACCCATCGGGGGGCCTTCTTCCTCCTGTTGGTGACCGTGTTGGGATTCTCGTCCATGAACTCGGGCAACAACCTGCTGGTTCTCCTGCTCTCTCTTCTGCTGGCCGCGCTGCTGGTTTCGGGACTGCTTTCCGCGTTGGTCCTGCACGGCTTGAAGGTGAGCATCAGCGTTCCGGAGACGATCCGGGCCCAGGACACCGCCACCTGTTTCGTCACTCTGCATAACCTGAAGCGCTGGATCCCGTCCTTCGCCCTGAAGCTGAGAGGCCGTCAGAAACGGGAACAGGATCCCGAACCGGCGACCGATTTCTTCACCCGGGAGAAGGTCTTTCCCTATATCGGTATCCGTTCCGACCTGAAGTTGACCCTGAAGTGCCTGTTTCGCCGCCGCGGTTCCTATCCGGTCGATGGCTTCGAGATCGGCACCAGGTTCCCCTTCGGCCTCTTTCATCGCAAGAGAATGCTGCGGACCCAGGGCTCCATCCTGGTCTACCCCGCGCTGATGAATTTGCGGACCCTGTTCTTCATCTATCCCGAGTTGCACGGGGCGGAGGCCCTGAACCTGAGAGGCCACGGCGACAGCCTCTATGGGATCCGACGGTACCAGAGCGGCGACAGCGCCCGGCTGGTGGACTGGAAATCGACCGCCAGATTGGATCAGCTCATGGTCCGGGACTTCGTCGCCGAGAATCAGAACCTGATCGACCTGACCTTTCGCCCCGATCTGAACGATCTCTCTCCCCGCAGCCTGGAACAGTTCGAAAAGGGAGTCTCCTGCGTGGCGGCCCTGGGGGACCATTACTGGCGAATGGGCCAAAAGTTCCGATTCACTTGCGAAGAGACCCTGGTACTCGTCGACGGCCGCAGAAACGGCTACGAGAGGTTCATGGAATGCCTGGCGCTGGTCCAGCCGGTGAGCCGCCACCCGGAGACCCTCCAGAACGAGCCGGCGCGAAACGGCATCGAGGTGGCCGCGGGCCATCGGTGGGTCCCGCCGGGATCCGTGGCCATAGACTACTTGCGGATCTGACGCCATGCGGTTCAAGACGGTCCTGCATCTGACCAGCTACGGACTGCAGGTGACGGGCGTGTCGACGCTCTACTCGTCCGGTGAAATCGGCGGCGGGATGCTGCTCGGCTACCTGGCCTGCCTGGGCGCCACTCGATTCCTGCCCCGAATCCGGCTGGACGGCGCCGTTCAAGGCATCGTCTTCGGCATCCTGCTGACCCTGTTCGTCGTCGACGCCGCGATCCTTTCCCCCTTCGTTCCGGCGACGGCCCACCTGCTCATGCTCGTCAGCCTGGTGAGGCTCTGCAGCGCCCGCACCAAGCGGGATTACCTGCTGTTGCTGTTCATCTCCTTCGCCTTCGTCCTGATCGCATCCACCGCCACCATCTCCGTCGTATTTCCGGTCTGGGTCCTGGTGTTCCTTTTCCTGGCCGTGCTGGTGCTCATTTTGCTGGAGAGCAAGGATCCCTACGAGAGAAATCGCGGACTCAGCCTCGCGCTTCGCGGGCATCTGTGGACCGCCCTGCTGATTACGCTGCTGCTGGCGGTGGTTGCCGTTCCCATCTTCGTGGTCATTCCCCGGGGGAACCTGGGAGCGTTGCCGGCGAAGCGCGTTGCCGGCCATCTGAGCGGATTCTCCGAGAAGGTGAGCCTGGGAGAAATGGGAGAGATCCTCATCAACGAGGAGGTGGTGTTGCGCATCAAGGTGGACAAGCCGCCTCACCGGATGCCTCGGAAGCTGAAGTGGAGGGGAATCGCCTTCGATCACTACGACGGCAAGACGTGGTCCAGCACCCGGGGCCTCAGGCAGGTCGCCCGGGACGACCGCTATCAGGGGTTTCTGGTGGCCGGCCGGCGCCGGCAGGAGGAGTTCCTGATCCGCCAGACCATCCACCAGGAGCCTTTGACCCGAGTGTTGTTCGGGCTCCCCGACATCATTCTCATTTCCGGGCAGCTCCACAGGCCCTACGTTTTTCAGGACGGGAACCGTTCCTTCAGGACGACCGGCGTCGGGGTCCGGACCTACACCGTCTTCTCCGACGTGATGACGCGGGACGAGAAACTCTCCCAGGCTCCGGTCCCGGTCTACCGCCAGGCTCCGGGCCGGCACTATCTCCAGCTCCCCGAGCTGGACCCGGAGGTCGGACGGCTGGCCCGGCGCATCACCTCGGGAATCACCGATCCCATCCACAAGGCCTTCATGGTGGAACAGTTCTTGAAGGAGAACTACCAGTACTCTCTCGAGAACACCTCGGCCTCCAGCCGCGACCCGCTCCACGATTTCCTGTTCGATTCGCGGGCTGGACACTGCGAGTATTTCGCCACGGCCCAGGCCGTACTGCTGCGAACGTTGGGCATTCCGACCCGGGTGGTCAACGGCTTCAAGCGGGGAGACTACAACCGGTGGAACGGTTACTTCATGGTTCGCCATTCCGATGCTCACAGTTGGGTCGAAGCCTATTTTCCGGGGCGGGAGTGGATCGAGTTCGACGCCACCCCGGCAGTCGCCGCCGGCGCCTCTCTGCCGGTTTTTGCCGCTTTCCGCGAGTTGTTGGACGCCATCGATCTGGCATGGCTGGACGTGGTCACCTTCGACCACCTGAAACAGTACGGCTTGTTCCAGGCGCTGGGCGATTCCTGGAAGGAGAGCTGGGACAACTCGCGGCGGCGAACGCTGGCCGCCTGGTCCGGCTGGATCTCCGGAGTCACCTGGCAACAGGCCGGACTCTTGGCATTGGCCGTCCTGGTTTCGGCGCTGCTCCTGGTTCGGACCGGTCCGCGGCTCTGGAGGAGGGTCCGGGACAAGTGGGCCGGCAGGAGTTGGGTCCGAGGTTCCGCCACTTCGATTCCCGACTATTACCTGGAGTTGACCCGGATTCTGGAAGCGCGTGGACTCGTCCGGAAGAGGTCCGAGACTCCCGGAGAATTCGCTGGGAGAATCGGTGGCGCATTGAATAGCAGCGTGCCCCAGAGACTAACGGAGATCTACTATGGGAACCGCTTCGGCGGGCTGGATCCCAGTCCTTCCGAACTGGCGGAGATTCGGGTTTCCCTGGATTCGCTGCGGCGTCCAGGCGGAATCTGAGATTTTGTACTCGCGCCGGAGGCCGGGTTCGGATACAAGGTCCAGGACATGAGTCGACAAACCTCCAAGTGCCCCATCTGCAAACGAAGGGTGAAGAGGGATGCCCCCGATTTTCCCTTCTGCAGTGAGTACTGCAGGTTCGTGGACCTGGGCCGCTGGTTCGGCGAGGAATATCGAGTCCGCCGGCAGACCTGGAAGGACACGGAAAAGAAGAATGCGTGAGAACGGACGGCTTGCCCACACCCTGGCCACCGCTTTCGGTCTCGGGTACGTCCCGTACATTCCGGGGACCTTCGCCTCGCTGGTCACAGCCGCAGCCGTCGCCCTGCTGCACCGGGCTTCCGACTCGGCCACGCTGCAACTCGGCGCGGTCCTGGTGCTGCTTCTGCCCGTGAGCATCTGGGCATCGGCCCGCGCCGCCCGCCGGGCGGCCAGGTCCGACCCTTCGCACGTCGTCATCGACGAGGTGGCGGGCCAGATTTTCTGCCTTCTCTGGGTTCCGTTTTCGTGGACGTTCCTGGTCCTGGGCTTCGTGGCATTTCGCGCCTTCGACATTCTGAAACCCTATCCCATCAAGCAAGTGGAGCGACTCCGGGGAGGCGTGGGAATCGTCGGCGACGACCTCATCGCCGGCCTTTACGCGGGTCTCCTGCTGAGGATCGTCTACGCTTTTCTTCCCTAGACTCAGGTCGATGACAGACACCCGGCAAGGCCTGAGAACCGCTCCGGCTACCTTGAATCGCACCCGCGGGGAGGAGTCCCTCGAATCGATGGTGGGACGCTTGCTGAGACGGCAGGGGAAGACCCTGGCCACCGCCGAGTCGTGCACGGGAGGCTTCCTGGGCAAGCTCCTGACGGACATTCCGGGCAGCTCCGATTTCTACGAGGGAGGAATCATCAGCTACAGCAACGCTCTCAAGATCCGGCATCTCAAGGTGTGCCGGGAGGATCTGGATCGATGGGGCGCAGTCAGCGAACCGGTCGCTTGTCAGATGGCCCGGGGGGTCCGAAACTGGAGCGGCGCCGACTTGGGCATCTCTGTGACCGGGATCGCGGGCCCCTCCGGGGGAAGTCCCGAAAAGCCGGTGGGGCTCGTTTATCTGGGCCTCTCCGATTCCGCGGAGACCCGCGCCCGCAAACTCTTGCTGGAGGGTGATCGCGAGGCGGTCCGGGCAAGCGCATGCCGGATCGCCCTCGATTGGATCCGAAGGCATCTGACGTGATCCGCGCCTTCATCGCCATCGACGTCCCGCAGGACGTCAAGAACCACTTGGGCTCCGTCTCGGACGCTCTCGCCTCCTTGGACCTGGACGCCCGGCTGGCCCCGGTCTCGTCCATCCACCTGACCCTTCGATTCCTGGGCAACGTCGAAGAGAGTCGAGTTTCCGGGCTGGGAGACGCGATTCGCTGCTGCGCGCGGCAGGTGCCGCCCTTCCCCCTTGCGGTCCGGACCCTGGGCGCCTTCCCCACCCGGAGACGGCCTCGTATCGTCTGGGCCGGTGTCACCGGAGACGGAGGCCTGGAACGTCTGCATCGGGTCCTGGGACTCGAGTTGCAAAAGCTGGGTTTCGACCGCGAGCGAAAGAAGTTCAGGCCTCATTTGACCCTGCTTCGCCTGAAATCCTCCCGGAATCGGAAGCGGCTGTCACGCTTTCTCGACCAGGAAGGGGACCGGACCCGTCCGGTTCCATTTTGCGTCCGTCAGATCCACCTCTATGAGAGCCGGCTGCACAGCCGGGGAGCCCGGCACCTCAAGCTGGCAACGGCAGAGCTGGGAAGCTGATCGGACCGTCCACGCCGCATGGAAGAATAGTCCAACCTCAATGAGGTCAACGCCTGGTGGCAATGGTCGTCACCGCAGTGCTTCCTTCAATCGACACGCTGATAAACGATATGACGTATGCCCCATTCGATCTCATCCCTGCAGGTCTGAGCCTGAAGCTGTTCGAGTCTGCGGGCCAGGATATCCAGAAAACTTGTCTCGTAGTTGTCGACGACGAAACGGTCCGACCTCCAGACGCTCAAGTTGAGCGAGAACATTTTCGCGGCGTCCCCGGTAGCTACCGGCGCCCTGTAGACCTCACTCGACACTCGCCGCAACTTTTTGGGATCAGCGGCGTCCAGGCGCGGTCCCAGGTAGAGGGCTCCACCGCTATCCGCAATCAAGCGCTCCACAACGGACAGATAGGTCGTGAATACGGGATGTTCGGTCTTGATGAACTCCACTTCTGCAACGCCGATCAAACCGCGGGGAGCCATTTCATTCGCCCACGCTCCGAGAATGCCCTCGGGATCCGAAAGATGGGCCAACAAGAACCGCGCGACGATGAAGTCCGGGCTCTCAATGGGAAACGGCGTCCGCGTCACGTCGTGCTCCACGAACTCGAGATCCGGAAACCTGGCCCGGGCCGACCGCACGTAGCCCCCAGACACATCCACCCCCACAACTCTGTGCGGTTGGACGACATCCTTGAGCAGCCGGGTAGTGAATCCGGGGCCACACCCGAGATCGAGGGCAAGCCGGATCCGTCTCGCGGGGAGCTTGGCCAGGAGCCCGCGCATCTCCGGCTCGAAGGCCTTCGCGAGAAGGGCGAGTCTCACTTCAGCCGGGTCGGTATCACGGAAGGAATAACGATTCATCGAATTCGAATTCCGCAGGGGCACCCCTTGTGTGGGTGCCCTCTCAGGTCGAAATCGACCCCGCCCCGGTCAACCTCGGTTGCCTGCCGCGGGAGGGCGACCACAAGGGTCGCCCCTACGAACGCGAAGCTGTTGCACCGGAATGGCACTCTCTATCCGACCTCCTGTCCAACCCTCTCCGCCTGTTCCTCTGACTGTTCAAAATAAGGGAAAGTCATTGCCGCGCCGGATTGACCCCGGCGAGCTACAGCCGTAGTCTTACCCGGTGGCAATCAACCCGGAGCTGCTGGAGATCCTGGCCTGCCCGGTCTGCAAGATCGAGGTGCTCCTGACCGCGGACGGCAACGGATTGAAGTGCCGCGCCTGTTACCGAGTCTATCCCATCCGTGACGATATCCCGGTGATGCTCATCGACGAGGCCGTCATCAAGCCGCCGGAAGGTCAGTCCGCCACCGATCACACCGGCGGATGAGCCGCCGTTCCCGCGTCCTTCTGGTGCGCCTGCGCTCTCTGGGGGACGCGGTCCTGATGACCCCGGCTCTCACGGTCCTCAAACGAAACCCGGACACGCGGGTGGCCGTGCTCCTGGAGGCGCCGTTTGACGAGGTGCTGGCGAACCATCCCGACGTGGACCGGATCATTGCCGTCCCCCGCGGCCGATCCAAGCTCCTGACCCGGAGCCTGGCCGTTCGGGCGGCCCGAAGCTTCTCGCCGGACCTGACCGTCGATCTCCATGGCGGGACCACCAGCGCTCTCATCACCGCTCTTTCGGGGGCGTCCGTGCGCCTCGGCTATGCCAGCAGCCGCAGCCGCCGCTTCTACAACCGGTCCGTGCCCGATTCGCGGGGGATCTGGGGCAAGGACTCGATCCACACCGTCGAGCACCAGCTCTCCCCCTTCAAACACCTCGGATTCCAGGTCGAACCCATACCGCCACTCCAGGTTCCAGTCGATGCCGCGGCCCTGGATCGAGTCCGGTCACTTCTGTCCCGGCGCGCCATCGAGGAGGGTTTCCTCCTGATTCACCCGGGCGCCGCCTTCGATACGAAGCAATGGGAGCCGGCGAAGTTTGCGGAGATTGCGGCACTTCTGGAGCGTGACGGACACCCCATCGTCTTCACGGCGGGCCCGGGGGAGGAGCCGCTCCTGGAGGATCTCAGAAAGACCGCTCCCGCCTCGGTTCATTTCGCGGGGCCGTTTCCCCTGGACCAGTTCATCGCCCTGGCTTCGCTGTGCCGCCTCTATCTGGGGAACGACACGGGCACGACCCACATCGCCGCGGCCCTGGGCAAGCCCCTGGTGGTCATCTTCGGTTCTTCCGACTCTCCGGTCTGGTCTCCCTGGGGAACCCGGCACCGCTTGATTCGATCCGACCTCCCGTGCATCCCCTGCCCGGGATACTACTGTCTCCACTACCAGGAGCCCATGTGCATCCGGTCGATTACCGTCCCCCGCGTATTGGAGGCGGTGCGGTCACTCCTTCATGACTCCGGCCGACCGGAATTCCCCCGATTCTGGACGAACCCGGCTCAGACGGCCTGATTCAAAAACCGGATGATGTCCCGGGTAGAGGATCCCGGCTGAAAGATCTCGGCCACGCCCAGCTCCTTGAGGCCGGGAATGTCCTCGTCCGGAATGATGCCGCCTCCGAAGACCAGGATGTCCAAGGCATCCTGGCCGGCCAGAAGCTGCATGATCCGATTGAAGAGGTGCTCGTGAGCACCCGAGAGGATGGAAAGTCCGATGGCGTCCACGTCTTCCTGGATGGCGGCCTGCACGATCTGCTCGGGAGTCTGGCGCAACCCGGTGTAGATGACCTCCATGCCGGCATCGCGGAGAGCGCGGGCCACGATCTTGGCGCCCCGGTCGTGTCCGTCGAGCCCCGGCTTGGCGATGAGGATCCTGAGTCTTCGGTTGCTCATTCGGTTTGAATCCTCAGAACAAGGGTTCCTGGTAAACCCCGAAGACCTCCTTCAGGGAGGTGCTGATCTCCCCGACGGTGGCGTATTCCCGCACCGCATGAATCAGATGGGGCATCAGGTTCTCGTCGGTCCGGGCGGCCTGGTTCAGGTCGCGGAGGGCCCGGCTGACGCCCGCCTCGTTCCGCTCCCGCCGCAGGGTCCGGAGGCTCTCGACCTGGGCGTCCTCCACTTCCGGCCCGATTCGGAGAATCTCCGGCCGCGAGGGCTCGCCGGTGACGAAGCGATTCACGCCCACCACCACCTGTTCCTCTTTCTCGATGGCGCGTTGCTCCCGGTAGGAGGCGTCCTGGATCTCGCGCTGCGGGTACCCCGCCTCGATGGCGTTGATCATTCCTCCCATCCCATCGATCCGGTCCATGTACTCCACCGCCCGATCCTCGACCCGGCAGGTGAGGTCCTCCAGGTAATAGGATCCGCCCGCGGGGTCCACGCTCGCGGTGAGGCCCGACTCGTAGGCCAGAACCTGCTGAGTCCGAAGCGCGATCTTGGCCGTCTCCTCGGTGGGAAGCGCCCACGCTTCGTCCAGGGCGTTGGTGTGAAGCGAATTGGTCCCTCCCAGAACCGCGGCGACCGCCTGCAGCGTCGTCCGGATGATGTTGTTGGCCGGCTGCTGCATGGTCAGCGTGCAACCGGCGGTCTGAGTGTGGAACCGGCACATCCAGGACCGCTCGTTCCGCGCTCCGAAGCGGTTCCTCATGGTACGCGCCCAGAGCCTCCGGGCGGCCCGGAACTTGGCGATCTCCTCGAAGAAATTGTTGTGGGAGTTGAAGAAGAAGGAGAGGCGGGGCGCGAAGTCATCCACTTCCATTCCGCGCCGGACGCACCAGTCCACGTATTCGATGCCGTCCCGCAACGTGAAGGCCAGTTCCTGGACCGCGGTGGAGCCGGCTTCGCGAATGTGGTACCCGCTGATGGAAATGCTGTTGTACCGGGGAAGCTGCTGCGAGCAGAACTGGATCGAATCCACGACCAGGCGCATGGACGGGGCGGGAGGGTAGATCCACTCCTTCTGCGCGATGTATTCCTTCAAGATGTCGTTCTGGAGGGTGCCCCGGATCCGGCCGGCCGCGACCCCCTGTTTCTCCGCCGCCACCACGTACATGGCCAAGAGGACGGCCGCGGGAGCGTTGATGGTCATGGAGGTGCTCACCCGGGCCAGATCGATCCGGTCGAACAGGACCTCCATGTCCCGGAGGGAGTCGACGGCAACGCCGCATTTTCCGACTTCGCCGGCCGAGAGGGGATCATCCGAATCCAGGCCCATCAGGGTCGGCAGATCGAAAGCGACGGAGAGGCCGGTCTGTCCGTGCTCCAGGAGGAAACGGTACCGGCGGTTCGTTTCTTCGGCGCTGCCATGGCCCGAGAATTGGCGCATGGTCCAGAGACGTCCCCGGTACATGTTCGGGTAGATGCCCCGGGTGTAGGGGTACGACCCCGGCTCGCCAATGTCCCGGCGGTAGTCCAGTTCAGCCACGTCCGGCGCCCCGAAGGCGGATGATCCGGCTCTGAATCGGTTTCCCTTCACGGACCATCCTCCGCGAATCTCGTCAGAGCCGCTGCTGCCACGTCATCGATAAATCCCATTGAGCTCCGATCTCCGAAGTTCCCCACCGCCCCCTAAAGCTACCCCTTTTTTCCGGCGTTGCAAACGACTCCCCGGGCAATTATCGGGACCGGGACTTCGGCCTGGACGGGTTGTCCACGGATTTTGTGGAAATGCCGGTGGAAAACGTTGTGAAGACACGATTCAAGCGGTTGTCAAATGGAGACTTTCTACATTTTGCATCGTTTTTGTGCAGTCTCTCAAGGCTCGGCCGTCCCCGAACCGGCGCGAGACTTTCGCCACGGACTGTTAACAGCCCGCGGCAAAAGTCGTCACGGCATTCGACCGCCCCTGCATCCCGGCGGACTGCGTTGCGTTTCGGGAGGGCGACCACAAGGGTCGCCCCTACATGCACCCGAATCGCGCCTTGTCCGGCGGGCGCAGGAACGGTCTCGATGCTCGCGAGACTTTCACCGCGGGCTGTTAAACTGAGCCGCAATGTCCACTTCGGATCGTGAAGATCTGATTCGGGAGGAGAACCGGAGACTCCGGCGCCTGCGTTTTCTGGTCGATCTGACGCTCAGCGTCCTGTACCAGGACCCCAGGCTGACATTGGGCGAAGCCCGGCGGATGGTCCGGCGGACCGAGAGAGCCGTCCTGGGCATGTTTCCGGATAAAGAGTTCACCTTCCACCTGTTGCTCATGCCGCGTTTCGAGAGAGTCCTGCGGGAACGTTGGGGCGAAGGAATGGAACGAACCATCCACTGAATCGCCATGCGCGTCGTGATCCAGCGGGTGTCGAAGGCCAAGGTGGAAGTCGAGGGCCGCACGGTGGGCCGGATCGGCCCCGGCGTGGCCGTTCTGGTTGCCGTCTGCGCCGGCGACACGGACCGGGACCTGGCCTTCATCAGGAAGAAGATCCTTCAACTCCGTATCTTTCCGGATGATGCCGGCAGGATGAACCGTTCCCTGCTGCAAGCGGGGGGAGCCATCCTTCTGGTCTCCCAGTTCACGCTCTATGGCGACTGCCGCAAGGGGAACCGGCCCAGCTTCAGCAGGGCGGCTCCTCCCGCCGCGGCAAGGACCGAGTACCGGCGACTCGCCGAGCTGCTTCGGGAGGCTGGCGTGGTGGTCGAAACGGGCCGCTTCGGAGCCATGATGGCGCTGTCGCTGGTAAACGACGGGCCGGTGACGTTGATCGTCGACTCCAGAAAAAACACGCATTAGTTCCTACTCCCAAAACCTTGAGCAAATAGCCTGAAAACGTCCGTAGGGGCGACCCTTGTGTGTGTGGTCGCCCTCTTCGCTCCAAAGCGGAGCAGGACCGGGACGGACAAAGACGTGATCCGCGAAACGCGGGATCATATTCGGCGTATATATAATTTGGTATGTGAAAGCAGTTCAACAATATCGGCCGGGACGTAGCACCGTTCGGATACCGCGGGGCCATCACCCATGAGCGATTCAGAGCAACGGGAAACGGACCGGCAAGAGTTGCCGGGTAAACCGGCGGGGAAGGAATTTCAGAAGGAATTCGAGATGTCTTTCGGGAGCAATATCGAGTTTCTCGATCTGGTTCAGGAAATTTCCGAGAGTATCACTCGAATGGCCGGGTTCGACGACGAGGCAAGCCATTGGATCTGCTTGTCGGTCCGCGAATCGGTGGCCAATGCCATCCAGCACGGAAATCAACAGGATGAAGGCAAGAAGGTGGGCGTCCGATTCCGTATCGATCGCCGCCGTCTTCTCATTACCGTTTCAGATCAGGGATGTGGCTTTGACGAGTCCTCCCTGCCCGACCCGCTGGACAGCGGGAATCTGTTGAAACCCTCGGGCCGCGGGGTTTTCTTCGTTCATACGTTTATGGACGACGTGACCTATCACAATCTCCCCCAGGGGGGATTTGAAGTTACAATGGAGAAGCGGCTCAAACACACCACGTGAGGAGGTAACCATGAGCATCGACACCAGAAACGTGCACGGCGTAACGATCCTGGACATCCAGGGAAGGATCACCATCGGCGAAGAGAGCGCCCTGATTCGGAATACCATTCGGGGATTGGTCAAGTCGGGTCAGAAGAATCTGCTCATGAACCTGGCCGATGTCCGTACGGTGGACAGCACCGGGATCGGCGAGCTCGTCAGCTCCTACTCTCACGTTGCCGACCAGGGAGGAGCGCTCAAACTGCTCCATCTGACCAAGAGGACACGGGAGCTGCTGGCCATCACCAAGCTTCTGACCGTATTCGACACCTTCGAAGACGAGTCTCAAGCGGTCGCCAGCTTCGCCTGATCGCGATCAGTCGAAGAAAGGCAGGTTCTTGGAGAGGTCGTTGAAGAGGATCACACCCATCAGCAAGACCAGGAAGATGAATCCGGCCTGAAAGATCCGTTCTTTCACCTTGAGGCTGAGGTCCCTGCCGATGATTCCCTCGACGGCCAACATGGCGATGAGGCCTCCGTCCAGGACGGGGATTGGGAAGAGATTCAGGATCCCCAGGTTAAGTGAAATCAGGGCCATGAAGCCCATCAGGGGGACCAGGCCGCTGGAAGCGGCGGCTCCCGAAAAGCGGGCAATATCGATGGGCCCGGACATGCTTCGGAGGGAGGCCTTGCCGGTCACGATCTTTCCCATGATGTGACCGATCAACAGGACCAGTTCTCCGTTTCTTCGGATCGACCTCTCCAGGGACTCCACGATTCCATATTTCTCGACGTGGAATGGGGGGCCTCGCTGAACCCCGATCAGAACCTGGCCTTCGATCTGCGCCGGCCGAATGGTGGCCTCCAGGAACTCTTCGCCCCGCCGCAGCTTGAAGACCAACGGCTCTCCTTCGCGTTCCGAAACGAACGGCGAGACCGCGGAGGGTTCGTTGACCGAACCATCCTTTCCCCGCACTTCGACGATCTCGTCACCCGGTTTCAGGCCCGCAGCTTCCGCTGGTGAGCCCTCGATGATTCCGGTGATGAGGAAGGGGATCCAGGGCTCCGCGCCGATGGTGCCCACGTCGCCCCGGTCCGACGCCGCGGTGACCAGGACCCGTTTGTCGATCCGGTTCCCTCCCCGGTCCAGAGTCAGGCGAAGGCTCTGCCCGGGACTGGTGGCGATGGCGATCTCGGCATCCTGCCAGGTGGACACTTCGTCGCCATCGATGGCCACGATGGTATCCCGAACCTGAACGCCCGCCGCTTCCGCGGAAGAACCGGCGGTCACGGCCCCCACCTCCGCGGGACCCGACCGGTAGGTGAGCACCCGGACTCCCAGCGTGTAGGTGGCGGCCGACAAGAGAATCGCCAGGACGATGTTCATCATCGGTCCGGCAACGGCCACCGCGAAACGATGCCGTTTGGGGCGGGACAGGAACTCGTCGCTGGAGCCGGTCAACGACTCGTCGTAGTTCTCTCCGGCCATCTTGACGTACCCGCCCAGGGGCAACAGGCTCACCCGGTAGTCGGTTTCGCCACGGCGAAAGCCCACCAGCCTGGGGCCGAATCCGAGTGAGAACACATCGACGCGAATACGCAGAAATTTGGCAACCGCGCAGTGTCCCAACTCGTGGAAGAAGATCATGACCCCCAGGACGAAGATGAAGGCCAGCAGAGTGGTCCCGAAATATTCGATCAACTGCAAAGGAATCTCGCCTTTCTGACTAGGAATCTGCGCGGCAGAGCAGATTAATTTCCGCTGCGCAGGCTCTTGGGCTCCAGGGACGGAATTCGGTGTCCCCGCGACCGCCCGTCTCAACCATCAACGACTTCCGTTTCAACTCCCGCACTTTCATAGAGTGTCTCGACCCGCGCGGGTTCTCCATACTCGCCCCGAGATGGTCACATCCTGGTCACGGCCAGATCGTGGGCCTCCAGGCGCGACCTCCGGTCCACCTCCAGCACGACTTCCAGAGATTCGGGATCTCGCGGCCGATGCCGGTCCAGGACTCCCTCGATAACGGCGGGGATGTCCGGAAAAGGAATTCGTCCTTCCAAAAAGAGTCCGACGGCCACTTCGTTGGCGGCATTGAGGGCCGCAGGGGTGGTCCGTCCCTGTTGCAGAGCCGCTTCCGCCAAGCGCAAACAGGGAAATTTTACGGGGTCCGGCGGATGGAACTCCAACGGCCGCATAGCGAAGAGATCCAGGGACGGAACCGGAAGATTGCAACGGTCCGGGTAGCTCAGGGCATATCCGACCGGGAGCCGCATGTCGGTGATACCCAGTTGGGCCATGATGGCCCCGTCCACGAACTCCACCATGGAGTGAACCATCGATTGGGGATGGATCACGATTTCCACCTGCCCCGGCTGCAGGCCGAAGAGATGGTGCGCTTCGATCACCTCCAGCCCCTTGTTCATGAGCGTGGCCGAGTCCACCGTGATCTTGGGTCCCATTTTCCAGGTCGGATGGTTCAAGGCCTCCTGGACCGTCACCTCACTCAGTTCCCGGAGGGACTTGCCGAAAAAGGGCCCGCCGGACGCGGTCAGCAGGATCCGCTTGACCTGGGCCTGCCGCTCTCCGTTGAGGCATTGGTGAATGGCGCTGTGCTCGCTGTCGACGGGCAGCAGGCGGACCTTCGCGTCCCGAACCTCCCGCATCATCAACTCCCCCGCCATCACCAACGTCTCTTTGTTGGCCAGAGCCACGTCCCGGCCCGCCTGGATGGCGGCCAGGGTGGGAATCAGACCCGCCGCACCGGTAATGGCCGCCACCACGATTTCCGCTTCCACTTCGGCAGCCAGCCTGGACACTCCCTCCTGTCCCTCCAGGACCGGAGTCCCGGGAAGTTGCTGCCGGAGCCATGCCGCCTGCTCCCGATCATGAAGGGCGACGGCGAGCGGAGAGTATTTTTGGGCCTGTTCCAGGAGTCGGGCGGCGTTTCGTCGCGCCGCCAGGCCCACGATCCGGAACCGGTCCGGGTTCAGGCCGGCCAGACTCAGCGTGCTGCGTCCAACGGAACCCGTAGAGCCCAGAACCGATATCTTTTTCATCTTCGTCCGGGATTCGTCACGCGATCGAGCGAGGCGCTGAAGGCTCCTGGAGTCTGCGCTTTCGCAGTAGAGCAAGTTCTGCCGCGCAGGCTCCTTGGCCGCGAAAAACAGTCCAGGGCGAAAATCGACGCGGGCTGTCCGGCGCCAAGAAACGCCCGCGGCAGCCGCCTCGGCGCATCATCCTAGCAGAAAAGACAGGCAGTGATAGACGGGGAAAGCGAAGACCAGACTGTCGATCCGGTCCAAGAGTCCCCCGTGTCCCGGGATCAGGGAACCGCTGTCCTTGGCGCCGACGGCACGCTTGAGGAGGGACTCGAAGAGATCTCCCAGGATGGCGGCCGACCCCACCGCAACGCCCACCAGGGACAACAATCCCCAATCGGACCGGCCCAGCAGGCCGTATCCCACCAGCAGGGCCACCGCCAGCGCGGCGGCGAGACCGGCGGCGAATCCCTCCAGGGACTTTGCCGGGCTCAGCCGGGGAGTGATGCGGTGGCGTCCCCAGCGCGACCCGACGAGATATGCCGCGATGTCGCAGGACCAGACGATGGCCAGGATCATGAGCAACTCGCCGGATCGGGTCTGGTACCCGGCCAGCAGCGACACGGGCAGCCCCAGATAGAGGAGCGCCATGAGACTGGCCGAAGCCGAAGCCAGGGCGTCCCGGTGGTTGACGACCCGGTAGAGATGCGCGGTGAGCAGGCAAAGGCAGGCCCCCAGCAAGTAGACCACCACCGCGCCGCCTCCCTGATTCCACACCCAGGGAAGAATCAGGCACGCGACGATCGCCGGAACGGGCTTCCTCGCTCCCAAGGGCGCCAGGAGCTGAAACAGTTCCAGGATTGCGATCAGGAGGATCAGATCCAGGAACGCCAGGAACACCGGGGCGGGCGCCAGAACGATGATCACGAGGACCAGCGGCGCCAGCACGACGACGCTGAGGGTGCGGCGGATCATCTGGCGCCTTGCAGGGAACGGGAACGGATTCCCCCGTACCGGCGCTCCCGCTTCTGGTAGGCCAGGATCGACTCCAGCAGGTGATGGGACCGGAAGTCGGGCCAGAGCACGTCGGTGACGTAGATCTCGGAATACGCAATCTGCCAGAGCAGGAAGTTGCTGATTCGCATCTCTCCACTGGTGCGGACCAGGAGATCCGGATCGGGAAGGTCGCCGGTATAGAGGCTCCGCTGCACCTCCGTCTCACTCACCCGCCGGGTCCTCCCCTGCAGGAGCAGCGAATTGAAGGCGTCCACCAGTTCGGCCCGGCCGCTGTAGTTCAGCGCCAGAACCATTTTCATCCCCCGGTTGAATCGGGACTCCTGCTCCACGTGCCGCAACTCCCTCCGGACCGAGCGGGGAAGCTCGTGGATCCGCCCGATGGCGTGGAAACGAATGTCGTTTTCCTGGATTTCCGGCAACTCCTTCCGCAGGTATTCCTTCAGCAGCTCCATCAGGGTATTGACTTCGCTCATGGGCCGCTTCCAGTTCTCCACCGAGAAGGCGTAGAGGGTCAGCACCGGGATGTCGAGCCGGACGCTGGTCTCGACCGTAGCCCGAACCGCCTTGATCCCGGCGCTGTGCCCCTTGACCCGGGGAAGGCCCCGCTGCCGGGCCCAGCGGCCGTTTCCGTCCATGATGATGGCCACGTGGCGGGGCAACTTGTGAGGATCGAGTCGGGCCAGCAGCCGCGCTTCCAGGCTTCCAGGCTCGACGATACCGGTGAAGTTCTCAAAGGGGGGAGTCATTGCGGTGAGGTAAATCTACCACAATTTGGAGCGTTCCCGGATGGGCCGAGCGGTTGCCGGAACTTTCAATTCCGGTACCACACCCGCGCCAGGAACAGGCCGTGAGCGGGGGCCGTGGGCCCGGCCAGGCGCCGGTCCCCGGATTCCAGAATCGTGACCATGTCCGCCGCCGGCCTTCGACCGTGTCCAATCTGGATCATGGTGCCCACGAGGTTCCGGACCATGTGATGGAGAAAGCCGTCCCCCTCGATTCGATAGGAAAAGTGCCTTCCTTTCCGTCGCCAACGGGAAACGAAAACGGTTCGGACGCGGTTCTTCACCTGGGACGCCGAGGCCGTGAAGCCGCTGAAATCACGGGTGCCGGCGATCAGTTCCGACGCCTGTTGCATCGCCTCCAGGGAGAGAGGGCGGTAGACCTGCAGCACCCTTCCCTCCAAAAACGGAGAGAGCACGGGTCCGTTGTAAAGACGATAGATGTAGCGTTTCCGCTTCGCGTCCTTCTGGGCATGAAAGGCGCCGGAAGCCACGCTCAACCGGAGCACCCGAATCTGGGAGGGGAGCACGCCGTTGAGAGATTTCAGCAGGCGGTCGGCCGGCCGGGTACGACAGAGTCTGAAGTGCGCCACCTGGCCCAGCGCATGCACCCCGGCGTCGGTTCTTCCGGCGCCCACGACGGAGACGGTTTCGCCCGTGATCCGGGCCAGAGCGGATTCGATGGCGCCGCCGATGGTGGGACGATTCTTCTGGACCTGCCACCCGGAATAACCGTCGGAGCGATACTGGACCACGAAACGATACTTGGTCATAACCTCTTCGGTCCCCTTACCGTCCGCCGTTACCAGGAGTTTCCCCCAATAATAGAGGTGGAAACACCTCAATTGTTTGATACCAGGAGAATATGAACATCTGGCTAATGGAATGGGTCGAGCCGCCAATTGGAATCCCGTAGGGGCACCCCTTGTGGGTGCCCTCTTCGGTTCGAACCAGACGATGACCTGGTCAGCCACCGGGACATGGCGTGGGATCAGCGGGGTGACGCCCGGTCAGTTCCGGTTGCTGGCGCCGCGGGAGAAGGTCCGGTGGTTGCGGACTCTGGCCTGGAGAGACGCCGTGTTACAATAGCCGCCAGTCACCATCAGGAGATCCGGCCATGTCAGGACATTCCAAGTGGCATTCCATCCGGCACAAGAAGGCCGTCGTGGACGCCAAGAGGGGCAAAATGTTCAGCAAGATGATCCGGGAAATCACCGTGGCGGCCCGTACGGGCGGCGGAGATCCGGACGCCAATCCGCGGCTGCGCACGGCGATTCAGACGGCCAAAGCGGCCAATATGCCCCACGACAACATAGAACGGGCCGTCATGAAGGGGACGGGCGAACTCCCGGGCCAGAGCTTCGACGCCGTGACCTATGAGGGCTACGGACCCGGCGGCGTGGCGGTTCTGATCGAGACCCTGACCGACAACAGGAACCGGACCGTGGCCGAGATCCGGCACATCTTTTCCAAGAACGGCGGGAGTCTGGGAGAGACGGGCAGCGTTCTATGGATGTTCGAGAAGCGGGGATACTTCGGCGTTCCCAGCGACTCGGTCTCGGAAGAAACGCTCTTGGAGGTGGTGCTGGACGCCGGGGCCGACGATCTCCAGACCGAGGGCGACACCCTGGCCGTCTACACCCCCTTCGAAAACTTCGAGCAGGTGCGGCAGGAACTGGAAGCGTCCAACATCCCCACCGAGTCGAGTCAGATCACCATGCTCCCCCAGAATTCCCTCAGGATGGAAGGCAAGGTGGCGGGAAAGATGCTGAAGCTGATGGACGCCCTCGAAGACCACGACGACGTCCAGCATGTCTACGCCAACTTCGACATCGACGAGCAGGAGATGGAGGCGCTTCTCCGGACCTGATGGGTCAACCCTCCCCCACCATCGTCATGGGCATCGATCCGGGTAGCCGCATCACCGGCTACGGGATCATCTCGGTCCTTGGGAATCACTGCCGTTGCATCGAGTACGGTGCGATCCGCTGTCATGACCGCAGGCTGGAGACTCCCTTCGAGCAACGGCTCAAGACCATCTACCACGAACTTGGCGGCGTGCTCCGCCGTCACGCTCCAAGTGTGGCGGCCGTGGAATCCGTCTTTCATGCAGTCAATGCCCGCAGCGCTCTCCAGTTGGGGCACGCCCGGGGAGTGGTCCTGCTGGCCGCCGCGGAACTGGAGATTCCGCTGTTCGAGTACTCCCCGCGGGAGGTCAAGAAATCGATCTCGGTCTCCGGGCGGGCGACCAAGGAAGAGGTTCAGACCATGGTTCGGATCCTGCTCAGGCTCAAGGAACTCCCCCGGCCCAAAGACGCGGCCGACGCCCTGGCCGTCGCCCTCTGCCATGCCTTCAAGGGGGTGTCTTCCCAGCGGCTGCAGCAGCAGGCAAGACTTGCCCGCTGACCGACGTCTCGGACCGATTCCGGGGAACCCTCATTCCTGTTTCGCGCCGGAATCGGACTCGCCGCCGGATGCGGCGTCGACCAGCCGTCCGACCCGAGCTCTCGCAGGACGCAGGAGCCGGTCCCCGTACCGATAGCCCCTCTGAACCACCTCGACGACCCGTTGATCCAGCGCCGCGTCGGTGACCGGAATGAGCCCCACGGCTTCCGTCAGATGGGGGTCGAAGGGTTGGTTCAACACCTGGATGGGCTCGATTCCCGCCTCCCTGAGCCGGTCCAGGAAGAGCCGGAGATTCAACTCCACGCCTTTACGGAGCTCTTGCGGGTCGGAACCGCTCTCCGCCGCCTCCAGGGCCCGCTCCAGGTTGTCCGCCACCTCCAGGAACCGGAGCAGGAGATCCATCTTGAACCGGTTCAGGCGTTGTTCCAGGGTCCGTTCGAGACGCCGGCGAAGCGCGTCGTTGTCGGACTCGAGCTGCTCGAGCCTCTGCTTCAGCTTCCGTTCGGCCAGCTCGGTCCGGGCCTTCAATTCCTCCACGTATGAGGGATACCGGTTCTCCGGGATCTGCGACCCTTCGATGACCGATTCATCTTCGAGCCAGCTTCGCCGATCGGTGACCTGAAACCTTCCTTCGCGTTCCTTCTCCGCCATACCGGGCCTCGCGTAGAACAGGCGCAGTCTACTACGGCGGGCGGGTGCGAGAAACCGGGGGCCGGCCGAAGATCCCAACCGCGGAGCCGTCATCCGGCGTCACCGGGAAACGGGAATCTCCACGAAGGTCCGCGCTCCCTTGCGGCGCCCGAGGGCCGATCCTATAAGGAGGGGAGACCGGACGGCGGAGGACCGGAACATGGAACTGAATCGACTGACCGAAAGCGTTCGCGAAGGTCTGACCCGGGCTGAGGCCGCGGCCGGGAGCCTCGGTCACCAACAGGTGGACGTGGAGCATCTTCTGGCCGCCCTGCTGGAGCAGGAGCAAGGGCTGGCGGCATCCATCCTGAACAAGGCGGACCTGGACCCCGGCCGACTGACCCGGAGGCTGCATCAGGATTTGCGCGGCCGCGCCCAGGTGAGCGGACCCGCTGCCGCTGCCGGCCAGGTCTACGCCGCACCTCGCCTGACGCGCCTCTTGAGCAGAGCGCAGGAGGAAGCGAAACAGCTCAAGGACGAGTACGTTTCCGTCGAGCACCTGTTGCTGGCGATGGTGGCGGACACGGGCGCTGCCGGACGCCTCCTGAAGGCGGAAGGAATCACCCGGGAGCGCCTGATGCAGACCCTGCGGGAGGTCCGCGGGAGCCAGCGGGTGACCTCCCCCCATCCCGAGGCGACCTACGAGGCCCTGGAGCGATACGGCCGGGACCTGACCCAACTGGCCACCGCGGGCAAGCTCGACCCGGTGATCGGGAGAGACTACGAAATCCGGCGGCTGATGCAGGTCCTGTCCCGCAGGACCAAGAACAACCCGGTCCTGATCGGCGATCCGGGCGTCGGCAAGACGGCCATCGCGGAGGGCTTGGCCCAGCGCATCGTCCGGGGCGACGTGCCCGAGGGCCTGAAGCGCCGCCGGGTCGTCTCGCTGGACATGGGATCCCTGATCGCCGGCGCCAAGTACCGGGGCGAATTCGAGGAGCGCCTCAAGGCCGTTCTGAAGGCGGTCCAGGAACAGGAAGGGGAAGTCATCCTCTTCATCGACGAGCTCCACACCGTGGTGGGAGCGGGCCGGGTCGAAGGGGCGATGGATGCGGGAAACCTGCTCAAACCGATGCTGGCCCGGGGCGAGCTCCACTGTATCGGCGCCACCACCGTGGACGAATACCGGAAACACGTGGAAAAGGACAGCGCGCTGGAGCGGCGGTTCCAGCCGGTCCTGGTGGACCAGCCTTCGGTCGAGGACACGATTTCGATACTGAGAGGCCTGAAGGAACGCTATGAGGTCCACCACGGCGTCCACATCAGGGACGCCGCGCTGGTGGCGGCGGCCGTCCTGTCGAACCGCTACATTCCGGACCGTTTCCTGCCCGACAAGGCCATCGACCTGATGGATGAAGCCGCAGCCAAGCTGCGGACCGAAATGGATTCCATGCCCACCGAGCTGGACGAGACCCGGCGGCGGGTGATGCAACTGGAGATCGAAAGGGAGGCGTTGCGCAAGGAGAAGGACAAGGGCTCCCGGGACCGGCTGGACCGGATCGAGAAGGAATTGGCCGAGGAACGGGGCAGGGCCACCGCGCTCAAGGCGCAATGGCAGTCCGAACAGGAGGGAGTCCGGCAACTGCGAACACTCCGAGAGCAGATCGAGGAGACCAAGATCCGGATCGAACAATCGGAACGGGAATACGACCTGAATCAGGCGGCCGAGCTCAAGTACGGAACCCTGGCGTCCCTGGAACGGAAGCTGGAATCCGAGCAGCAGAGGCTGGACCGCAAGCAGGGAACGGCGCCTCTGTTGAAGGAGGACGTGGGCGAGGAAGACATCGCCGACGTGGTCAGCCGTTGGACCGGCATCCCGGTCTCCAGGCTCATGGAGGGCGAAATGGAGCGGCTCCTGAACCTGGACGAGACGCTCCACCGGAGAGTCGTCGGTCAGGACGAAGCGATTCGGGCCGTCTCGGAGGCCGTCATCCGTTCCCGGGCCGGACTCAAGGATCCCGCCCGCCCCATCGGCAGCTTCCTTTTCCTGGGTCCGACGGGAGTCGGAAAGACGGAGCTGGGGAGAGCCCTGGCCGAGGCTCTCTTCGACGACGAGCAGGCCATGATCCGCATCGACATGTCGGAATACCAGGAGAAGCACACGGTGGCGCGGCTGATCGGCGCTCCTCCCGGCTACGTGGGACACGAGGAGGGGGGTCAACTGAGCGAGGCGGTGCGGCGAAGACCCTACTCCGTGCTCCTCTTCGACGAGATCGAGAAGGCCCACTTCGACGTCTTCAACCTCCTGCTCCAGATCCTGGACGACGGCCGCCTCACCGACGGCAAGGGCAGGACGGTGGATTTCAAGAACTGCATCATCATCATGACCTCGAACCTGGGCAGCGCCGACATCCTGGATTACCGGGGAGCCTTCGACGGAACCGAATTCGAGAGGATGAAGCGGGCCGTGATCCGGAAACTGGCCCGGCACTTCCGTCCCGAGTTCCTGAATCGAATCGACGACCGGATCGTCTTCCACGCCCTGTCTCAGGAACATCTGAAACAGATCGTGGAGATTCAGTTGGACCTCTTGAGGCAACGCCTGAAGGAGCGCCGGATGACGCTGGAGCTGAGCGGCGAGCTCAGGATGCAACTGGTGCGGGAGGGCTACGATCCCGTCTATGGGGCCCGCCCGCTGAAGCGGGCCATCCAGCGGCGGATCGAGAATCCCCTGGCGCGGCTCATCGTCTCCGGCTCACTGACCGAAGGCGCCCGGGTTCTGGCGGAAGCGGCTCCCGGCGGGGGCGAACCGGTCTTCAGTTACGATTCCGAGAGGCAGAAGACCGGCGTTGCCGGCTGAATGGGGTCAGAGCAGGGCAATCGTCCCGGGACCTACTGCGGGATGCGCAGGGTCTGTCCCGGGTGGATGCGATCACGCCGCCGAATGCCGTTGGCTCGCTGGAGCTGGCTCGTGGACACTCCGAATCTCTTGGCGATGACCCACAAGG
>JAJDTT010000231.1 GCA_022827025.1 Acidobacteriota bacterium
CAGTTGGTTGATCTGATCGTAAGCGTAGTCGGCCGGTTCGGCCAGCCGCGTCATTCGCACCGCGCCGTTGGCCATGAACAGGTCCAGGTGCCCGTCATTGTCGTAGTCGAACCACCGGGTGCCGAAACCGGTGTAATTGTGGACCCGGGTCAATCCGAAACGGCTGGTTTGATCAGCAAAACCGCCGGCGCCATCATTCAGATAGAGCGTGTGGGTCTCTTCCGTCAGATGAGTCATGAAGAGGTCTTCGCTGCCGTCGTTGTTGAAGTCGGCGGCCGTGACCCCCATGCTGGCTTCGGCACTGCCATCGGCGTTGAACGCCGTCCCCGAGAACAACCCCGCCTCTTCAAAGCTCCCGTTTCCCCGGTTGAGCCAGAGTTGATTGGGAGTCTTGTCATTGGCGACGTAGATATCCGGCCACCCGTCCACGTTGAAATCCGCGCATACGACGCCCAATCCATTGCCGAACGCGGCCGCCAGTCCCGCCTGCTCCGTCACGTCGACAAACCGGCGCCCGCCCTCGTTGCGAAAGAACCGGTCGGGCAGTGGGGAATAAACGGTGGGCAAACAGTAATCCCTGGCGCCGGCGGTCCTGCAGACCTGGTTTCCCGTGACGGTGAACCCGACGTAGTTGGTCAGGAACAAATCAAGGTCGCCGTCGCGATCGTAGTCCAGAAAGGCGGCGCTGGTGGTCCAACGCGAATCGTCGGCTCCCATTCCCTCCATTGGGGTGAAGGTCGCGTCTCCGTTGTTGCGATACAAGACGTTGGGTCCGTAGTTGGTCAGGTACAGGTCAAGATCTCCATCGTTGTCGTAGTCCCCGACCGCCGCCCCCATCCCGTAGCTGACCGAGTCGAGTCCAGTCTCGGTGGTCACCTCCCTGAACTTGAGACTTCCCCCCGGGATCAGCTCGTTTCGATACAACCGGTGCCCCGGCCTCCACCCGGGGTCTGGAGCAAACCAGGATTGGGACGGACGCTCGCCCGGTTCCAGCATCGTGCCCTGCACCAGGTAGACGTCCAGGTCGCCGTCGCCGTCGTAGTCCAACAGGGCGGCTCCGGAGCCCACGATTTCAGGCAGGTAAAACCTGCCGCCGGCCCCGTTGAAGTGCTTGAAATCCAGGCCCGCCCGGGAAGCCACCTCCGAGAAAAGCGGAGTTGGAATCGACGGGTCTTGCGCCCCGAGAGATGGCCAGGCCGAGGCTCCCCAGAGAAGTGCGGCCAGCAGCCGGCCGGCGGGCCGTGGGGAGGACCCCCGGGCCGGAAAGACAGCCACCTCTCTCATGGGCGTTTGCCTGCCTGCCGCAACCTTCGCAGGAACTTCCCGACATCGGCCGCCAGTTCACGCTTCCCCACGGAAAATGCCTTCTCCCGGGCCTTGACGGCAGTCTCGATGGCTTTATCAGTTTTTCCGAGACGGGCGTAGCTGTGGGCCAGGACGTAAAGGCGCACCGGAGTCCTCTCATCGTCCAACGTCAGGGTCTTCAGGAAGTGACCGACCGCTTCCTCATCCCTCCCTTGTTTCTGAAGCAGCAACCCCAACTGAAAATGGGCATCCGTGAATTGCGACCGATTCTCGATGGCCAGCCGGAAGTGTTTTTCCGCCTCTCCGGCCTGTCCGGCGTTGTCCAGATGGGCGCCCAAGAGGTAATGCGAATCGGCCCGAAAGGGATTGAGTTCCAGGGCTTGCCGGAAAGCTTCCTCCGCTTCCCAGTCGCGCTTCTGAAGCGTTCGTAGAATGCCCAGATTGTGGTGGATTTCGTGAAGCCGGGGATCGAGCCTGTGCGCTGCTTGATAATGTTCCTCCGCTTTGACCAGGTCTCCCAGGGTGAGAAAGCTGAAAAACAGGTTGGCGTGTGCGCCGGCATGCCGGGGGTCTTCCTTCAGGGCCCTCTCGAATTCGCCAAGGGCTTCGGAGAATTGCGCTCTCCGCTGAAATCCCAACCCTCGCAGGTAGTGGTATTCCGCTTTTGATTGAAGCCGGCGGAGCGAATCCAACAGAGGGTCCGCCAAGGGAGGCGGATTCTCCTGAGTCCGCTGAAAAAGGAGCAGATGCCGGCGCGCCTTCTCTTCTTCCCCCAGGCTGCGGTACACGGTGCCGAGCCCATAATGGGCGGCCCCGAAATCGGGCGCCAACCGGGAAGCGGCCCGGTAACTCTTCAAGGCTGCCTGAGTCTCGCCCCGAGCGAACTGAACCCGGCCAAGTCCGTAATGGGCGCGGGCACTATCGGGATGCCGCTCGACCACCTCGCGATAAACTTTTCCGCTCTCATCCCAGTCGCCCGCCGTCCGAAGCAGTTTGCCCAGTCTCAGCTGAGCCGGAAGATAGTCCGGGGCCAGTTCGACGGCTCTCCGAAGAGCAGGAATCGCTTCTGCCTCCCGGCCGGTCGCGGTCATCGCAACCCCCAAATAGTATGGCCAGCGGAAATTGGACGGTTCGATGGACCCGACGCGACGGTAAAATGTGGAAGCGAGCTCATATTGTCCGAACCCGTGCAGAAGCATGGCCAGCCGGCCATTGAGTTCGCCATCCGCCGGGTTTGCCAGAGCTTCCCGGTAGGTTTCAAGCAGCCGTTGACGATCACGGGGCTCGAAAGCCGCCAGCAACCGTTCGGCCAATTGGGTCGGGGGAGGCGATTCCGGGGCCGCGGCCGCGATGAAAACCAGACTCAAGGTCCAAAGCGGCAGCATTGCCCCGATGATACCTGTTTGCCAAAAAAGTGCTCAAGATGAGGCGCGCACGTGAACACCTGAAAAGCTGAGAGGAACGACTTACTCAGACCGGGCCGCCCGCGTTTGTTGTACGGAACCGGGCGGAGGGTATAATAGAACCAATCGACCGTCGGTCAGGGTCAGGTTCTCCGAGGTGCTGATGTCAAGAACCTTCTCAGGTTCTCCCGTAAGCGGCAGGTTCCTTCTGCTCTCCTTGTTTCTGGTTCTGCTCCCGGTCCAGGCCAAAGAAAAGAAGCGGGACGACAGGGCCGTTCTCCAGGAAGAGCAGGAGGACTACTACAAGAAATGGCTCAGGGAGGACGTCGTCTACATCATCACCGATGAAGAGCGGGGCGTGTTCAACGGCCTGCGC
This sequence comes from Acidobacteriota bacterium, assembly GCA_022827025.1. Taxonomy (GTDB): domain Bacteria; phylum Acidobacteriota; class UBA6911; order RPQK01; family JAJDTT01; genus JAJDTT01. The sequence goes on from JAJDTT010000231.1 coordinate 3,085, forward strand.
ACCATGGACGAGAAGGAGCAGTTCATCGAGCAGTTCTGGCGCCGGCGCGACCCGGACATGAGAACGGCCATCAACGAATACAAGGAAGAGCATTACCGTCGCATTGCCTACGCCAATGACCATTTCTTCAGCGCCAAGGCCGGGTGGAGAACAGATCGCGGCAGGACCTACATCCTCTGGGGTCCGCCTGACGACCGGGAAATGCGTCCCTCGGGCGGCCGCTATGAAAGGCTGACTTACGAGGGCGGAGGTACGACGACGACGTATCCCTTCGAGCGCTGGATTTATCGCCACATTCCAGGGATCGGGTCCGATGTCGAGTTGGAATTTGTCGACCAGTCAGGGACCGGTGAATACCGCCTGGCGATGGGCATGGAGGAGAAAGATGCGCTCCTGCACAGCGAAGGCGGACTGACCCTGGCGGAACAACTCGGGATGATGGACAAGTCCGAGCGCCCTTATTTCACTCCATCCAATGCCCACAACCCCTTTATTCAGGGGATCACAGGCATGCGCGCAAAAGATCGTCCTTTCGCTCGCATGGCGCGCTACTTCGATGTTCAGAAGGCTCCCGATATTCGCTACAAGGACCTCCAAAAGCTGGTCGACAGCAGAATCTTGTATCACAGCCTGCCGTTCGACCTGACCAGCAACGCGATCAAGTTGGACGATGCCAGGGTGCTGATTGCCATTACCGTCGAGGTGCGCAATCAGGATCTGACATTCAAGGAGGTATCCGGCATCCGGCAGAGCCACCTCAGACTCTATGGACGCGTGCTGAATGTGGGCGGCCGCATGCTGACCGAGTTCGAGCAGGAACTGGCCATTGATTACGAAGCCGAAGAATTCAAATCCAGCTTGACGGAACGGTCCATTTATCAGAATCAGATAGCGGTCCCGGCCGGCGTCTACAAGCTGACTCTGATCCTGGAAGATTTGCACGGTGAAAAGATGGGTTCGACAGAGACTCGTATACCGGCCCCCAGATATGACGAAAAACAACTTGCGTCCTCTCTGATTCTGGCCCAGTCGATTCAGAGGCTTCATGCGGTGCCGGATACGATCCAGATGTTCGTGCTCGGTGACCTGAAAGTGATCCCCAGCGTCAGTCGTACGTTTTTCTCTGACGCTTCGCTGCCGGTTTATCTTCAGGTGTACAACCTGCAGGTCGATCAGGCCCTGGCCAGACCGGACCCTGAGATTGTCTACGAAATCAGCAGGAACGGGAAAACCGTCAAAACCGTTTCCGAAATCGCCGGCCGAAATCTTGCCTATTTCTCACCGGAGCGTTCGGTTTTCGTTCGAAATCTTGACTTGGAGGGACTCCCGCTCGGGGACTATTCGCTGCGAGTGACCGTACGCGACGGCATTTCCAGAGAATCGGCCGTAACCCGCGATCGATTCAAGATTCAATGACAAACAGGTGTCCAATAAAATCCTGATCGGAACCGGCGTCGCCGGGTGGGCCATCCTGGTATTTCCGGCGGTGCTTCTGGCGCTCTTTCCACAGGGTTCGACCGCGCAGACGACGCCTCTCTCCAGAGCCGAGCCTCGTCACGCCGAAGGCTATGTCGGGCAACAGACGTGCGCCAGTTGTCACGGGGAAATCACCGACTCCTACGGCAGTGTGGCAATGGCACGCTCGTTCTCCCGCCCCGCCCCTGCGAACACGATCGAGGACTACGGAAAAAACAACAGTTTTTTCCACGAGAAGTCCGGCTTTTATTTCACCATGCTCGAGCGCGACGGGCGCTTTTTTCAGCGCCGCAGCCTCAAGAACAAGATGGGCGAGCCCGTTCACGTTCACGAGGAGGAGATCACCTACATCCTGGGTTCAGGCGATCATGCCCGCTCCTATTTTCATCATCATCCCAATGGCGTGATCACCAAGTTGCCCGTCACCTGGTACACGCAGGAGCAACGCTGGGGCATGTCTCCCGGCTACGACGTCGCGGACCATCTCGACTTCACCCGTCCCATTCCCCAGGGGTGCTTCTTTTGTCACACATCCTACCCCCGGCTCATCCCGCAAAGGTCCGAGGACGAGGTCTATTTCCCCAATCCCCTTCCGGCCGGCATCGGTTGCGAGCGTTGTCACGGACCGGGCAGCGAACATGTCCGCCTGGTCTTGGAGAAAGCTCCCGAGGAAGAGGTCAAGAAGGCGATTTACCACCCCGGGCTGGATTCGAAGCAGGCTCAGAGGGACCTCTGTTACCAATGCCACCTGGAGACCAACGTCTACAGCGTGGCCACCCGAGTCATCGTTCCGGGCCGGGAAACCTTCTCTTACCGGCCGGGAGAAACGTTCTCCGATTACGCAGTCCGCTTCAAGCTTCGCGGCGTGGACGACAAGAGCAAGCAATTCGACATGGTGAAGCAGCATGGCGATCTGATGGAGGAATCGAAGTGCTTTCAGGCCAGCGGCGGCGCCATGACCTGCACCACCTGCCATGATCCCCACGTGAAGGTCTCTCACGAAGAGAGCGCCGACTACTACCGCGCCCGCTGCCTGTCCTGCCATGTCTCCGGTGAGCTCGCCGGCACCCACAAGCCTGTCGAACTCGAGGGGGACTGCGCCCATTGCCACATGCCCTCCGGAGACCCGGCCGGCGACAGTCCCGACATTTCGTTCGAGGAGCTTAGGAGAGGAAATCAACGCACCCGTCACATCGTTTTCACCAACCATAGAATCGGTATCCACTCCAGAGGAGAAGTGCCCGCCGATCTGGGTCAGAACACCCTCTACGAACTGGAACCTTCCCACTCATCACTGTCCGAAACCGAGAACCTGTTCTTTATGGGGGCGGCCTTCTTGGATGCGACTCCGACTGAGCTGAGCGAGCGGCCCAAACAGTTGGAAACCGGAATGGGGCTGTTGGAGCAGTACCTGAAGCGGGCCGGCGGCCGCTACCGGATCGAGGCCTTCGCCCTGCTGGGGAAAGGTTATGAAGTTTCGGGAAAAATCGATCGGGCTGTGGCCGCTTACGAGCGCTCGCTGGAAGGGCGGCCGGGCCAGTTGCTGCCTTTGAGCAATCTGGCTCTGATCTACGCCAATCGGGGAGAGCAAGAACGCGGCAAATCGTACTTCACTCAAGTGCTGGAGCGATTTCCGGATTATGTTCCGGCACTTCACGGGCTGGGCGTCCTGGCTGCCGGCGCCGGAAAGAAACAAGAGGCGATCCGGTACTTCGAAAGAGCAACCGAGCTGTTTCCGATTGCCGTCTTTTCCCACTATCACCTGGCCCAAATGTACTTGCGCGACCAGGAGTGGGACAAAGCCTTTGCGGCGATCCAGCGCACCTTGGCGGTTTCTCCAAGATTCGCTCCGGCACATCTGGACCTTGGAAATCTTTACGCCATGCAGAACCGGTTGTCCCAGGCCGAAGAAGCCTTCGGGCGGTTACTGAATTTGGACCCGAACAACGAAACCGCCTACAACGCGGTTTCAATCGTGGCAGCCCGGCAGGGCGCTTTCGAGCGCGCTATTGTAGTGCTGGAGGACGCAGTCGAAAAGGGTATTGCCGCAGAGGCGACCTTCCTGAATCTCGGTCGTGTCCGGGCTCAAGCCGGTGATCTGGAGAAATCCATCGAGTCTCTGCGCCAGGCGTTGTCCCTGAACCCACAATCCGAAGAAACTCTCTTGACCTTGGCAATGGTGCACTCGTTGAAAGGCGAGCGTGCATCGGCAAGACAATTCCTTCAGCAGTTGCTCAAGCTGAATCCGGACCACAAGGAGGCTCGCCTCCTCCTGGAGAGGCTTGGGAATTAGTTGAGCTTCTGAGAAAACATGGGGCACCCGGAGGGGGGACTTTTAGTCCCCCCGTCGGAGTGGGGGTAGGAAAACCCCCACTCCTTTTCTCGCAGGATTTCGCCGGACCGGGGCCGGTGGGGGAGCTCCTAACCGTTACCTCTGACCGGCATGCCCTCTCAGGCGGGCGGCCGAGGTGTCGATCGCGCGCGCCAGGTGCGCCCAATCCACTCCCATGAGCACCCATTGGATCCCCTTTTCCGTCCACTCCATGAGCGCTTCAGGATCATCGGCCAGACCGATGCCGGGATAGACCCCGGCTTGATGCGCCGTGGTCACGACCGTTTCAACGGCGCTCTGCACCTCCGGGTGTTGAGGATTTCCCATATGTCCCATGGAGCCGGCCAAATCGTTGACTCCAATCATGATCGCGGCGAGTCCCGGCACGCGAACGATTTCATCGATGACGTTGACCGCGTCGATGTGCTCGATTTGCACGATGCAAATAATCTCCCGGTTGGCTCGCCGGCAGTACTCCGCGTCCCCGATGCGACCGTATCGAATCGGGCGTCGTGGACCGAATCCCCGCTCTCCTTCCGGAGGGTACAGGCATGCAGAGACGGCGAGCTGAACGTCTTCGACCGAGCGGACGAGCGGCACCACGACTCCGTCTGCCCCGATGTCCAACACCGGTTTGATCAAGACGGCGTCATTCCATGCCACACGCACCAATGCCGCGGCATCGGTACCCTTCGTGGCCATGATGTGCGCCTGAACGGTTTCCAGGGTATGGCCATTGTGCTCCATGTCGATGAAGGCAAAATCGAGTGTCTGGGAGAGCAACTCGGTCACGGTGGGATCCGAAAAGGTCACTCCGCAGCCAAGCGGGATCTGCCCACTGTCCAGTTTGGCCCGGAACCTGTTTGCGTTCTCCATCAGCACCCCTTTTTTAGATTGTTTGAAAGCCGTTGCGTCGATTGACCACGAAGGCTTGATTGACCGCTCAGCCGTTTCGGGAACAGGCGTCGGGTTGGCAAAAACTGATTCAACCGCTATCCGATTCCAATCGATTTCAAGTATTCCCGGTTTCTTATGGCGATAGGCAATGGCTTGTCGAACGCGACGGGATACATGTCTTGTTCCACAATTGCCCAGCCGTCATAGTCGATTTCCTGCAACAGATCTCGAAGGGCAATGTAATCCACTATTCCCTTTGAGAGTTCACAGAACATGCCCATGGCGACGGCATGGATGAACGCTATTTCGTCAGCCACCACCTGCTTGCGAAGTTCAGGGTCCACGCTCTTGAGATGAAGGTAGGGAATCCTCTCGTGATGCTTGCGCACGAAGGCGACCGGATCCACGCCGCGGTAGGCCAAATGGCCGACGTCCTGACCCAGGGAGATCACCTCGGGGTCGGTATCTTCCAGCAGCTTCTCGATCTGATCTTCAAAGGCAACGTGGGAATCGGGGCTGGAATGATAGACCAATTGGAGATCGAATTTTTCCCGCGCAATGATTGCCGCCCGGTGGGTGGCGTCGATCAGGCGTTTCCACGCGTCATCATCCAATCGTTCGGGTTTGATTCGTTCGCCGGTGAACCAATCCGTGTGCAGGTCATCGATCAAGACAAGAAACTCCGCTCCCAGCCCCGCCAGCAGCTCTCCGACTTCCAAGAGCTGCGACTCCAGGCCCGGCCAGGCTTCCGGGTCTTCGAGATGAGCCATGAGAAAAGTGCCCGAGACCTTCAGATTCCGCCGGCTTAATTGCCGGCGCAAGACGTTGAGGTCTTGCGGAAAATAACCGTATGGACCCAGTTCGATCCACTCATAGCCGGCCTCCGCCACCTCGTCGAGAAACCTCCGCCAGGGGATCTGCTTCGGATCCTCCCCGAACCACACGCCCCAGGAATCCGGGCAGCTACCCACCTTGACGTTCATTGTCGGAATCTCCTGTTGATTGACCCATTCGGCTGATGTCATTTTGCCGGGTTGATCCGGTGTCCGCAACAAGAGCAGGGCCAGGATTCTCCCCTGCGGCAGCTTCCCGTTCGTAGGGGCGACCCTTGTGGTCGCCCTTCCGCTGCAGGCAACCGAGATCGGCCGGGGGCCACGGCGTGAGTCCCATGCCATGTTCCGGTCCGTCGCCCGGGGCTGGGTCGGTTTCGACTTGAGAGGGCGCCCACGGGGCGTGCCCCTACGGAATTCGTACACTTGAGGTATCTTCGCCTGATTTTTTTGGGGAGACTTCTGGTGCAGGGCCCGATTGGCAAATTCGGAATCCGCCGTTAACGGGGCGTGTAGAGTTGGGCCGCCCCTCTCTTGAGCTTGCGGTAAAGGAACCGGTCGGTTCCCAGCTTGCGTTCCTCCCGATTGAGGCGTCGCACCTGTTGGAGAGCGGCGAGAGCTTTTTCCTTTTCCCCGGCTTTTCGATAGGCGATCGACAACTGGTAATAGGCCGTAGTTGCCTGGGGATCGAGCCGGATCGACGTCTCCAGTTCCCGGATGGCCGAGGCCAGGTCGTTTCTTTTCAAATAGAGCTTGCCCAGGCTGATGCGGGCAAGAACGAAGTCGGGCTTCAAGGCCGTCGCTTGCTGCAAATGTCTCAGACTTCTTGCTTCTGCCGGCGTGCCGGGACGGGACCCTTGAGTCATCCCCATGTCTCCCAGCAGGTAGTGGGCATAGAAGTTTGCCGGGTCTTCCCGTAGTGCCTGCTCGAGAAGAACGGTTGCCTCGTCATGTTGCTGGGCTTCCACCAGGACGAATGCCAGTCCCAGTCTGGCCATCGCCGAATTCGGCTGCAGCTGAATTGCCTTTTCGTAGTCGGATGCCGCTTCCCGGTAGCGGCCCTGGGATAGCTTCAAGTAGGCGCGTTGGATGTGCAAGGCGTGGGAATTCGGGAGATGAACCAGTCCCCGATCCAGGAAATCCAGGGCCACCGAGGGTGACATGGCCGCCTCTGTCGCCAGCCGGGCGATCGCCACGTAATTTCGTTCGTCGCTGGGATAGTCGCGAGTCGCCTGCTGCAAGATCCGCCAGGCTTTCTGGAACTCCTCGAGCTCCATATAGGCGAGTGCCAGCAGGTTGAAAACATCACCGGTCCTGTATCGTTGCGGAAGGTTCTCCAGGGTATCGGCACAGTCGGTGTATTTCCCCAGGAGATACTGCACGAACGCCAGGTTGTAGGCCGCCGCGGATTTGTCGGGATAGCCCACCTGGGCACGCTCGAAGTGGCGTTCGCCCGCGGCATACTCGCCGAAACGCGCCAGCAGAAGACCGGTCTCGAACTGGGCGATAGCGTTGTCCTCCACTACGTTTTCGAGGACACGTTTGGCTGCCCCGGCCTGTTTGGTTTCCAGCAACGCCTCGCCATAGTTGACCAGCCACAAGGGGTTTGCCCGCAACACCGAGGGAGCTTTGGAGAAGCGTTGGACTGCTTCCGGGTAATCTCTCAAGGTGAAGGCGATTTGTCCCAGCAGGGCTTGGGCGTCTTCGTCCCCGAACTCCCGCCCCAACGTTTCCAGCAGCAGCGTGCGTGCTTCCTGCACCCGGCCCCGGTCAAGCAGCTCAAGCGCACGCTGTTTCCAGACCGGCTGGGCCAGGGCGAGAGAGAGCAGAATCAACCAACCGGGGGCGCCGGCAACCAGCGAGAAGGGAACTCGCCTCATTGGCCCAGTATAGGGAACTCTTGACGATGTTGAATCGCCCATGGTAGAAATGAGCCAGCTTCGTGGGCCCGTATCCCAGGGGGCTCGACATCCATTTCTCCTGGCCGGAATAAACCAGGAACAAGTTTGGCAGGGACAATCCCAATCAGGCGATCGCCAGCCGTAAAAGGCCTTAGGCGGGGATTTGTCTCCTACGACCACCGAGTGCCTTCCCAGGCGCACCACCTCCATCCGTTTTCTTCTGAAATAAGGGGAAGTCATGAAATCCAGGACGGTTGTTGTTTTTCTGCTCACTCTCCCGCTGATTTTTTCGGCTGCCTCGGCACAGCGATTTGCTGAAGTCTCGGGGACGGTCACCGACGCCACGGGCGCAGTTCTGCCCGGCGTTACCGTCACCGTCACCAGCGCCGACGCCGGCGTCAACAAGATGGCCATCACCACCGACGCGGGGCTGTACCGCGTCATCGAGCTGAATCCGGGGGCCTATCGAGTGATTGCCCAGTTGGACGGCTTCAAGACCGCGGTCGTGGAAGCGACGCTGGAAACGATGAAGATCACCACCGTGGACATCGCCATGGAAATTGGTGAAATCGCCGACCAGGTCACGGTGGAGGCGGCGGGTTTGACCCTGGAAAGGCAATCGGCAAAGGTCAGCACCTTTATCGAAGAGAAGATGATCGAGGATCTGCCCCAATTGCTGAAACGGCCTCTCGACATGATCAAGTATGCAGCGGCTGTTTCTTATCGCGGAACCTGGAGCCTGATCCCCGGCCAGTCGACTTACTACAGCATGAACGGAGTCCCCTACCAGGCGGGGGAAATCTATGTCGACGGAGCCTACGGCATGAGCGGCCGCGCCTACGACAGCAATCCGGACACCAGTCCCAGAACAGCCACCGTCAAGGAAATGCGGATCGTTCAAAACAGCTTCAAGGCCGAGTACAACGGAGGGGGTGGCGGCCTGGTGATCATGTCCACCAAGTCGGGAACCAACAGTTTCCACGGGTCCGTGTGGGAGTTTCACCGTCAGAAAGCGTTGGACGCTCGTAATTTCTTCGCGGCCCGGCGAGATCCCTTCCGGGAACACCTCTACGGGTTCGAAGTGGACGGACCGATCATCAAAGACAAACTCCACTTCATGATCAGTGGCTCGGGAAAGCGTTCGTTTACCCCAACCGGCTCAAGATTTCGCACCTTCCCCACCGAGGCCCAGAGGCGGGGAGATTTTTCGGGCAAGTTCAACGCCGACGGAAGTCTTCGAACCATTTATGATCCGCTCTCCACGGTGGAAAACCCGGACGGATCCATCAGCCGAACCGCTTTTCCCAATAACATCATCCCCGCCGACCGCATCAGCTCCCAGGCACAGAGGATTCTGTCGTTTCTTCCGCTACCGAACCGGGCCCCTGACGACCCTTCCGGAAGCAACAACTACGTGGGGCTGACCGCCAACCCCTTGGCCTTGTGGGGATGGACCGCCCGTGTCGACTGGCAAGCGGATGACGACGACAAGATCTTTGTTCGTTTTATTTCCGATCCATCCGTCAGTGAATCGATTGGAGCCTGGACGCCACCCTCCGGCTTCGACACGAGCCGGCTTCCTGACGACGCCATCTCCAAGCGCGCCGAGCGGAATCCGGCCGACCCGGACGACTGGCTCATGCGCTTCGACCAGCTCAACCAGGCGGCCGGTTGGACGCATACCTTCAGCCCCTCGGTGATCTCTGACTTTCGCCAGACCTACAACGAGCTGTCGCAATGGGCAAGGCCTCTTTCTCAGGGTCTGAATTTCCCGCAAGAGATCGGCATCGCGATTCCTCCTGAAATCCCGGCCACGAATACCTACGGCACAAACAACCACTTCCCCCATATCGGCATCGCCGGCTACACGGGTCCCGGCGCCGGCTGGGGTGGTGGTTCGGCGATCAATCCACGACGCGGGCTGCACTTTGGCGAGACCCTGACCTGGCTGGAAGGCGCCCATTCGTTCAAGGTGGGCATTGAGACGAGACGTTCCGGTCACGCCTATTTCCAAGCCAGTAATTCTTCCGGACGTTATAATTTCTCGTCCAACGCCACAGCCTCCAATCCTTTTGACGCCGCCAGCGGGGATTCCGTAGCCTCACTGCTGCTGGATCGGGTGGACGCCGCCAGCATTTCCAATGTTGCCCAACGAACCTTCAGCACCTGGTACTGGGGGATGTTCATACAGGACGACTGGCGGGTCAGTCCCAACGTGATCGTGAACCTGGGCTTGCGCTATGACTTCGATACGCCGATAAGGGAGCGAAATAACCTCATCAGCTCTTTCGACCTCAATGCGATCAACCCCGTATGCAACTGTCCGGGCGCCTTCTTCTATCCCGACAAGTATTATGAGACGCAAAAATCCAACTTTGCCCCCCGGCTGGGAGTCGCCTGGAATCCAGGGGGCGGCAAGACAGTGGTGCGGGCCGGGGCCGGCATTTACTACATGCAGCCGATGATCGGCATGAACCCCTGGCAAACTCCCAGGACGGGGCGCGGCGATGTGACCGTCAGCAAGAACTTGTCCAGCCCCGACCATGGAGTCACTCCGGCGATCAGCGGTCTTTCGGCCGGCGTTGGAGCGATACCGGTGTTCGAGCTGCAACCCGGATTCGGAGCGGTCGAAATCGGGCAGCCGGCTATTCTGCGCGCCGAATACCTGTGCTGTCCCGAGTTGCGTCAGAACCCCTACAGCATCGGCATGAGTTTCACCCTCCAGCACGAAATCCGCGATATCGTGCTCGAAGCCGGCTACATCGGCAACCTGACCCGGCACCTGGGTGAGTGGAGCTACAATTTGAACCAGCTTCGACCGCAACTGATGGGGCCGAATGCCACCCAGGCCGACCGTCCCTATCCGCAATACAGCGCTGTAAACCAGATCTCGGTACCGGACAAGACCATGACTTATCATGCCATGGTGCTCAAGGCGGAAAAGAGGTTCGGAGGCGGCTTGGCGTTCCTCTCCAATTTCACCTGGTCAAAACACCTGGGTAATCGTGAAGGGCGATTCAACGTCTACGATCGAGCTTCCGCCAGGGGGCCTGCCTGGCTTTCGAGACGGCTGCGTTTCGTGGTGGCGGGCACTTACGAGTTGCCCTTGGGAATCAATCGTGCGTTTCTCAATGATGGACTCGTAGCTAAGATACTCGGGGGGTGGAACACCTCATTCGCCTTTATCGGCCAATCGGGGGTTCCGCTGAACTTCTACGCATCGCCCAACCTGACGGGCTCATTCGGGGGAAATTCACGCGCCACCCGGTTACGTAACGGCAAGGGTCCGCAGACGATTGAAGCCTGGTGGGACATCAATGCATTCGTTCATCCCGGGCCCTTCGTGTTCGGCAATGCCGGTGTCGGAATCGTGGAAGGTCCTGGATCTCAGACCGTCGATTTCTCCCTGATGAAGGACTTCAATATCCTGGAGGGTACGCGGCTTCGTCTTACCGCCGATTTCTTCAATTTCCTGAACCGCGCCAACTTCAACGATCCGAGTACAAGCGTCTGTCCGGCCGCTGCGCCCTGCACGACCAATCGCATCACTGGCGCTCAATTCGCGCGCCAAACTCAGTTGGGACTGCAGTTCTTTTTCTGACCAGCAACCATCTGCTCAGTCTCGCCGCTTGCAAATACAAAGGTGGCGGGACTGGGCAGGTCCCTCTCGAATTGACCGTCCCAGACCCGACTTGGACTTCTTGTAGCGGTCCACGACCGGATCGTCCGACAGGCGTGCCTTGGTGACTTCCGACCGGCGCCGTTGGAAACCAAGTCATCTATCCCGTATCTGGAGCGTTGGGGATAGCGTGGATTGTCCCCATGCCGGCTCTTTGATGCGGATTCTGGTTCCGCTCCTCTTCGTTCAACTGCTTGCCGCCCCACCGCTGCTCCCGCCGGAACAACCCGCCTCGTCCGTGTCGGCGCCTTCCGCCAACGATCGCTCTTCTTATGTCGGCGCCTCGACCTGCCGGAAATGTCATCAAGACGTCTTCGAAAGCTTTCGCCAGACCTCCCACTACCTCACCTCCCAGCTACCTCGAGCGGATTCCATTCTCGGAAGTCTTGCGCCCGGTCATAACTTGCTTCACACCCGCAATCCCGATCTCTGGTTCGAGATGCGCGCCTTGGAGAACGGCTTCTTTCAAACCGCCTGGTCCCGGAAAAACGGTCGAATCGTCTCGCGGACCGAGCGCATGGACATCGTCGTCGGATCGGGAAAAATTGGCCAGACTTATCTCAATTGGCGAGGCAGCAAACTCTTTCAGTTGCCGGTTTCCTATTTCACGGAGGCGAAGCGTTGGATCAACAGTCCCGGCTATCCGGATGGGCAGGCGTACTTCGATCGCCCGGTTATTCCGCGTTGCCTGGAATGCCATGCCACCTACTTTGAGGTCGTGACCGAAGAAGACCCCATGCGGCCCTATCTGAGCAATGCCTATGGCCGGGACAATTTCTCGTTGGGAGTCACCTGCGAACGATGTCACGGTCCGGGAGGTCTTCATTCGAAAAACCGGTCGGCAGGATCCGGCTCCGGCGCAACCGCCGATATCGTCCATCCCGCACGACTCGACCGGGAACTCCGGATGACGCTCTGCGCCCAGTGCCACTCGGGTCACCTGGTCCCGCGAGAAGGTCCCTTTTCCTTCAAACCCGGCCAGGGACCTGGAGCGTTCATTGCCGTGGAGAGCCTTCGGGCCAGGAACAGCGGAGGCGTGCACACCACCAATCAACCCGAACGTCTTCGCCGCTCCCGGTGTTTTCAGGAGAGTGGGTCAATGACCTGCATGAGTTGCCACGATCCGCACCACCTGGAGCGGGGGAACCTGCAAACTTTTTCCCGGCGTTGCATGACCTGCCACCAGCCCCACGTCTGTGGCATGGCGGCAGCCTTGGGGGATGCCATCGAGGGGAACTGCATCGACTGTCATATGCCGGTACAGCGGGACCTGGGAACGCCGATGGAGACGGCCGGCGGTTTTGAGGCTCCGCGGATGCGGGATCACAACGTCGCTGTCTATCGAACCGTAGCTGAACGTCTTTTGAAGCAGTTCCAGCAATAAGACAGTTCGCGGCAAGGAGGCGGTTTCCAGCCGCCCCGTCTTCCTCCGCAGGAGGGGCGATATCCTTATCGCCCGACGGGAAGGGCGATTTCCAGTCGCCCCGTCTTCCCTATTGCCAAGCAATGCGGCGGAAGCGTACAGGGACTATCGTCCCCCCGGCCCCCCCTGGTCGGCGGCTGGAAACCGCCGCTTCTTTGAAACT
>JAJDTT010000011.1 GCA_022827025.1 Acidobacteriota bacterium
GATCCATCTCGCCTGTCCGTTCGCCTTGAAATGGACCAGTCCCTCTACGGTGGTCGGATTTCCCCAGAGCGGGCGTAAGACCTCGGTGTCCAGCAAGTCCGGGTGCAGCTTTCCAAGGAGCTGACCGCTCCGGCCGAGCAACAAGCGAAAACGCCCACCGCCATATTTAATTTCGTCCAGCGTGCCGCTCACAATGTACGACTTGGGTGGCGGGATGCTCCTTAGCCGCTCGGATACCTGCGTACAGACATGCTCATCCAGTACGAACCCCGTGCCTGTCGAACCTCGTGGAATCAACTCGTAACGGATACCAGGAGTGCCCGCGGCTGTCTCAAATCTGAGAATTGCTTTCAGGACGTCGGCGTCGAAATGGTTGCCCGGGGAATTGCTAGACTTGGCTTCGTCAATCGCACGTGCAGCAATGTCGAGCGATGTATCATCAAGATTCGGCTTGACTTGCCAAAACTCCTGTTGTGCAAATTTCCCGTACGCCGTCTCACGAAAACGAGGCGCCTCAATGTCCAGAATTGTCGAGCCGGGATTCAATCCGGTGACCGTGAAGTTGACGCTTGCTTGAAGCCATTTGGGCTTTCGGCCTTTCCCACTGCTTTGCCCTGTGACGATCAGACGGGTGGCTCGTTCCCCCATCTGCAGTAGAGCGTCCAAAATTCGACTCAGGCTTGAGGCCTTGATCTGCCCGGTGGGTTCTGGGAGACCGCTGAGGCGCAATTGATACCGTTGCGTGTTCACTGCAAGGTCTCCTTTCCCCCGCACACTGGATTTTCCGCCAGTATAACTGTCAAGTTGTGCTGCTGCCGACGGTCAAGGAGGGAGACCAAACCTCCGGCATCCGGCCACGATTCACTTGCGATGCCGAAGAGATTCCAGGATGTATTCTCGATGTCGTGTCGCCAGGTCGGGAATCCTTGAATCGAGAGAACCCAGGAGGTTGCCGACCCGTTGGGCCGGGTGCTGCCGTCCGGTGACACCGCGGAGGAACTGGCGTAATGCCATTCTCACTATTTCCGAGGGAGTAAGGTGCAGCTCTCGAGAAGCTAGCGCCAATTCTTCGCTCAGATTGTCGGGAATACGTACGGTCAATTTCCGTGGCATGCTTTACATTGTAAAGCAAACCGAGGGAGGGGCACTCAACCCGCATTTCTCACCAGGCCGCTATGCGTATGATAAAAAACAATCTGTTTTTGAGCATTTACGCGATTTTTCCCAAGGTTTCTCCGGGACAGACTGCGCTGGGCGCGCGCTCGCTGGTCTTTTCACCCTCAGCGCGCACATGCTCCCTCGTACGTAGTCACCACTACGTTCTCGGTCACGAGCACGCGCTGAGGGCGAAAATCCTGCGCGATCGTCACGCCCCCTGGTGAGAAATGCGGGTCAACGCCGAATGACGCCGTCGCCCGGTATTTTCGCAAAGGCTTCTCCATAAGGAGGGTTCGATCGGGAGTGGATCCGACCTGGAGAGGTCCTATTGTCAGGAGGGAAATTCATGAGAGTCAGTAGAAGGAACTTTGTCAGCGCGGCTGCGGCCGCCGGAGTATTGCAGAAATCGGCATTCGAGCGAACCGTCTCGGCCGGTTCAGAGAGTCGGCGAATGCGGGTCACCGCCTTTCCTCGCGCGGTGGGGCGGGATCCGTCTCCCTTGTCCGAGGCGGCACTGCGCCATGTGCGGCAGATGGGCGTTCGGGACATTCGGATCGTCTCTTCCTGGGTGCCTGGCTACAATCGGGACGGCGAGATGGACCTGGACGAGCTGATGCGGGTCAAGCGGCGCGCCGAGAGTGTGGGGCTCAAGGTCGGCGCCGTCTATCTGCGGAAGGTGGACACGGCCAACCTGCTCCTGGACCGGCCCGGCTGGAACCGGGAACTGGAGAAGATCTCGCGAACCATCGTGTGCTTGGGCAAGGCGGGAATTCCGATTCTGGAACACAGCCTTTTGCTCTCCCGGGTCACCCGGGACGTTTTCCGTCTTCCGTTGCCCGGCTACCGGCACGTACTTGAAGGCCGCGGGGGGTACCTGATGTACCGGTTCGACGGGACGGGCACCGAGGAGCATGGCCGGCCGGCCGGCTCCATCTCCGCCGATCAGTTGTGGGAGCGGATCACCCGTTTTCAGGAGCAATGCATTCCGGTGGCCTCCGAAGCACGCGTCCACGTGGCCTGCCACCCCGACGATCCGCCGTCTGCCCGCTACTGGGGAGTCACCCAGGCCCTCAACAGCAAGGAGGGGCTGGACCGGCTCATCAACATCGTTCCCAGCAAGTACAACGGCATCCTTCTCTGCCTGGGGACGATGCAGGAGTCCGGAGCCGACGTCATCGACCTGATCCGCTACTTCGGCGGAAAGAAGAAGATCTTCGACATCGATTTCCGGGCCGTGCGCGGGACGGTGCCCAACTACGACGAGGTCTTTCTGGACGAAGGCGACCTGGACATGTGGAAGGTGGTCCAGTTGCTACGGGACGTGGGCTACGAGTGGACGCTGGAGCCGGATCACGTCCCCGGTTTCACGGCCGAAAAGAAGGGCGACCTGATCTCCTACGCCTGGGCCATCGCGTACATCAAGGCTTTGATCGACGCCGCTTACGGCGAGAGGGTGTGAGGACGGAACCCACTGTCGGGGTCGTCGATCCGATGGTGGTTCGTCACTCCTCTTCCACCACCCAGATGTTGCGATAGCGCACCGGGTTGCCGTGGTCCTGCAGGTAGATGGGTCCGGGTTCGCCTTCCTTGTATTTGAGTTCGTCCGATTCGGGTGGCAGCCGGGGCAGCACGACCCGGTCGTGGATCAGTACCCCGTTGTGCCGGACCGTCATCGTCGCCGGGGAGATCCTCTTCCCCGCCGAGTCGAATCTGGCCAGGGTGAACTCGATGTCGTAGGTCTGCCAGGACAACGGCGGTAACGACATGTTTATCCGGGGCCCGACCATTTCGTGGATGCCCCCGGCGCGGCCGAATTTGGACAGCCGCTCGAACTTCCGGTTCTCGTGGTGCCAGCCGAATGAATCGACGATCTGCACTTCCCACTCACGCTTGACGTAGACGCCGCTGTTGCCCCGCTTCATGCCCCGAGCCGTCGGCATGAAGGGGCAGCGGAACTCCAGGTGGATCCGGACGCTGCCGAATTTCCGCCTGGAAGTCGTCCCCACGTCCAGCAGCCCGCCCTCGGCGAGGCGGCCGTCCTGCCACTCCTGGATGCTGGACCCGTCGAACAGCACGATGGCTCCGGCGGGCGGCTCGGCGCCCAACGTCGGCGATTTGCGGAGCACCTTCTCCAGGCGGAATTCAACACTGTCGGCCCGCTCGTGGAAGGTATGGGCCTCGCCCGTGAAGACGCCGTTCCGGATCACTCCCCGGAAGTTGGAGCTGGGGAACTTGAGCCGTTCGCCGTGAATGCCGTGGAATACGGTCCGGCCGTCCTCGTGCGTCCCGCCCCCGATGTGGGAGACGGTGCTCTCGTCCCAGCCCGCTCCCGGAAGGCCCCCGGCAAAGACCACCCCTTGAAACTCGCGGTTCCCCAGGGCAATCACCTGAATGCCGATGGGAAAGCCGGAGCCCACGTTCCCGGCGTATTCGCCCTGGACCTGGAAGTCACGTCCCGCTTCGGCCGGATTCGTGAAGGCGGGGAGTTCCGGTGCCGGGACGGCCCAGGAATGCGTTGCGCGGGTGGTCACGACGAAGGCGAAAACCAGTGCCAACAGGACGGAGCGCAGTACCCGCAGAATCGGGGCCGCGGTCGTCACCGCATGGCCTCCCTGGCCCGCTCGGCCAGCTCCTCCGGGGTCAAATCCTCCTGGTGAGTGGCGATGCACCAGGTGTTGCCGGCCGGGTCCTGGACGATGCCGTTGCGGTCCCCGTAGAACATGTCTGCCGGCTCCTGCAGGGATTTCGCCCCGGCCGCCAGCGCCTGCGCGTAGGTGGCGTCGGTGTCCGGCACGTAGAGGTAGAGCATGCAGGGCAGCGCGGGGAACTGGTCCTGCGCCCGGCCCATCATCACGTACGAATCGCCGATGAGGACCTCCGCGTGCCCGGTCTGTCCGTCCTGACCGGGGATACGCTCCGTCTCCGTGGCGCCGAAAGCCGCCTTGAGGAATTCGAGAAACTCGTCGACATCGGCGACGATCATGTACGGCGTCACCGTGTGGAATCCTTCTGGAATCGGATTCACGGCCATGGAAGCGTTCTCCTGTTCACGGTAGTCGCAGCTCGGTGCTGACAAGGCACTGAGGTTATCCAACCCTCTACATTCCGGCAAGGGCCGCTCCGGAACCGCCGACAAGCGCGTCATTTCAATGGAGTGCCGATGATCGGCCAACGGTCAGGCCGCATTCGGCATATACTCGGCGAGTCCGTGCGAAAATCCAGCTTGGTCATTCTGCTCCTGATCGGTGTCCTGTGGACGGCCGATTCGGGTGTGGCCCAGAGTCAGGTTGCGGTGTTGGAGGGGACCGTGCGGGAACTCGGCGGCGGTCCCCTGGCCGAGGTCGAGATCCGGGCCCGGCGGACGGAGACCAACGAACTCTTTGTCCTCGCGACCGACGCCACCGGGGTCTACGGCTGGGACGGTCTGCCGGTGGGAGACTACGAAGTCCTGGCCTCCAAGGACCGCTTCGAGTCGCAGCGACGGACGCCGGTCCGGCTCCAGGTCGGACAGCGCGTCCGCCTCGATTTCCTCCTCCGCGCCGGCCGGCCGGGGGAGGCTCCCAGGATTTCGGAGGACCTCTCCCAACTCACCGTCGAGCGGGAGGACGTGGGACAGTTCATCGATCGCAAACGGCTGCGAAACATGCCCTCCAAGGAACGCAACTTCAGGGACCTGGTCTCCCTGGCTCCGGGGGCCGTCTCCCAGGGGACGCGGCGCATCCAGGTGCTGGGAATGAGCTGGCGCGACAACCTGACCTATTTCGACGGGACCCTGATCACCGGCGGCGACGGGTCCACCAGCATGATCCCCGCGTCGGAAGCGATCCGGGAATTCGACGTCAAGACCGGCCTCTATTCGGCGCAGTACGGAATTCGTTCCGGCGGCCAGGTGTTGCTCGTGACCCGGCACGGCGGAAACCGCTTCCATGGCGGCCTCTTCTGGTTCCATCGCAACGACAATCTGGATGCGCGAAACTACTTCGAACAGCGGAAGGCGGAATTCAAACGGAACCAGATGGGGGGCACTCTGGGCGGTCCCCTGATCCTGCCCGGTCTGAACCGGGACCGGGACCGCGCCTGGTTCTTCCTCTCCTACCTGCATTACACGATCCGGGAGACGCTTCCCCTGACGGCCGTGGTGCCCACGCCGGAACAACGCCAGGGCCGGTTCTCCGGGGTCATCCTGGATCCGATGACCGGGGATCCGTTCCCCGGGAATCGGATCCCGGCCCATCGAATCGATCCGGTGGCCCGGCAACTGCTCAGTTTCTACCCTCTGCCCAACACTGTGGGCCCGCTCAATTTCACGAGTCCCGATTCCAAGCGGCCGCACGACAATCGGCAGGTCATCGCCCGTGTCGACATGCGGACCTCTTCGGCCAGCAGTTGGGCATTCCGTTTCGCCGGCGATCGCAGGCCCTCCAGCCGGCCCAGTGTTTTCAGCGTCTTCACCACCCGGATGCCGCTCGGGGCCTACAGCCAGGCCATCACCAACACCCGGAGGCTCTCCACGGGATCGGTCAACTATTTCGGTCTGCACTGGTTCCGGAGACCCTACACGGCCACCGTGGTCCGGCCCAAGACGGAGGCCGTGCGCCGGCTGGGAATCCCCCAACTGCTGGAGACGGAGATCGACCGTGACGGCATTCCGCTGGTGTCGATCCAGGGATACACGCGCCTCGGGGACATCCAGCGGACCGGACCCGTCAATATCGGCAACTGGCAGGTGAAGGACGATCTGGCGCTTCAACGCGGACCCCACTCGTTCCAGGTGGGCG
>JAJDTT010000204.1 GCA_022827025.1 Acidobacteriota bacterium
ATGGTCTCTTACTGCCATCAGAATCTGGTCCAGAGTCCGGGTCGATCTCCATCCCACCAGCGCCTGGATTCTGGAGAGGTCGGGTACCCGGCGCTGCATGTCCTCGAAGCCTTTCCCGTAGGCGTCGGCGTAGGAAATGTGGACGATGGGTGAGGAGGACCCGGTCAGAACCTTGACCCGCCGAGCGAGTTGATTGATGGAGACTTCCTGGTCGTTGCCGACGTTGTACACAGCCCCGGCCGCGCCGGGACACGAGGCCAGGCGGATCAGAGCCTCGGCCGCATCTCTGACATCGCAGAAGCAACGGGTCTGGGAGCCGTCGCCGTACACCGTGATGGGCTCCCCGGCGAGGGCCTGCCGGATGAATCGAGGCACCACCATGCCGTAGCGTCCCCGTTGGCGCGGGCCGACGGTGTTGAAGAGCCTGAACACGACGACCTCGAGGTCGTATTGCTTCTGGTAGGCCAGGCCCAGAAATTCATCGATCATCTTGCTGGCGCCGTAGGCCCAACGGCTCTTCTGGGTTCCCCCCAGCAGCAGGTCGTCTTCCTCGCTGAAAGGGATCTTCACCCCCTTGCCGTAGACCTCGGACGTGCTTGCCAACAGGACCCGGCACCGGTAGCGGAGAGCGGCCTTGAGAATGGCCTCGGTCCCCATGATGTTGGTCTCGATCGTGTGGACGGGGTCCCGGACGATGAGTTGGACCCCCACGGCGGCCGCGAAATGGAGGATGACGTCGGAGGTGGAGGCGAGACGGTCCATCACGATTTCGTCAGTGATGCTGGCGCGAACGAACTGGAATCGTGGATGGTCCAGCAGATGCCGGATGTTGGAGAGGCGTCCCGTCGACAGGTTGTCCACGGCGACCACCCGGTCGCCCCGGCCGATCAGAGCGTCCGCCACGTGGGAGCCGATGAAGCCGGCTCCGCCGGTAATCAGGAATCTGGTTGTCCTCAAGCCCCCAGTCTACTACGACCGGTCGTCAGGAGACGAACTGGAGCGAGTAGAGGGCCGCCGCCCGCATGGCCAGCCGCAATCGAACCGGCTTGCCTTCCAGTTGGGAGACCTGGCCGTCGCGCCAGCGCAACTCCTGGCGCCCGGTCTCCAGCAATGGAATCGACTGCTCCAGGGAGAAGCCCTCGATGCTCCCTCCCGACGGGTCCACCAGCGCTCCCCGGACCTCGCATTCATCGAAGTTGCGATGGCTCTTGGGGAGTTCCATGGGAAGTGACGCATCGAGGTCCAGCATCAGTTTCGAGCCGGTAAAGGTAAAGGGACGGGTGAGGATGGTCCCCTGGAAAGGACCGGCCAGCAGGCCCAGCCATCGATCTTCGGGAAGTGTCGCCAGGGCGATCGATATATCGTTCCTGGAGCCGAGCTTGCTCGGACGGTAGCTGTGGGCCCCGCTGAAGGCGCAGTAGTAGATCCAGACCTTCCCGTCGTGAAAGATGGGTCCGGAAGGGGACATGTACCCGGCGTCGTAGCTCCCGATCTCACCCCGGCCCAGAAAAGGGACTTTCCGATCCACCCAGCTCCAGTTGAACCCGTCGCGGCTGGTCATCAGGAAAATGTCCCACACCTGCTCGTGGGTCTCGTGCATCCAGAGAAAACCGACGTAGATGCCTGCGGTCACCCCTGAGGTGAAGCACATGTACTGATAATCGACCCGGTCGCGCAGGTCCGGAGCCAGCATGATTCGCGTGGGAGTCCAGTGGACGAAATCGTCACTCTCGGAATAGCCGATGGTGCGGATATGCCGGTGGACGCCGTTGCCGTGGATTTCCATGGCCAAGGGGTGGCCGGGCCGGGGATACAGGACATGTTTTTTTCGCAGCGGGTCCCAGCCCATCAAGGTGGGAGCGTCGCCCAGGTTGCGTCCGTGGCGGATCACCGGATTTCCCGGCCAGGGATTCCAACGCAGGCCGTCGGGAGAAAAGGCCACGGCGGCGCCTCCGGTGTGGTTGGGGACGGGGCCTTCCTGTTCGCCCAACGCCTTGTAGCGCCGCTGGGGATCGGGGTCGTGTGGATCCTTGATGACGTTGAAGTAATTGGGATCCCCGAAACTGGCCATGATGTTGTTCCGCGTGGACCCCTGGAAGTCGTAGATGCCCAGTTCAGGTTTCTCCCAGTGGTAGCCGTCCTGGGAGACGGCATAGCACCAGAGGCGGCTTCCGTCCCGGAAACCCCACGGCAGATACCACATCTTGAAGATCTGTTCCTCTTCGTCATAGGTGACGCTTTGGCCAAAGATCTGGACTCCGCGAAAATATCCGGCGATATCCCCCATTTCCCAGGGCCGATCCCGCTGCAGGATGGGGTTTCCCGGATATTTCCATGGGCGGTACATGAAGCGGGAGATCCGGTTCGCCTCCTCGATCATCCAATCGTCCAGAAAAAGCTGTTTTTGTCCGGCCAACGCCAGGATCCCGGGCCGTGGCCGCGAAGCCGGCTCCAGGCCCTGTCCAGCCGCCGCCGGAACCGTCGCCAGGCCGGCAGCCGGCAAACCCAACGAAGCTTTGACGAAATCCCTTCTCTTCATCTCAATGCTCCTGGAGTGCCGCTGAAGCCTTCGCCGCCGAACCTCGCGGCGCCTCCGGCCGCTGTCCCGTCTACACTCGAAACCCCCTCGGGGCCGCGGGAAAACACTATGCTATTCTTGGCCTCACAGTCCCGAGTTTGCCACTGCAGGAACCGGCCGGCGGGACCCGCGATTATGATGTGGAAGTTGCTCACACGGATCGTCTGGATCGCTCTCCCCGGGTTCTTTGTTGCCGTCGCCTACAGCACCCCCGAATCTGACCAACGGACCTTGGTCGATGCCATCGAGAGGGGGGACGTCGAGACTTTCGAGAGACTAATCGGAGCCGTCGCCGACGTCAATTCCACCGACGAGCGAGGCCGTTCCCTGTTGCTGGTAGCGGTGGACCGGGGCGACCTGAATGCCATATGGGCCTTGCTGCTCCGGGGCGCCGATCCGAATCTGGCAGATCGCGGCGGAAGGACGCCGCTATTGGTGGCGGCGGAACGGGGAGACGCCACGATCACTCAGGCGCTTCTGATCAGGGGAGCGTCCACGACGGTGGAAGACCGGCAGCGGCGGCGGCCACTCCAACTGGCTGCGGAAGGCGGCGCCTCTTCCACGGTTCAGGCCTTGCTGGCAGCGAGGGCCGACGTGAACCTTGGAGGCCCCCGGCGGACGACGCCCTTGCTGGGCGCGGCCGAGACCGGGGACGCATCTACGGTTCGGGCCCTGATCGCGGCCGGCGCCGATGTCAAGGCCCCCAACGGCCGGAATGAGACTGCACTGCATTTCGCCGCTTCCCGTGGCGCCGCCGCCATGGTGCAAGCTCTCCTGATAGCGGGAGCCGACGCCGACGCTCGGGACAAGGACGGCCGGACGCCCCTCATGATTGCCGCGGCCAGCGGCGAGGGGGCCGCTCTCCACGCTCTGATTCAGGCGGGCGCCGATTTCGAGAAGAGAGACAAAGAGAATAAGACTCCCCTTCTGTTGGCGGTGGAAATGGGGGATGTCACGTCGGTCCAGTCCCTGTTGGCGGCCGGCGCCGACCCCGACACGCCGGACCGAAACAGGAACACCCCTCTGCTGGAGGCCGCCCGCAGGGGTTTCATCGTGGCGGCCCAGGCTCTGCTGGCGGCCGGCGCCGATGTCAACGCCCGGAACAAGAACAACGAACGGGCTCTGCTCCTGGCTATTGAGAAAGGCTTTACTCCCCTTGGCCTGGCCCTGCTCACCCATCCGGACATCGAGGTCAATTACAAGGACAAGCACGGCCTCACGCCACTCATGTGGTCCTGCGTGGCGGGACGCACGTCCCTGGTCACGGCTCTGATCGCCCGCGGGGCCAAGGTGAAGGAAAAGGACCGCAGCGGGCAGACTCCCCTGATGTGGGCGGCGGCCGGAATGTACGCCGAACTGGTTCAGGTGCTGTTGGATGCGGGTGCCGATGTCAACGCCCGGGCCGAACATCGGATGACGGCACTCATGGTCGCCGCCAGCAAGGATGATCCGGCCACGGTGAAGGCGTTGGCGGCGGCGGGCGCCAAGCTGCACGCGCGGGCCGAGAACGGACAGACCGCCATGATGATGGCCGCGCAGCGAGGCCATGTCGCTGCCGTCCGGGCCCTGAAGCAGGCCGGGGCCGAAAAGTAGGCAGTCCGGCGGGCTCGCTAAGCCGGGGTCACTTCGACGGGTTGGCGGTCCGGTAGTCCTCGATGAACCGATCGACCGACTGGGCGGCCACCTGGGCCAGCACCCCCACCGAGTCGGCCGATACGGCGCCGACCCGGCACCCCGTCGTCCAGGTCGTGGCGGCCACGGCGACGGTTGGAAGCCGCTCCAGTTTCACGTTCTGGTTCAACTGCAGGTCCACGGCGTAGACATAGAGGTCCTTGCTCTTCACGGCGTTGACGTTCAGGTAGAGGTAGGGCGCGCCTGCGGCGATGGTCCACTGGTCTTCCATCAAGACCCGGACGCCGGCGTCCCACAGCCGTTGGACCACTCCCTCCTCGATGGCTTCCTTGGACAGGCCGTCGTCCACCGCCTCGGGCCGGAGTTCCTCCACCACGACGTGCACGCCGTCCAGTCCGCGCAGCGTGTCCCGCGCCACTGCGTGGGGAGTCGTCGCCACGGACTCCTGAGCCGGCAGGACGCCCCCGCAGAGAAGCAAAACAATGGTCGCCGTTGTCGTTCCAAGTCTTGCTTCTCGATGCATGGTGTGGCTCCGTTCCTCTCCGCGTCAGCCCGGGTCCAGGACGTGCTCGATGATGAGATGCTCCCGGACCGGACGCCCGCCGACCAGGTGTTCCCGGATGATTCGTTCCAGAACCGGAGGATCGCAACGCCGGTACCAGGCTCCCTCCGGATAGACCACGGCCAGGGGGCCGTCCATGCAGATTCTGAGACAGTCCGCTTTGGTGCGGTAAATCCCCCCCTGCTCCGAGAGCCCCAGTTCCTTGAGGCGCCGCTTCAGGTATTGCCAGGCCTCCAGGGTCCGCTGACGGTCCGCGCATTTGGGTTTGGCCTGGTCACAGCAGAGGAAGATATGGCGCCTGCAGACCGGCACGCCCAGCCTTTCGGCCACTTTTCTCTGCCGCTCCAACTGGCCGTCGTCCGGCACCTGAGCTTCGTTTGCGATCTCCTTGTTCATCCGGCGTGAAGTCTACCGTGAAGGGAACGGGGGAAGGAAGAGGGACTGCTGCCCGGAGTCGTCACCGGCCGAGCGTATGATTGCCCGCGGGAGAGGCGAGGCCGGAGTTGACGAATAGTATGGCGACTGATCATGTTCCGACTCCCGAGACCCGAAGCGTCTCTTCTCAAACCGATTCGTACAGCCCGCTGGACAACGCTCTTCTTGCCATGGGCCTGGCCCTGAGAGGTCCTGAAGTCGAAGCCTATGTCAAGGACGAACTCTATCGGGGAGGGTCCAGTCCCGACGCGGTCGTGCGCCGGCTGCTGGAGGGCCGCCGGACGCGGCCCGGCCGGGACCGGCGGGAGTTGGAGCGATTGGTGATGTCCCTCTGGCATCGGGTCAAGAAGGAGTACGATCCGGGCCAGGACCGAACCGCTGGCCGCTATCGTTTTCAGGCGCTCTGGATTCTGGACGGAAACCTGCGCTGGCTCCGCAGGCTGGACCAGCGTGGACTCGACCCGGATGTCCTGGAACCGCAACTGGGCCTTTTGCTGGCTCGCTTGATGGCGGTGGTGACACAGATGCTGGTGACGCTCAATCAGGGGGACACCCGGGAGTTGGAACAGAGCACCAACCTGGATCGTCTTCTCGACGCCATGGCGGCGGCCAGCTACAGGATTCGCGAGGCCATCGAAAAGCGGATGGTGGAGCTGCGGCCCGAATTGGAGGGCCGGCTTGCCGAAACGGTTCACTAGCCCCAGAACCGTCTCGTCCGCGCACCGGCGAGGGTCAGAGTTCGCCGAGTTCGTCGTTGATCCAGGAGAGTGCGGCAATGGCGCCGGACCACCCTACGGTGGTGATGGCGAGGAGTGCGGCATGGTAGATCTCGGCGTTGCTCAGGCCTGCCTTCCGGCACTTGCGGGTATGGGAGTGAACGGCTCCCCTTCGGCCGGCGCCGATGGCGATCCCCAACTTGACCAGGCGTTGAGAACGGACGTCGAGGCCCTCGGTCCCGCCGACCGTCCGGCTGAGCCGGCCGTAGTCGTCCCACACCCGGGGGTAGCGCTCGACCACCCTCTGGAGGAATTCGGGCAGGTTCGGATTCGCCATCAGTCGAAGCTCGCCATCAGTCTGGTTGAGTTGGTCATGCGGCCAGTCTATGCAACCGTGGTGACGCTTCCTGTTTCCTCGATGAGGGAGGGAGAGGGATTGGGAACCACGAGCCGGCGGTGAGAGACGAGTCTTCGTCCGGTCGCGTCCGGCGTTGGCGAGAACGACCCAACGCCAGCTACGGAGCCGGCGAGATCCAGATGGGGGAGGCCCAGGCTTTGGCGCCGTCCTTCTGGAGCACGACGACGAAATAGGGTGTCGGTTCCTCGGGTGCGGCCGGGTCGGTCAACTCGGCCTCCACGCTCCGGCCCAGCCCCAGGGGCTCGCGCTGGACCTGGACCTTCAAGTCCAATCCACCGGCCGGGAAGGAAATGGGGGCATCCCGCAACCTTTCCAGGTCGACGTCGAATCGGATCCGGTCGGTCCTGAACCGGAGCACGCCGGAGTCGGCGTGTTCCAGCTTCAACAGGATGCCGTCGGCATCGCCGCTGGTCACCGATTCCCAGGCGACCCGGTTCGGCCCGGCCTCGCGGATCCCTTCCGACGGAGAGTCGAAGGCATAGCCCCTGGCCTCGACGATTCGAGTTCCCTCGGCCTCCACGTCGCCGTCCCAGCAAGCGGACCGGTCCCGGCCGCGGTTCCTGGCGCCCGACCAGGCGATACGGACGGTATCGGACGAGCAGGGAATCCCGGGGCCTCGAGGAAGAGAGTCCACGCATTCCACTCCCCGCCGCAACTCGATGCGCTCCACGTCGCCGGTCCCTTCGACCCGCACCCGGAAGCGGGGAAGTCCTTGCGTCCGTTCCTCGCCCCCCATGGGAACGCCGCTGACGGTCTCGAACTCCAGGGCGATGCGGGCTCCGGTCGTGCCGTAGCAGCGGCGTTCGCGAAGGGCATTCCAGAGGCTCTCGCGGGTCAGCTCGGAAGCCCAGAGGCAGAGCAGTCCACCCTGGACTCCAAAGGTTCCGGCTCCCGGATAGCTGGCGCCGGGGCGGCCCTTGTGATCGTCGCTGCCGCAACTGATCCCGACCTTGAGGCCCCGATCGAACGCGTCTTTCAGGAGCCATTCGAATTCGCCCCAGGAGGAGTAGATTTCCACCAGCGGCTCCAAGTCGGGATCGAAGGAGTCGAGGTCCGCCCAGCGGCCGCCCACATGGGGAACCAGTAGGACGTCGTCCCGGCCTCTCAGTCGCCGGTAGAGTTCCTCGACGGGATAGCATTCGGGGTCTTCATCCGGGTCCGCCTCTGCGATCAGGCAGCGGCTGGCCCGATGCAGGGGCCCGTCGTCGCCTCGAAAATAGACGTTCCTGTCCCCGCCGCCGGCCGTCAGCCCCGACCACTCGTAACCCAGGAAGGTGACGAACCGCCCCGGCTCGTTGAAGCGCCGGACCGTTTCCCGGATTTGGTCCCAGACTCCCGGAGTGATCTGGAAACAGTTTCCCTGATGGCCCGCAAAGTCCACCAACGCCTTATTGCGGGCGAACGCGAAATACTCGTCCACCGTCAGGGTTCCCACCGTCTCCTCGCTCTGGCCGTGGAGGTCTCCCCAGAACCGCCGCCGCCGGGGCTGGTGCGGCTTCACGAAGAGCGGATTGCTGACCGCCTTCAGGCCGCGTCTCGGGTCCTCCGCCTCGATCCGGTATATCCCCGGCTCCCGGGCCAGGACGCCGTCCAGACAGAGGATTCCCCGGTCGGCGGGCTCGAGGGTCAAACGGGAAGGCAGGCCGTAGAAGAGTCTCGCACTGCCGCCGGCCTCCAGCACGCCCTGGTAGCGATCCGCGGGGTTTCCCCATTGGTCCAGCACCCGCACCGACACTCGAAAGGGAATGCCCAGGACCACGTCGGTGGGAACCATCAACTGGATCGCGGCTGCCGGACCGCCCACTATGGGAAAGCTGCCGGCCGGTTCCAGCTCCACGAAAGAGCCCGTTCCGAAGCAGTCCACCAGGACCTTGAACTCGAACCGCGGCTCGCAGAAGGTCTGCGCCCGGGAACCCGGACCGCCTGCCGAGGTGTCCCCCAGGACCAGAGTGACCGTGTCCCCCTCCCGAAGGTGCCCGTCATTCACGGAGACGGTCATGGACTTCTGCCAGGGCCGAACGTGGGCCTGCGGATCACAGGAGACCGAGACGCACGCACTGCCCGAGGTGGAGACGGTCAGGAAGTCGGTCTGGTCGGGCCGTTCCGTCTGGGGGGTGCCCCAGTCACTGACGAAACGCCTGACGACACGGATCCGGCCTCCGTCGTCGATCCCGTATTTCCCCACCCGGTAGCGGATCCGCCAGGTTCCCATGGAACCGGCCACGACCGGTTCGCCGGGGCTCAAGGAAGCCGAACCGTGGCGAACTCTGAACCGGCTTCCGGAATCTGCTTCGGTCATGGAAAGAGTCGTTCGCGACCGCGACCTTCAGTTGGCCGGTATTTGGATTTCTCCCGCCGGGACAAAACCGGCTGGCCGTGCACTCCGCTTCGAGTCTTCCGCTGAGGTCCGGAACGCGAACCGGCTCCCGTCGAGCAACCCTCCGACACACGCGCTCTCCCGCTTATGGCTGCTTCCTTCCGGACCTGACCAGGTTCACGGGCGCCCGTTGTGGAGGACCCCACGTTCGACACCGCCCCGCGCAACGGAGTGGCTCACCGGGGGCGACCCTCAGCGGAGTCGTCAGCCTCGCTGCAGCGGCTTGCGAGTCCTCCCTGGACTACAGGGAATCAGGGTACCGCTAACACCCCGCCTAGCACGGCCGTTCCATGATAGTCGATTGGAGACCGTTCCATGCGCCGGCTTTGCCTACCAGGAGCCCGCGCGACAGAAATCAATCTACTCGGAAAGCATAGAATCGGCCCATATTCGTGCGATTTCTCGGCGAATAGAACAACCATGCACCTCAAAATCGTGAAAATCTGGCCTCGATTCTCCACTTTCTCGCTACGATCATTTCTACCGCGCAGACTCCTAGCGGACGCACTCATGCCGACGGCGGCGCGCCGAGCCTCAGGAACTCCTTGGCGCCGGCCTGGATCCAGGGTGTGGGCTGGGTCAGGAAGACGCGGACACCCGCGGCGGCGTAGCGGGCGACGTTGTCGTTTCTGGCCAAGGTGCCCGCCACCCGCCCACCCTCCTGGATTCGCGCCAGGGCGTAGTCGATGGTCTTCTGCACCTCGGGATGGGCGAGCTGCCCGATGAGGCCCATGGAGGCGGCCAGATCGCTGGGGGCCACGAAGAAGACGTCGATGTGATCCACCTTGAGGATCTCGTCCAGGTTCCGGACCGCCACGATGTCCTCGATCAGCACCATGAGCAGGATCTGATCGTTGGCGACGTCGAAGTAATCGGGGACGCCGAAGCCTTGACGGCTGACGTAGAGTCCCCGCTGGCCGACGGGTGCGAACTTCCCGCCCTGGACCACGTTCTCGGCTTCTTCCCGGGTGTTGACGTGGGGAACGACGATTCCCTGGACGCCCCGGTCCAGCCCCCGGTAGATGATGGCTTGGACGTTCCGGTTGACCCGCAGGATCGAGGTCATTCCCCAGAGGTCGCAGGCACGGGTCAGGTCGGGTATGTCCGCGAAGTCCACCGAGCCGTGCTCCGCTTCCAGCCAGGCCCCGTCGAATCCCATGGTTCCGAACTGATCGATCTCATCGGGGCTGCCCAATCCTCCGATCACATAAACGTTTTCTCCGGCGGCCAGCTTCTGCTTTATCCTGTTCGGTCGAATATTCACCATGATCTCCTTTCGGTGCGATGCCCGGGTCTATGAGGGAGGGTCAAGAGGCAGTCCAGGCCCGGCGGCTTGAATCATCTCCCGCAGCACGGGCAGAACGTAAACCCTGGAGAGGTCCACCGTCGCCAGGTCGCGGCAGAGGATTCCAATCTGCTGCGGCAAGGACAGCGCCTGGTTCAGAATAAATCGGCTCTCTCCTCCGATTCGGCACAGGCCTCCCGAAAATTCTCCCTGCTCCCGCACCAGTTTGATCTCCAGGCGGGCCAGCAGTTCCTCGAGCTTCTCCAGGATCTCCCGGTCGGTCATGCCCTCCTTCGGCCGGCTGCACCGGGTCGTATCTCAATCCAGGTCGAACAGCTTCAGCCCATTGTTGCAGAAAACGTCCTCGACCTGGGAATCGGTCAGGCGGAGCCGGGTGGCGGCCAACTTCACGGCCCGCAAGGACTCCATGCCGACCAGGTAGGGCTGGATCTCGACGTGAGAGATCCGTTTCCAGTCCAAGGAGTCCTCGTAGAGCCACAGGAACTGGTCTCCGATTCCGACGCAGCGGCCACGGAAATGACTGATGGGATAGTCGGATCCCCAGAGCAGCCGTTGGTGCCCGAAGGTGTCCACGATGGCCTCGAATGCGCCGGCCTCGGTGACGGCCGAGGTGTCGAACCAGACGTTGCGAATTCCCTCCAGGGAGTGGATCCCCTCGATGGTGTGGTGCGGATTGAAGCTCCGGCCGGCATGGGCCAGGATCAACCGCATGTTGGGGTAGCGTTCACAGTAGTCCCGGATTCTGACCTGGTTTGCCGGGTCCGCGAGCGCCCGGGGCTTGACCATGTGCAGGGTGACGCTGAGTCCTTCCTCGTGGGCGATCCGCACGTGCTCCTCGGTCAGGAATTCCTCGATCTCCGCGTCGTTGGTGGAGGGTCTGTTTTCGACGAAGAGATGATAGACCTTGAGCCCCACCATGGAGAGGCGCCGCACTTCCTGCCGCACCTCCTCCGGATCCTGCCGCGGGGAGACGATCAGTTGCCCCCGGGACTTGGGATCCTTGGCGGCCTCCCGGGCCAGGAACTCATTGGAGGCGCGGTAGGTCGGCTCGTGAAGGCCGCCTCCGAAGAAGAGTCCATGGGTTTCCCGGCCGGGCGTGATCCACTGGATCTGCTCCTGAAACACCTCCAGGGTCGCCTTGTGGGGCCCGGCCGCCAAAGCGGTCTGGACCTTCCAGTGCCACAACTCGTAAAGGTGGGCGTGGGCGTCGAAGATCGTGTCGGGGACGAACGAATCCAACTCCCGGCGAAAGAATTCAAGATCGTAGTCTCTTTGCTCCCACGTCATCTTCATTTCGAGTCTCCCGAGAATCAGATCATCAGATCTCCGCCGTTGATGTCCAGCGAGGCTCCCGTGATGTAGGCCGCCCGATCCGAGGCCAGGAAGGCTACCAGCTCGGCGACCTCGCCGGGCTTCCCCAGACGGGAGATGGGAAAGCTCCGGGCGTAGGATCGCATCCGCTCCGCGTCGATGGTGTCGCGCACCATCTCGGTGTCGATGAGCCCGGGACAGACTGCGTTGACCGTAATCCCGTAGGGGGCTTCTTCCTTGGCCAGGTGCCGGGTGAACCCCAGGACTCCGGCTTTGGCGGCCGTGTAATGGGCGCCGCCGAGGGTGCTGACGTTCTTGCCCGCCGTGGACGAGAAGTTGACGATCCGTCCCCATCCTTCCCGGCGCATGGCGGGCAGCACGGCCCGCGAGCAGAGGTAGGTGCCCTTGAGGTTGACGTTCACGACCCGGTCCCACTCCTCCTCTTCGATATCGATGACCGCCGTCGGCCTCAGGACCCCGGCGTTGTTGACCAGGACGTGGATGGCGCCGAAGCGTTCCAGCGCCCGCTCCACCATGCGGGCGACGTCGCCGGCGGCGGAGACGTCGCCGGGTAAGGCCTCCACCCCCGCACCCTTTCCCTCCAAGGCTGTGGCCGCGGCATGGAGGGTTTGCGGATTCCGGTCGTTGAGCGCCAGCCGGGCGCCCGCGGCGGCCATTCTCTCCGCCACGGCCCTGCCCATTCCCTGGGCGGCGCCCGTGATCAGCGCGACCCTTCCTTCCAGTTCGAGAGCCATCAGTCTTGCAACAGTCCGGTTTCCCGGCCCGCATCGCGGAACGCGGCCAATGCCCGGTCCAGGTCGTGGCGCGTGTGGGCCGCGGAAAGCTGAACACGTATTCGCGCCTCTCCCCGCGGGACCACCGGAAAGCTGAAACCGACGACGAAAATGCCGCGTGCATTGACCGCGCGGGCCATCCGGACCGTCCTGACCTCGTCCCGGATCATGATGGGAACGATGGGATGCCTCCCTTCAATGACTTCGAACCCCAGCAGGGTCAGACCCGTGCGGAAGTAGCGGGTGTTCTCATGCAGGGTCCGGCGCAGGCTGTCGTCCCGTTGAATCAGTTCCAGCGCCTTGAGAGCGGCGGCGACGATGGGGGGCGCCACCGTGTTGGAGAACAGGTAGGGCCTGGAGCGCTGCCGCAAAAAGCGGATGATCTCCTTGCGGCCCGAGGTGAATCCGCCGGAGGCTCCTCCCAGGGCCTTTCCCAAGGTGCCCGTGACGATGTCGACCCGGTCCATCACCCCCAGTTCCTCGGGAGTCCCGCGCCCGGTGGGCCCCATAAAGCCGGTGGCGTGGGAATCGTCCACCATCACCAGCGCCTGGTACCTGCCGGCCAGGTCGCAGATGTCCGCCAGGCGTCCCAGGTCGCCCTGCATGCTGAAGACGCCGTCGGTGGCGATGAGGCGAAAGCGGCAGTCCTGGGTCTCCTTGAGCTTTTGCTCCAGGTCTTCCATGTCGCTGTGACCGAAGACCTTTCTCCGAGCCCGGCAGAGACGGATCCCATCGATGATGCTGGCGTGATTGAGGGCGTCGCTGAGGATGGCGTCCTCGGGTCCCAGCAGGGTTTCGAACAGGCCGGCATTGGCGTCGAAGCAGGAGGTGTAAAGGATCGTGTCCTCGGTCCCCAGAAACCCTGACAGCGCCGCCTCCAGCTCCTTGTGGATGTCCTGCGTCCCGCAGATGAAACGCACTGAGGCCATTCCAAAGCCGTGGCTGTCCAGGCCTTCCCGGGCCGCGGCCACGATCTCGGGGTGATGGGCCAGGCCCAGGTAGTTGTTGGCGCAGAAGTTGATGACGTCTCCGTCCCGGGTGCGGACGCGCGGCTCCTGGGGCGAGAGGATGACCTGTTCGTTCTTGTAGAGACCCGAGTTCCGGATTTCCTGGAGTTCGCCTTCCAGCCAGGATTTCACCGCTTGATAGGGCATCGGATCTCCGTCTGAAGGGGAAGCTACCGGTGAATCGCACCTCTCGCGGCGGTGCTCTCGGCCGTTTCCGGGACCGAGGCGGAGGAGACGTGGGAGTAATCGGCGCCGGGACGCAGGATGATCTTGCAGGCTTCGCCGCTGGCCAGCAGTTCCATGGCCTGGTGGATGTCCTCCAGCCCCACCTGCCGCGTGATCAGGGGCTTGAGGTCCACGACCCCGCTTTCCAGCAGCCACCGGGTGCGGTACCAGGTATCGAAGATCCGGCGTCCGTGGAGCGCCAGAACCGTCAGGTTCTTGAAAATCATCTGTTCGGCGACGTCGATCTGCACCGGATTCGAGGGGATCCCGAACAGGGTGACGCGGCCCCCGTTCCGGACACCGCGAAAGGCGGCGTCGATGGCCGACGGCGCCCCGCTCATCTCCAGGACGACGTCGACGCCCAGCCCGTCATTGTTCCGGACCAGCCAATCGGCGATCTCCTGCGCGCCTCCGGCCCCGGTGGCGTTCAGCACCTGGTGAGCTCCCATTTTCCGGGCCAGGCCCAGGCGATAGTCGTTCAGGTCGACGCCCAGGATGCGGGCCGCCCCCGAGGCCCGGGCAATGCCGACGGAAAACAGGCCGATGGCGCCGCACCCGAGAATGGCGACGCTCTGGCCCGACAAGTCATGGGCATTGGTGGCGAAGACGGCGTTGCCGAACGGTTCCTGCAGGCTGGCGACCTCCGGAGACAATTTGGATCGGTCGTTCTGCCAGATCACCTTCTCCGGAACCGCCACGTATTCCGCAAACGCCCCGTCCATGGCGATGCCGAGGATCCGGGTCGAGGGACACATGTGGGCCTGGCCGGTCCGGCACTGGAAACACATGCCGCAGGTGATGTGGCTCTCGGCAGAGACGTAGTCCCCCACCCGCACCCGGCTCACCCCCTTTCCCACGTCCACGACGGTTCCCGAAAACTCGTGGCCCAGGGTCAACGGGGGACGGATCCGTTGCGCGCTCCAGTCGTCCCAATTCCAGATGTGGAGATCCGTCCCGCAAATGCTGGCCGCTTCCACCCCCACCAGGACCTCGTCCCGCTCCAGTTCGGGAAGAGGCACCTCCACCACGTCGAAACCCTTCCCCGGCTGCATCTTGCGGACCGCGACCATTTTCTCGGGCATGACGGCAGCCGAGTCTATAGCAGCCCCGGGCAGAACTCCAGTTGGGAAAAGTTGTACTTTCCCCATTTTTCAGCAGATTCCTCCGCTCTCCCTTTTTCCCTAAGGGCATCCCTTAATTTCAGTAAATGGACATGGACGGCAGGAAAGATCTGGAGGCCGACCGGCGATCCAATTCAATCCTGAGACCAATCCGGGCGAGGAATCCGACTGCGTGCACTGCGACCGGATGCCGCGCCGGTTTGAGCCCCTATATCCTCGTTCTCGCCACGCCTTGGCGGAGAGACAAAGGGGGCAACTCAAGTTGAGCACCGCCCAATTGGGGATCTGGCGAGAGATTCTTCTAGGTGAATCCGAGGGAAACATCCAGGTTTGTTCCCCGGTCGGTCTTGTGTCGCTCCGTTGGAGTTCGGTCTTGGTAGAATTCCAGAATGGCAACTGGGCCAAGTTTACTCTGGCCGGCAGTTGCACCATGCGCGCCATTGGCATGCAGTCGGCGCCGGTAGCCCTACCTGAGAGAGAAGGCCATGCTAGCCCGAGTTTACCGTGTTGGGCCACAGAATACAGATAAGTTCCTTTTTTTCAGAGACATGGAGCAGCCCTCCCGTATGACCTAACGGGGCCGGGTCAGGGGTTGGATCGTGTGGCTGTCGAGGCCCAGGATTTCGTACATCCGCCGCTGTTCGGCCGTCATCTGCGAGAGCGTCGTCCTGAGTTCAGGCTCGCCGCCCTCCTCCCGCGCGGGATAGAGCACGTCGACCTCGCGGATCCCCGCGAGCGCGTCCAGCAGTGCGGGGATAGAGCCGGACACCCCGTGCCGGCTCAGTTCCCGTTGCAGCAGGCCGCACAGCATCAGCGCCAGCACGCAACAGAACACATGCACCGCGATCTTCTGGTCCGTCCAGTGGTATTGCGGCCGGATCGCGATGCAGTCGCTGTCCTTCATCTGCCGGAAGGCGCTCTCGACCTGATGCTGGGCCCGGTAGCCCCGCACCAATTCGGCGTCGCTCCAGTCCGCCTGGTCGGTGAACAGCAGTGTCTTGCCCAGCAGCGTGCGCTGGAGCTTCTCCCAGGCGCCCCTCTGGAACCGGTAATTCACCTTCGGCAGGCCGTCCTCCTCACGCACCTGGACGTGGAACAGGTCCCGCATGTGCCGGGCCCGCAGCCAGCCGTCGACCTTCTTTTGCGTGGCGGCCACGCCC
>JAJDTT010000061.1 GCA_022827025.1 Acidobacteriota bacterium
CCCGCCTGCTGGAACCGCGGATCACCGGCGCCATCCGCGAAGTCCTGGATTCGGGCGCGTTCATCCTGGGACCGGCGGTCTCTCGGCTGGAGGAGAGGATGGCCCGTTACTGCCAGCGCCGCCGCGCCGTTGCCGTCGCCTCGGGGACCGACGCGCTGCGCCTGACCCTTTCGGCTCTCGGCATCGGTCCCGGCGACGAGGTGATCACGACCCCCTTCAGCTTCGTGGCGACGGCGAGCACCATTCTTCGTGCCGGTGCGACCCCGGTGTTCGCCGACATCGACCCCGGCAGCTTCAACCTGGACCCCGGCCGGATCGAGTCCGCCGTCACCTCCCGAACCCGGGCGATCCTCCCCGTTCACCTCTATGGCCAACCGGCGGACATGGATCCGATTCGGGATCTGGCGGCGGCGAGGGGCCTGAAGTTGATCGAGGACTGTGCGCAGGCGGTGGGAGCCCGGTACGGCGGCGCCAGGGTCGGTTCCCTGGGCGATGCCGGGTGTCTCAGCTTCTTCCCGACCAAGAATCTCGGGGCCTTCGGCGACGCGGGGATGATCGTCACCGACAGCGCCGACCTGGTCGAGCGGCTGGCCCTCCTCCGGAATCAGGGGAATCGCCGCAAGCACCGGGCCGGCGTCCTTGGCTTCAACAGCCGGATGGACACCCTCCAGGCGGCCATCCTCGAGGTCAAGCTGGATTCCTTGGAGGAGTGGAATTCCCGGCGGCGAGCCATCGCCCGCCGTTATGAACGCTGGCTTGAAGATGCCCCCGTCAAGACGCCGCCGGAATCCCCCCGCGGCCATCACGTCTACAACGTCTATACGCTACGGGCGCCTCGCCGCGACCAACTCGCCAACCGGCTGACCAGCCGGGGAATCGGAAACGCCGTCTACTATCCGGTCCCGTTGCATCTCCAGAGGGCTTTCTCCAGCCTGGGGTACACTCCGGGAAGCCTGCCGGTGTCCGAGACGGCGAGCCGCGAGGTCATCTCGCTACCCATCTTTCCCGAACTGACGCGAGAACAGCAGGGGCGCGTCTGCGAAGAAATTTACGACTTTTACCGGGAATGACCGCCTGTCCCGTACCGGAAGCCGGGTCCGTGCTCGATCAGGCCTGCATCGGGATGGACAAGAATGCCCGGAGTGGGATTCGAACCCACACGGAGGTGAACCTCCTCAGGATTTTAAGTCCTGTGCGTCTGCCAATTCCGCCATCCGGGCACAAAATTCATTCCCCACGAGACCTGGATGCAAAAGCTCCCGTACGTCAACTCACGCTCGATCAGTCGCCTAAGGCAAGATTCATCGTGGTATTTGACCGGCGCTGCATCCACGATCTCCGCATTGGTCCGAACTTTCGTCCCGAACGACTCGATTCAGGAGAATAATACCATCCCAGCCTCGATTCCTCAGTCCCGGAGCGGCGGACCGGCGCCATTCTTCGGATTGGCCCCATTGAACCTTCCCCTTCCAGGGGGCACGCCGGGACCTGAACCCGGACTGATATAATCGGACGCCATGAGTCGCGTCCGGGTCCGTTTCGCTCCGAGTCCGACCGGATTCCTTCACCTCGGCGGTGCCCGAACCGCCCTCTTCAACTGGCTCCTCGCCAGAAAAACCCGGGGAACCTTCGTTTTGCGGGTCGAGGATACGGACGCCCGGCGTTCCAGCCAGGAGATGGCGGAGGGAATCATGGAGGGTCTGAGCTGGCTGGGTCTGGACTGGGACGAAGGGCCCTTCTACCAGTCTCGGCGGCTCGAAATCTATCGGGAAGCGGCCAAGAGAACCGTTGCGAGCAGGCATGCCTATACCTGCTTCTGCTCTCCGGAGGAGATTCAGGCTCGCTCGGCCGAGTCCCGCTTGGCAGGCCGGATCTGGAGATGCCGTAGATGCCGGAATCAAGCCTCGCGCCTTGTCAGGTCGCGAGTCGCGGCGGGAGAATCCCACACCCTCCGTTTTCGGGTTCCGGCGGACCGCCGGATCGTCTTTCGGGATCAGGTCTACGGCAAGGTGTCGCTCTCCACGGAGAACATCGAGGACTTCACCCTTCTCCGGTCCGACGGAAGTCCCACCTACCACCTGAGCGTGGTGGCCGACGATTGGGAGATGGGAATCTCCCACGTGATCCGGGGAGCGGACCATCTTTCCAACACTCCGAAGCAGATCCTGCTGCATGAAGCTCTTGGCACCCAGGCGCCCGGCTACGCCCACCTGCCGCTGATTCTGGGTCCTGACAAGAAACGGCTGAGCAAGAGAAACGGGGCCGAGTCGGTGCTCGAATATCGGGACCAGGGAGTCCTTCCCATGGCGCTGTGCAATTACCTGGCGCTCCTCGGCTGGTCTCCGGGCGACGACCGCGAGCTCTTCTCCAATGGCGAGCTGGTGAAAAGCTTTGATCTGGACCGGGTCAACAAGGCCAATGCCGTCTTTGACCGGCGGAAGTTGGACTGGATGAATTCCCGCTACTTGGCCGGCTCGAGCAGCCAGGATCTGGTCCCGCACTTGCAACCTTTCCTCGAGCGCTCCGGATATCCGGAGGAACGGGGAAATGACGGCAGGCTGCTCCCGGTGATCCGCCTTCTCAAGAGCCGATTGAACCGGCTCTCGGACTTTCCCGAGATGGCGGGTCCTTTCCTGACCGACGACTTCGACTATGAATCCAAGGCGGTGAACCGCCACTTTTCCCTGGCGGACCCGGAGCAACGCTCCCGGCTCCGAAGCCGGCTGGAAATCCTGGCCGAAGAATACGACCAGCTCCAGGAGTTCAACCTGGAAAACGTGGAGGCGGTGCTCCGGGGAGCGGCCAAGGAATCGGGCTTCAAGATCGGAGTCTTCTTCGGGGCCGTGCGGGTGGCGCTGACGGGAAGGACCGCGTCTCCGGGAATCTTCGATGTGATCGTCACGCTGGGACGGCAAAGAGTCGTCGAGCGCCTCACACGGTGCCTGAAACTCCTCCAATGAGGCCCTTCGTCCTCTCCGTCATCATCCCCGCATACAACGAGGAGAACCGGCTGGGACCCAGCCTCGGGAGAATCATCGCCTACCTCGACGACCGCCGCCGCCCCTTCGAACTGCTGGTCGTAGACGACGGCTCCTCCGATGGAACGGTCCGGACCGCCATTTCGGCCGTGCGGGACCGGGGGCGGGAGGACTGCCTCCGGATCCTGGAGAACGGGACCAACCGGGGCAAGGGTTACTGTGTGCGGCGTGGCATGCTCGCCGCCCGCGGGACCCACGCTCTCCTCACCGACGCCGATCTGAGCACTCCCATCGAGGAGGTCGCCAAGCTGGAGCGGGAATTGACTCGCGGCGGAAACCAGATCGCGATCGGATCGAGGGGCTTGACGAACTCTCGGATCCGGAAGCGTCAGGGCATAGTCCGGGAGACGGCCGGAAAGATCTTCAACCTGGCCATGAGACTTGCGACCGGATTGCCGTACCGGGACACGCAATGCGGATTCAAGCTGTTCGAACTGGAATCATGCCGTGTCCTTTTCCGGAAACAGCGGCTGAAGAGCTATGCCTTCGACGTGGAAATCCTTTATCTTGCCCGCAAGGCCGAGTTGGCGGCTCAGGAGGTCGGGGTGATCTGGCGCCACCACTCCGAAAGCAAGATCCATTTTCTCAGAGACGGCGCCGGACTCTTGCAAGGCCTGATCTCCATCCGATGGAACGATCTGCTCGGCCGCTACGACGTGGATGAAAGAAACTGACCATCGAGGGGAGCGACTCATGACCAGACTGGGTGTGAATGTGGACCACGTGGCTACGGTTCGGCAGGCTCGCCGGGCCCCCGAGCCGGACCCGGTGACCGCGGCGCTGCTGGCCGAGCTGGCCGGCGCCGACGGCATCACCGTACACTTGCGCGGAGACCGGCGGCACATTCGCGAGCGGGACGTGCGGCTGCTGCGGGAGGTCGTCACCACCCGGCTCAACCTGGAGATGGCCATCACCGGGGAGATGGTGGAGATCGCGACCCGGCTCCTCCCCAATACCGCCACCCTGGTGCCCGAAACCGATGAAGAGGTCACCACCGAGGGCGGACTGGATGTGATGGCGCGCCCCGAATCGGTCCGCTCGGCGATCCGAACCCTGGAAGGGGCCGGGCTGGAGGTCTCCCTGTTCATCGATCCCGACCTGGAGCAGTTGGACGCCGCCTCCCGGATCGGCGCGGGCCTGGTGGAACTCAACACGGCAGCCTATGCCGAGGCCGTGCCCAAGGGTTTGTCGGAGCATGAACCGGGCTACCGGCGGGAGTTGGACAAGATGGTCGAAGCCTCGGAATTTGCCGCCTCCCGGGGCATTCGGGTCCTGGCCGGTCACGGCCTGACCTACCGAAACGTCCGGCCCATATCGCGAATTCCTCAAGTCGAAGAGCTCAACATCGGCCACAACATCGTGGCTCGAGCCACTCTGGTGGGCATGGAGCGCGCCGTCAGAGAAATGTTGAGCGCCATGAACGCATGAATCCCGCGACGGGCCTTCCATCCCGTGGGAACGCCGCGCCTGGAACTCTGCATATTCTCGCCACTCCATTGGGCCACCTGGGGGACCTGAGTCCGCGGGCGCGTGAAACTCTTGCATCCGTCGATCTCATCGCCTGTGAAGACACTCGATATTCCGGAAAGCTGCTCAACAGCTTCGGCATCCGGACTCCCACGATCAGCTACCACGAACACAATGAAACGTCGCAGGCCCGAACCCTCCTGGACCGCCTCCGCCAGGGCCGGAACATCGCCTTGATCAGCAATGCCGGGACACCCCTGGTTTCTGACCCCGGTTATCGCCTGGTCCACCTCTGCCGGAAGAACAGGTTTCCCGTCTCACCGGTTCCCGGTCCCACGGCGGCCATCGCCGCTCTCTCGGTTTCCGGGCTGCCCACCGACCGATTTCTGTTTGCCGGTTTTCTTTCCAGGCAATCCGGATCCATGCGCCGCGAGCTGGCGGCGCTGAAGCACTTGAAGGCGACGTTGATTCTCTATGTGTCGCCGCACCGGCTGGCGTCCACACTGGAGACGGCAAGGGACGTGCTGGGCGATCGCCAGGCCTGCCTGGCCAAGGAGATGACCAAGATCCACGAAGCGTTCTACGTGGGAGCCCTGAGCCGGGTCAGCTCCCTGGCCGGCGACCGGCCGAAAGGCGAGTACACACTGGTGATCGAAGGAGCCCCGTCCCAGGCCCCCGCAGCTTCGGGCCTGGACCTGGAAGCCTACGTGGAAGGACTGATGCAGGTGCGGGATCTGACTCGCACCCAGGCCGTACGATCCGCCGCGCGCGCCTCGGGGCTCCCCCGCCAGGAGGTCTACCGCCATTGCCTCAAAGCCGAAAAGCGGCCCGGCCGCCGTGAGGAATCCGGTCACACTTGAGGAAATATTCAGAATATTTGCAAATCAATCGGACATTTCTCACTCTACTTGACTTTATTCCATTATTTTCTGTATAAATATGAATTCTTGCCCCACAGCGGGATGGGTGACGGAGCATGAACGATTTCAAGCACGCAACGAGCCTCGCGACTCCGGCTGCAACCAGTATCGACGCCGTCTCCTCGGTGGTTTCCCGTCTCCGGCTTGCTGCGAACCTGCGGCTGGGACATCCGGACCGGATTGACTACGGCCAGGTCGTGGCGGCCCGAGTCCGGAGCGTCAACCTCGCCTATCCGGTGTTGGAAACCACGGAGGCTCGGGGTGTCCGGCTCCGGGAGGGCATGAGAATCGTCGGGGCGCTGGGCGCCCGCCGAGCTCTCCACGGGTTCTCCGGACGTTTGCCGGCGCGGCTCGGCCCAGGAGCCATTTTCCATCTTCTGAACAAAGGGGGCGTGATGGGCGAGTGCACCGCTTTTCACCGCGCCCTGGGATGGCCGGCGGAACTCGAGTATCTCGGGACCGTTCACGACGGGAGAGGGTTCCTGAGTCTCCGGGACGGGGCTCTTCCCTCGCTTTCCCACTCCCTTCCCAGGATTCCCGTGATTCTGGTGCTGGGGACCTGCATGAATTCGGGAAAAACCGCCGTCTGCAAGCAGATTCTCCGGCTCTTCTCCCCGAAAGGATTCACCGTCAACGCCGGCAAGGTGGCCGGTGTGGCAGCGTGCGCCGACCTGGAGGCAATGCGCAACAGCGGCGCCGGCCGGGTCTTGAGCTTTCACGACCTGGGCCTTCCCTCCAGCGCCCATTTGTCCGATCTCTCCACGGTCGCCCGGTCTCTGGTGCACCACCTCTCCTCGCCGCCGCCCGATTTCACCCTCTTGGAGGCGGGAGATGGAATTCTGGGTGGCTACCACGTCGATTCCCTGCTCCGGGACGATCACCTGCTGGAACGAATCGTCTGCGTCGTGCTGTGCGCCAACGACCTGATGGGAGTCTGGGGGTCCCTGGAGTGGTTGCGCCAACAAGGTCATGACCCCAAGGAACTTTCGCTTCTGGTCTCCGGGCCGGCCACCGACAGTGCCGAGGGGATCCGGTACATCGAGCGGCATTTCCAGGTTCCGGCGGCCAATGCCTTCGAGAGCTCCGGCAAGCTGTGCACGTTCATCCTGGAACGGTTGATACCATGGTCAAGATCGGCATAGCGGGCGGGTCGGGATACAGCGGCGGGGAACTGATCCGCAACCTGGCCAAACATCCCCAGGCGCAGTTGTGCTGGATCTCCTCCCGGCAGTTTACCGGCCAACCCGTGGCATCCCTCTATCCCAACCTGCGAGGATTCGTGGATTGCCGTTTCGACAGTCTGGATTCTCTTCCGGACACCGATCTGGACGTCCTCTTCCTGGCGTTGCCCCACGGCCATGCCATGAAGATCCTGCCGCGGCTTCCCCGCGACCTGGTCGTCATCGACCTGAGCGGAGATTTTCGCATTTCCGATGCCGCCGTCTTCGAGCAGCACTACGGCTTCCCCCAGGAGGCTCCGCAACATCAGTCCACCTTCGTCTACGGCCTTCCCGAGATCCTTCGGGACCGGATCCGCCGGAGCTCGCGGGTGGCCAATCCGGGCTGCTTCGCCACGGCGACCATTCTTGCCCTCCACCCCCTTTACCAGGAGGGGTGGGTCAAGGGACCCGTTTTCGTAGATACCAAGACCGGATCCTCCGGGGCCGGGCGCGGACCGGGCGCCAAGACCCACCACCCCCGGCGGAGCAACAGCTTCTTTCCCTACAAGCCTTTTCGCCACCAGCACGTGGCCGAAATCTCGCAGATCCTGGACACCGCCGCCCATCCGCTGGTCTTCCAGACCTACTCCACACCCCTGGTCCGGGGCATTTTTGCCAGCCACTACATGGAATTGGACCGGCCGCTGCGGGATGACGAAGCGCGGGATCTCTACTCCAGCTACTACGCAGATGAATTCTTCATTCGTTGGGCCGGGAAAGATCCGGATATCAACTTTGTCCGCAACGGGAACTTCGTGGACCTGGGCGCGGCCCACGACGACCAGTTCCTCATCGTCTGGTCGACGCTGGACAATCTTCAGAAGGGCGCCGCCGGTCAGGCCATTCAGAACATGAACCTGATCTGCGGCCTCCCGGAAACCATGGGACTCGATTTTCCTCCGTCGCACCCGTGACGGAACCCACTCGGCAGGGAGAGAAAATGGGAGAAATTGCCAACACCGTCATTGAAACGGAGGACCGCTACCAGCTCAAGACCTACGCCAAACTACCGTTGGTGCTGGATCGGGGCCGTGGGTGCTACGTCTACGACCAGGACGGAAACGAATACCTGGACCTGTACGGGGGCCACGCCGTGGTCTCCACCGGCCACTGCCACCCGCGGGTGGTGGAAGCCCTGCGCACTCAGGCCGAGGACATTCTTTTCTATTCCAACGTGGTCTACAGTTCCGTGCGGGCCCGGGCTGCAAAGAAGTTGATGGAATTGGCGGGGCCGCCCTACTGGCAGGCGTTCCTGGCCAATTCGGGCAGCGAGGCCAACGAGAATGCCATCAAGCTGGCGCGCGCCCTCACCGGCCGGGCCACCGTGATCTCGCTGTCCAACTCCTTTCACGGACGCACCTACGGGAGTCTTTCCAGTACCGGCGTCTCCAATTATGCCGCGTATCTGAACACACCCGTCCCCGGTCATCGAATCCTGGACCTCCAGGACGTCGCCGAATCGATCGATTCGGACACGGCGGCCGTCCTGCTGGAGCCGATTCAGAGCATGGGAGGAATGGAGGAAATCCCGGAGCAGACTCTCCGTCAGATCCACGGCAACTGCCGGAAACATGGCGCTTTCCTCATTTTTGACGAGGTTCAGACCGGCGTCGGGCGAACCGGCAGCTTCCTCTACGCCGGCACCGGCGGCATCTACCCCGAGATGGTCACCCTGGCCAAGGGGATCGCGTCGGGCGTTCCCGCCAGTGCGCTTCTGGTGACCCGTGAAGTGGCGGATCAGGTGCGGTCCGGAGACATGGGAGCGACCTTCGGTGGAGCGCCCGTCGCCTGCGCCGCCATGGAAGCCACGCTTCAGGTTCTGGAAGAGGAAGACCTCCTCAGGAATGCGGCCCGGATCGGCAACTATCTGCGGGAGCAGTTGGAGGCATTGCCCTGGGTGGCGGAGGTCCGGGGGAGAGGGCTGCTGCTCGGCATCAAGATAGCCGGGGGCACGGCCAAGCACCTGGGACGCTTCCTGCGAACCCGAAAAATCCTGGCCGGGACCTCCAGCGATCCGTCGGTGCTCCGTCTCATGCCGCCGCTCATTCTGGCGCGCGATCAGGCCGACACTTTCCTGGAGGCGATCCGCAGTTATGAACCTGGTCATTAAGCTGAGCGGCAAGGTCCTGGAAAAGGAGGGTTCCCGCCAGGCTCTCTGCCGCCAGGTCACGTCCCTGGTTCGCACCCCTCACCGGGTCCTTCTGATCCACGGAGGCGGCAAGCAGCTCTCCAGCCTCTGCGAACGGCTGGGGATTCCGGTGGTGCAGCACGAGGGCCGCCGGGTCACCGACGAACCGACGTTGGATGCGGCGAAGATGGTCTTCTCGGCCGCCAACCGGGACCTGGTCGCGGCGTTGAATTCCTGCGGCGCCAGAGCCATCGGCTTCGCCAGCTTCGATGCCGGACTGGTCCGCTGCCGCCGCCGGGGACCGATCCCGGTGCGGACGGCGGGGAGCAACGGCGTCTCCGCGAAACGGCTTGTGGATTTCGGTCTCGTGGGCGAGATCGAGAGTGTGGACCCTCGCCTGATCGAGGATCTCTGGGCGGCCGATCTGCTCCCGGTGGTGAGCTGCCTGTGCGCAACCGGTG
Source organism: Acidobacteriota bacterium (assembly GCA_022827025.1). Lineage (GTDB taxonomy): Bacteria > Acidobacteriota > UBA6911 > RPQK01 > JAJDTT01 > JAJDTT01. The sequence continues at coordinate 9,235 of JAJDTT010000061.1, forward strand.
ACGGCCGAATCCTCAACATCAACGCCGACACCCTGGCGGCGCGACTCGCCACGGCGCTACGGGCCGACCGCCTGGTGTCGGTAACCGACGTGGAAGGGCTCTACCTGGATGAATTCAAGGAGACCGTGCCCCGCTTGACCGCGGATGAGGTCCGCCGGCACCTGCGTTCCGGCGTCATCAGCGGGGGGATGGTTCCCAAGCTGCAGACCGCATTGGAGGCATTGGAGCAGCAGATCCCCATGTTCCAGATCGTGGGGGGATTGGCGCCCAACGGCCTGATCCGGGGAATCGAGGGGCGGGCAGGAACCTGCATCGTCCCCTGACGCCGGACGCGTAAAGTTCAGGCCCCCAGAGCCAGCGAGGGCCTCACCAGACCCAACTCCCGCTCCAGCACGTGCGCCACCCTCAGCAGCCGGCCTTCCCCGAAGTGGGGACCCAGCAACTGCAGACCGATGGGCACGCCCTCCGGCGTGTAGGCGCAGGTCGTGGCCAAGCCGGGGATGCCGGCCAGGTTGGCGGTGACCGTATACACGTCCGACAAGTACATCTCCAGGGGATCGGAGGTCTTGTCGCCCCGTCGGAACGGCAGCGATGGGGCGGTGGGACCCATCAGGACGTCCGCCCGCTCGAAAGCTCTGAAGTAGTCCTCCTTGATCAGAGTTCGGACCTTGCTGGCCTTGAGGTAGTACGCATCGTAGTACCCGGCGCTCAAGACATAGGTCCCGATCATGATCCGCCGCTTGACCTCGTCTCCGAAGCCTTCATTGCGGCTGTTCCGGTAGGTTTCCTCCAGGGATCCGGCCCTGCGGCTGCGGTGGCCATATCGCATGCCATCGTAACGAGCCAGATTCGAACTCGCCTCGGCCAGGGCAATGATGTAGTAGGTGGCGATCGCGAACTCCGTATGGGGCAGATCGACCTCCACGACCTCGCACCCGGCCGCCGCCAGCTTGGCTGCCGCGGCCCGGACCGCGGCTTCGATCCGCGGGTCCAGACCCGAAGAGAACCACTCCGCCGGAAGACCGATCCTCAAGCCCCGGATATCCCCTTCGAGGCCCGCCACGTAATCGTCCACCGGGCGCCGCGCGGAGGTCGAGTCCATCGGATCGTAGCCCGACACGACCTGCAGAATCATGGCCGCGTCACGTGCGGTACGGGCCAACGGCCCAATCTGGTCCAGGGAGGAGGCAAAGGCCACCAGTCCGTAGCGGGAAACCCTTCCGTAGGTCGGTTTCAACCCCACGACTCCACAGAAGGCGGCCGGCTGGCGAATCGATCCGCCGGTGTCGCTCCCCAGGGCGCCCGGAGCCTCCAGTGCGGCCACCGCCGCGGCCGACCCGCCGCTGGACCCTCCGGGGACCCGGTTCAGATCCCAGGGATTGCGGGTCGGGAAGAACCCCGAGTTCTCGGTGGTGGAACCCATGGCGAACTCGTCCAGGTTGGTCTTTCCCAGGATCAGCCCTCCGTCCGCCCGGAGACGGGCGACCGACGTGGCTTCATACGGGGGAACGTAATGCTCCAGAATCCGGGACCCGCAGGTCGTCCGCATTCCCCGGGTGACGATGTTGTCCTTCACCGCCAGGGGAATCCCGGTCAACAGGCCGACCGCCCGTTTTCCCGAGGCCAGGGACTGATCCAGAGCCCGGGCCTCCTCCAGCAGAGTTTCCGCACTACGGCTGATGAAAGCCTGGACCTTGGGGTCGCGGGACCGGATTCGCCGCAGGTAGGCTTCGGCGATTTCCACCGACGAGATCTGCCGCTTCCTGATGCCCCGGTGCAGTTGGGCAATGGACAGATCGCAGATTTCACACGCCGGGCGGGATGCCTCGCGTTCCATCACTCGATGACCCTGGGCACTCGGAAGTACCCCTTTCGTGCCTTGGGCGCCCCCTCCAGGACGGTCTCCGGCGCCAGCGAGGGCTGGTTCCGGTCGGGACGAACGGCCCCCGCCTCCGGGATCTCCGCCAAGCCATGGTAGGTCGGCTCCACCCCTTTCGTGTCCACCTGCCGGAGTTGTTCGAAGTAGTCCAGAATCCGTTGAAATTGGCCGACGAACCGTTCCAGTTCAGCGGGGGAGAATTCGAGATGGGCCAACTCGGCGATTCGCCGGACTTCCTTGGGAGTGATGCTCATGGGGCCCTCTTCGCGAGAATCGAATCCGATTTCCTGCCATATTTTCGGGCCATCCGCACATCGGATCCGAGTTTCCGTTTCAAGGCTTCCAGGCTGGAGAACCGCCTTTCCGAGCGCAGCCTGTACCAGAAATCGAGCGTCATGAACTCTCCATACAGGTCGCAGTCCGCATCCAGCAGGTAGGTCTCCACCACCGGCTTGTCCGCGGGCTCGCCCAATGTGGGCCGGTAGCCTACATTAGTGGCGCCGACAAAAACAGCGCCGTTGACCGTCGCCCGAGTCACGTAAACTCCGGTCGCCGGTATGAGTTCGCTGGCCGGCTGAAGATTCGCCGTCGGGAATCCCAGGTCCGCACCCCGGCCCGATCCCCTCACCACCGTACCCAGAATCTGATAGGGCCGGTTCAGGAGGCGCCGGCAGAGCGCCACCCTCCCTTGGACCAACAGCTTGCGGACGACCGTGCTGCTGATACGCTGTCCCCGAAAACGAACCGAATCGATGGCGTGGACATCAAACCCGAACTTCCGCCCCAGGGATTCCAGGGTCTTGAAATCGCCTGCTCTCCCGTAGCCGAAACGAAAGTTGCTTCCCACGTGGATCTCTCTTACGGCATCGGATCCCAGGACGTCCCGGACGAAACGTTCCGGACTGAATCGGGAGAGCTGCCGGCTGAACGGGAACCGAACCAGGACGTCCAGACCCAACTCTCCGAGGAGACGATGCTTCTGCGCCGGCAACTGCAGGAGCGAAGGCGCATCCGCGGGCGAAATGATTTTCTGCGGATGAGGTGTGAAAGTGAGGAGTATCCCGGTCCCGTTCATTTCTCGAGCCCGCTGAACCACCCGTTTGACAATCGCCTGGTGCCCCAGGTGGAGTCCGTCGAAAACTCCGATCGCGGCCACCGGATACGGTAAACGGGGAGGAAGGTTCTTCAGGTCGTCAACGATCTGCATGGTTCTTTGCGATGGGGGAGGCCGCGGCGGCGACTCGAGTCAAACCTCCAGGACCAGGCCGTCATGGGCCAGACTGACTGCATCCGGCAGGTAGGCATTCCCCTCGTCGTGATCCACCTCGTGGCAGATGTGGACCAGATAGGTTCGCTCGGGCCCGATGCGGGCCGCCGCCTCGACCGCTTCGGGCAGACTGAAGTGCGTTGGATGACTCTGATAACGAAGCCCGTCCAGCACCAGGCACTCCACCCCTCGGAGACGCTCGAAGCTGTCGTCCGGAATGTAGCTCACGTCGGTCAGATAGGCGAAACGCCCGATCCGAAAACCCAGCACCGGCATTCGACCATGCATCAGGTCGATGGGCTCGATCTCCAGATCGCCCACACGGAACCTGCCGGCAACCGGAATCAACTCGACGCTGGGAACGCCGGGATAACCCTTTCCGTCGAAGAGGTGCCGAAAGGTCACCGCGATCTCCTTGAGCGTGGCCTCACTCCCATAGGCGGGCAACGTTCGCTCCGACCACATGTTGAACGGGTAGACGTCATCGAGTCCGAGAATGTGGTCCACGTGAGAATGGGTATAGAGGAGGGCGTCGAGGTGACGAACTCCGTACCGAAGCATTTGAACGCGGAAGTCGACGGAAGTATCGATGACCAGCGTCACCGTTCCCTGGATCAGCAGCGAACTGCGCAGCCGATGGTTCTTCGGATTGTCCGACAGGCAAACCTTGCAGTCACATCCGATGACGGGAATCCCGCGGGAGGTCCCGGTTCCGAGAAACGTCACCCGCATCACAGCTTGATCGACTTGGACTGCCTCATGACACCCATCTGCATCTCGTAGATCAGGCCGTCCAACAGCTTCGACTCCTCATTCGACAGATTCCCGCGAGTCTTTTCCTTCAGCAACGTCAGGATTTCAATCATTTCCCTGGCTGCCGGGAGGTTCGCCTCCTTTTTGCCGGTTGCCGGGTCGGCAATGGCGCCCAAATGAACCATGCCGGTCGTGGCTATGGACAGCACAAAGGCGGAAAAATCGATCTTTGCTTCGGTTGGCGCCTCGCCTGTCGCGGGAGGCCGCGACTCTTTGGAGTCCGTCTCGGCCGCAACTTTTTCCGAGCCCTCCGATACCTTTTCCGGACCGGACTCGCGCAACTCTCCATCCTCGGAGAAAATCCTTCGATCCTGAACCTTGAATCCTCCCTGGCCCGAATCTCCCGTCATGATTTCGCCCCCTCTTCGTCCGTCACTCCCGTATACTGATAGCCCATGTTTCCCGCGCTGCGAACAGTGGTCAAGGCCGAAGGATGACCTTCGTCAGTCCAGGCTCACGCGCGTACAGCCTGTCGAACATTTCCTGCCCGCGCTCCAAGGGGACCGAGGCGCTCAACACCGGACGCACTCGGATGACGCCGCGCCGCATCATGTCCAGGCAGGCAGGGTAGTCGTTGGAAGACGCGCACGAGCCGAGCACGTCGATTTCGCGGGTCACGACGCTCTGCAACCCGAAACCGACGGTCGGTGCGATGTTGCCGATCAGGACGACCCTCCCTCCCTTGCGCACGCTGTCGATCGACATGGCGACGGTCTCGCCGATCCCCACCGCCTCCATGACCAGGTCCGCCCCGTGCCCGCCGGTCATCTCCCTCACCGCGGCCGGCACGTCCATCCCGTCGCCGGCCTGAATGGTCTCGTCCGCTCCCAGGTCCTCCGCCAGCCTCAGGCGGTCGGCCGCCAGGTCGGCCACGAAGATCCGGCCGCACCCCGCGCTACGCAACGCCTGGATCGTCAGCAGGCCGATCATGCCCGCTCCCACGACCAGCGCCCGGGTCCCCAGCGGCGGGTTGGCGCGCCCGACGGCATGCACGGCGACGGAGACCGGTTCCACCATGGCAGCCTCGTCGAAGCTGACGCCGTCAGGCACCCGGAACACGATGTGGTCCGGCACGGCCACGTATTCGGCGAACGCCCCGTGGCGCCGATAGTCGTCACACGAGACACCGAGGACCCGGCGGTCCTCGCACAGGTTCGGCCGGCCGTCCCGGCAGAACACACAGTTGCGGCAGCAGATCATCGAGTCGAAGGTGACCCGTTGGCCTGAACCGAAGCCACGTACCGCGCTTCCCACTGTCGCAACTTCGCCCGAAGCCTCGTGGCCCATGATCACCGGCGGGATCCGGCGGCCCGAGCTTCCGTCGTAGCCGTGCACGTCGCTTCCGCAGATCCCGCACGAGCGCACCCGCACCAGCACTTCGTTGGGCGCGGCGTCCGGATTCGGGACATCCATCAGGTCCAGCTTCTTGTATTCGTTCAGGACGAGCGCTTTCATTGCTTCTTGCTGCCGGCAGACCCTCCCTCCCGTTTCTGGCTCTGCCATTGCCGCTCCATTTCCTCCAGCCCCACCTCCGCCAGCGACCGCCCCTGACGGGCGAAGTGCTCTTCCATGGACCGGTACCGGCGGGAGAATTTTTGGTTGGCCCGGTTCAAGGAAGTCTCCGGGTCGATCTGGAGAAAACGGGCAACGTTGATGGCGGCAAAGAGAAAATCTCCGACTTCTTCCCTGATCTCCGATTCGTCCCGCTTTCGGACGGCCGCAGCCAACTCCTGGAACTCCTCCGCGACCTTTTCTCCCACGGCCTCGAGATTCGGCCAATCGAAGCCTGTTCGCGCCGCCTTGGCCGACATCTGATACGCCGCGTATATGGCAGGCAGCCGATCCGGCAAGGAATCCAAGAGAGCGTTCCGTTCCTCATCCTGGCCCCGATCCACCTTCTCGCCGGCCTTGATTTGCTCCCATGCCCTCAACAATTCGCCGCTCGACTCGAAATGAGCCTGCCCGAAGACGTGCGGATGCCGGCGGACCATCTTTTCGTGGACGGTCCTGCAGACGTCGTCGATATCGAACTCGCCTCTCTCCTTGGCGATCCGGCTGTGAAAGACGATTTGCAGCAAGAGGTCTCCCAACTCGTCGCACAGCGCTGCCGGAGACGACCAATCCAACGCCTCCAGGACCTCGTAGCTCTCTTCGATCAGCATCGCCTTGAGGGTTTCAGGAGTCTGCTCCTGATCCCACGGGCATCCACCCGGCCCCCTCAGCGTATCCATCAGCTCCACGAGCTTCCGAAAATGAGGATGGCGGACCGGATTCCTGGCGCCGTTGTCATCTGACGGTTCGGAACGGAACGCGTTTTGCGGATCGAACGCCGTCATTTTCCAATCACCTCGAACTGTTCGATCTTAAGCAGCGGGTCCGGCTTGACCCGAACTTTCTGGCCCGTCAGCTTCTTGATTTCCTTGAGCACCAGGTTCTCCCCTCCCCGCAGCGCCTTCCCGATCTCCGGATGGCAACGAATGGTCATCGACCTGGCGTCCGGAGAGAGGGGAAGCATGCTCTGCACCTGGTGATGAACGGAATAGCAGACGGTGCGGACGGAACGGGTCAGGCCGGTGCCCTCACAGACCGTGCATTTTTGCGAAAGCGTCCGCTCCAGGGACTGCTTGTCCCGTTTCCGAGTCAGCGCCACCAACCCGAACTCGTTGAAATCGAGCACCTTGAAGGGAGCCTTGTCCTTGGACAACTCCCTGCGGAGCGCATCCAGGACCTGCCGTTGGTTCGAGCTGTCGGACATGTCGATGAAATCGATGATGATGATTCCGCCGATGTTGCGGAGCCGGATCTGGCGGGCCAGCTCCTTGACGACCTCCAGGTTTGTCCGCGTGATGGTGTCCTCCAGAGAATCGGTCTTGCCGACGTAGCGCCCGGTGTTGACGTCGATGGCGACCAGCGCCTCGGTCTGATTGATCACGATGTGACCGCCGCTCTTCAACCAGACCTTCGGGCGCAACGCCTTTTTGATCTCCACGTCGATCCCGTAGGCCTGGAGAATATCCGCGTCCTTGGAATAGAGCTTGATTCGCGAGACCAGTTCGGGACTCAGACGCCGAACCATCTCCAGAGTTTTCTCGTATTCCTCCTCATCATCGATGTAGACATGGCGAAAGTCCGCAGAAAGGTAGTCCCGCACCACCCTTTCCGAAAGACTCGGCTCGGCGTAGACCAGCGCCGGCGCCGCCATCCGCCGGCCCTTCCTCTTGATTCGGTCCCAGAGCCGGGTGAGGTATTCCATATCACGACGCAACTCCTCCTCCGAACGGTTCTCCGCCACCGTTCGCACGATGAAGCCGCCTTTGCTGAAATCGCGCCGCAACTCACGGATCAGTCTCCTCAAGCGCCGCCGTTCCTCCTCGGACACGATTCGCCGGGAGACACCAACGTGGCTGACGGTCGGCATGTAGACCAGGTACCGGCCGGGAAACGCCACGTGGGAGGTAATCCGAGACCCCTTCCGGCCGATCGGTTCCTTGGCAACTTGAACCAGAATTTCCTGGTTCTCCTGGAGCACCCTCCCGATGGACAGATGAGTTGCGGTTCCGCCGCCTCGCCGCTTACGGTTCCGATGTCTCCGACTCGAATTTCCTGCGGAACCGTTGGACTTGTCGCCGCTCGACCCGGCCGCGCCTCGCGCCGGAGAATCGAATCCGCTCAACCACTCGGGAAGGATGGCGGGAGACCAGCCCGTAGCGCCCCCGCCCATGGCAACGCTATCCGGACCGATCCCGGGATCGAGGGAGATTCGCCCCGGGAGAATTGAAGCCCGGATCGTTCCCTCCCGTGAGACCTCATTCCGGCCGTCCCCGGCCGCCAGCGGTTCGGAGGTTGTCCCCCGACCTTCGGCAGCCACCCGGCCGGCGTCAGCCTGCGACTCGAGACCCACTTCGACATCGGGAAACTGCTCTTCAAGAAAATCGGAGACAAAAAGAAACGCACTGCGGCCCAGGCCGATGTCCACAAAGGCCGCCTGCATACCCGGCACGACCTTGGTCACGCGGCCCTTGTAGATGTTGCCCAGTATCCCTCTGGTCTTCTCCCTTTCGATGAAGACTTCGACGACCTCGCCGTCTTCGAGAAGTGCAATCGTCATCTCGAGCGGAGTCGAGCCGATGATGAGTTCCTTGATCATTGCACCCTCGAGAGACGATCCCGCAACGGGACCGGCGAACAGAACGCCGGCGGCCGGCGGGCGCCGCCTCGACTCTGCCTTTGGCCGTTACGACGCATCCTGCGCCCGCTCATTATACCGTCAACACTCGCGCCGCCGTCCTCCCGCCGAATCGTATGACTTCCGGTTGACGACTCCAACAAGAATCAGAAGCTGCCGGGATGGAACTGTACGCGGCGGCGGGGCGGGAATCGCCCGGAGGATCAGTTGACGTAACTCTGAGACTGGGCGCTGAGCGCGACACCCAGTGCCGCGAAGGTGACGATGGTGAAGGATCCCCCGTAGCTGAGAAGAGGAAGGGGGATGCCGATCGGAGGCAACAGCCCCAGTGTCATTCCCACGTTCACCAGAACGTGGGATGAGATCATGCAGACCACGCCGGTGACCACCAGGATCACGGTCCTGTCGCGCGCCTCGACGGCGATGCGAATCAGCCTGGTCAAAACCAACAGGTACAACAGCAAAATGGTTCCGGCGCCGATCAGGCCGGTCTCCTCGGCCAAGAGTGCGAAAATGAAATCCGAGTGAATCTCCGGGACAAAACCGAAGTGGCTCTGGCTGCCCTGCCCGATCCCTCTCCCGAATACGCCGCCCGACCCGATGGCGATCTGGGATTGCCGAGTCTGGTAGCCAACGCCCTGAGGGTCCAACTCGGGATCGAGCGTGGTCAGGATTCGCTGCTTCTGATAGTCCTTGAGGTAGATCCATACGGCGGGGGAGGCGCACAGAACGGCGACCATGGACCAGACCAGGACCCGTTTCCGGAGGCCCGCCACCACTACGATGCCCAGCATGATCGGCAGGTACATGAGCGCCGTTCCCAGATCGCCCTGAAGAACGACGAGAACCATGGGAACCAACGTCAGAACGCCCACCTTCAGGAGCTGCCAAGTCCCGGGGTGCCTTCGGTTCATGCCGGCCAAGGACTTGGCAAGGATCAAGAGGACCGCCAGCTTGCCCATCTCGGACGGCTGAATCTGAATCGGACCCAGGACCAGCCAACTCCGGCTGCCGTTGATTTCGGAACCGTAGATCAGGACCAGAACCAGGAGCGCCAGGCCGCCGCAATACCAGACGGGGGCATAGTCCGTGTACAGCCGGTAATCCAGGCTGACCAGAACTGCACAGAGGCCGATGCCCAGGGCGATCCAGACGAGTTGCCGGACAAAGAGCCCGCTGGAGCCGGGTTCCGCAGCACTGTAGACGCCCACGCCCCCCATCAGCGAGAGCACCGATACCAGGATCAGCAAAACGGGGTCCAGGCCCGTGCGAAAGCGCCGCCGCATCATGGGTGCTGATGCCCCGCCATTTCCACAACCCTGTCGGGACTCCGCTTATCGTGGAACACCTGCAGAATTTTCGCCGCGATCGGAGCGGCCACGGCTCCGCCCGAGCCGCCGGCTTCCACCAGGACAACCACGGCGATCTCGGGGAACTTCTGGGGAGCAAAACCCACAAACCAGGCATTGGCGGTGAAGCGGGCGGCTTGCTCCGCCTCAAGCTTCGAGAGGCTCGGCCGGCCGATGGTCTGCGCCGTTCCCGTCTTCCCGCACACGTCGAAGCCGTTGACCTGAGCGGCGCGGCCGGTGCCATACCGATTCACCACCTCCCACATGGCTTCCCGCACCAGATCGAGGTTGTCACTCGAGATCTCAATTGCAGACGCGTTTGTTGCCGGCCGCCCCCCGGGAAGCTGGTTCCGGGCCAGGTGCAGGGGAACGGCAGATCCGGTGGCCAGGATACCGACCATCCGGGCCAGTTGAAGTGGTGTCAGGTGGACCGGACCCTGACCGATGGAGACGGAAACGGTTTCCCCCCGGTACCACTTCTGCCGGAAGGTCCGCTGTTTCCACTCCTTGGACGGGACCAATCCGGCAACCTCGCCCACCAAGTCGATCCCGGTCGGCCGATCGAGGCCGATGGCGTGTCCGAAACCGGAGATCAGATCGATGCCCAGGCTCTTTCCGAGCTGGTAAAAGTACACGTTGCACGAGCTGCGGATCGCTTCCCGAAGCGACACCGATCCATGCCCATCCTTTTTCCAGCATTGGAAATGATGCCCGTACAGAGTCACTCCGCCGTTGCAAAAATAGGACCGGTCGGGATCGATGTCCCCCCATTCCAGGCCGGCGAGCGCCACGACCAGCTTGAAGACCGACCCCGGCGCAAACGTACTCTGGACCGCCCGGTTCTGAAGCGGGTGGTGCTCGTCCCCGACCAGACGGTCCCATTCGCTCCGGCTGATTCGGGCTGCAAACCGGTTCGGGTCGAAAGCCGGCTGGCTCACCATGGCCAATATCTCGCCGTTTCGGGGATCGAAGGCAACAACCGCTCCCCGCCTGCCGCCGAGTTGCCCTTCCGCCGCCATCTGCAGGTCAAGGTCAAGCGTGAGCTCAAGCGCGGCTCCCTCCTGGGGAGGAACCCGCCCCAACTCGTCGATGGTGCGTCCCAGACTGTCGACGAGTATTTTCCGGGTGCCGTTCCGGCCGGCCAGATGACGATTGTAGACCCGCTCGACGGCGTACTTCCCGACGATGTCGCCGGCCCTGAAATCGGAAAATTCCGCGGTCTCCAATTGAACCCTCGACGCCTCGCCCACGTAACCCAGGACATGTGCGGCCAATTCACCGTACGGGTATGACCGTCTCGGTTCGGCCAGAATATCCAACTCGGGATACTCGCCTTTCCGGGAGAGGAGATAGGCCACCTCCGCCATGGTCAGGCTCTTCTTGACCACCAGCGGCTGATACGGGGAATAGCCGTCGGTCACGGCGAGGCGCTGCTCCAGCCTCTCTCTGTCGAGACCAAGTCCCTGGGCCAGAAAGTCCGCGGTGGCCTGCAAATTCGCCGCCTCGCTCCGATAACACGCCAGGCTGAACGAGTTCACGCTGCTCGCCAGGACCCGCCCTTCACGATCGTGGATCACTCCGCGGGGGGCCCGGATGGGGACGGTACGAGCGCGGTTGCGCTCCGCCGCCACGCTGTGTTGCGTGAAATCGACTACGGTCAGATGCCAAAGCTTCAGGAACAGCCCCAGAAACAAAACGAAGAGAAGCCCCTGGATCCACCTGAGGCGAAGCCGGCAGAGTGAATTGTCCTGATAGAGGGGCATGACTACCGAGGGGCCTCTACCAGCCCATGGCGAAAGTCGTCACGGGCTGGCCGGGGACTGCTGCGCATGGACTCCCCTGACCTGTCCATAGCGGCCTCTTAGAAGGGATCTCCCTCGTCCCTCGATTTTCCGGCGAAATCCTTGGGAGGAAACTTGATCCAATCGTAACCGCGAAAGATTAAGATGCCGACCACCGATGCAACGCAACTGCGAATAGCGATGAAGGTCAGCAAGCTATCGGGTAACCGCTGTCCGAGCAAGTCCAGAATAGCAACCATGAGGACCGTGTCAAGAGCAGCCGCCGCCCCCAACAACAACATGCGTCCCGCAACGCCCTCCGCCGCCCTCAGGCGAAACAGGCCGGCCAGCCATCCGATCAGGGTCTTGCTCAAACCGTTGAGCCCCAAAAGGGTTCCCAGCAGCAGATCGGACAACAAGCCGAAACATGTGCCCCAGAACGCACCCTTGGCCGCTGTCGAATGCATGGACAGGTAGAGGACCAGTGTCAGCGGCAGATCGATGTAGCGCCGCAACTCCGGCAGCGCCCTGCTGAGCAGGATTTCGAAACTCCCCGCGAACAGGAGCAGGAGCAGAATCTCAGTGCGGGAGAATCGGGCTTGAAAAGGGGTCCAACGAGTCTCGGCGGCCGGTCGCGGACGTTTCAAGGAACACGCGCGACGAGAACTTCCTCGACCTTGGAAAAATCGACGAAGGGTTCGACCTTGATGTTGCGATAGTTCATTTCCCCTTTCTCGGAGCTCACTACCCGGCCGACCGGAATGGCTTTGGGATAGATCCGGTCGGTCCCGGAAGTGTAGACCGACTCACCGACCCCCACCGGCTCGTGATTGGGGATGAATTTCCACTCCAGGAGATCGCCTCCGTTGCCCTGGACCACACCTTGCAAACGGGAGTCGGCCAGCATGGCGCCGGCCGAAGCGCCGCGGTTGGTGATCAACTCCACCTCCGAACTCATGGGCGTGGTCGCCACAACGCGCCCGATGATGCCGGACAGACCGAGGACCGCCAGATTTCGCTTGACGCCATGGCTGGTGCCCAGGTTGATGCCGAGACGCCGACTGAAGAAGGGAGCGGTCTTCCAGATAATGGTGGCCGTCATGGTTTCGAAAAGATACTGCCGGGCCAGAATCTGGAGTTCGGCACTGCGGCCCAGCATCGACTGAACGCTCTTGAGCTGCGCGTTCTCCAGGCGCAGCCTCCCGATCTCCGCCTCCAATTCTTCATTCCGTTCCTGAATTCCGAAAAGAATCACATATCGATTCAACGCGCCCTCGACGCTGTCGGCCACTGCCGAAACAGCCAGCGCAAGAGGGGAGATCACGGCCACTCCCAAGGTTCTCAACAGCGACTGACCGTCGGGATTCCGCACCTGCGCCGAGATCAGCACCAGGTGCATCACGACCGCCAGGATGACCAGTGGCAGTGATTTTCGTTCGGCCGGCCAACTCATCCGGAGATCCTCAGGAGCTGATCCTCTTCAACAGCTCGATGTCCTCGAGCATCTTTCCGGTTCCGATGGCGACGGAGGAGAGCGGATTCTCGGCCACGTAGACGGGAAGGCCCGTCTCCTTGCTGATTCGGTGGTCCATCTTCTGGAGCAGCGCCCCGCCTCCGGTCAAGATGATTCCCGTGTCCGATATGTCGGCGGACAACTCGGGTGGCGTTCTCTCCAGAGCGACTCGGACCGCATTCACAATCGCCACCATGGAGTCGGCCAACGCATCGCGAATCTCACCGTCGGTGACGATCACAGTCTTGGGTATTCCCTCGATGAGATTCCTGCCCTTCACTTCCGCGGTGAGTTGATCCGGCAATTCGTCGGCCGATCCGAGCTGGATCTTCACTCGCTCCGCCGTCCGTTCGCCGATGAGCAGATTGTGCTTTCGCTTGATGAACTGAATGATGGCTTCGTCCATTTCGTTTCCCGCCACCCGGACGGAGCGGCTGTGGACGATCCCCGCAAGACTGATGACGGCGATGTCGGTGGTCCCGCCGCCGATGTCGACGATCATGTTTCCGTTCGGCTCGGTGATGGGAAGGCCGGCACCGATGGCAGCCGCCATCGCTTCCTCCACCAGGTAGACCTCGCTGGCCTTCGCGCGCAGCGCAGATTCGCGAACCGCCCGCTTTTCCACCTGTGTGATCTCGGAGGGGATGCAGATGATGATCCGGGGGTTCAGCAGAAAACTCCGGTTCTGCGCCTTCCTGATGAAATAACGGAGCATTTCCTCGGTCACGTCGAAGTCGGCGATGACCCCGTCCTTCATCGGCTTGATGGCGACGATGTTGCCCGGCGTCCTCCCCAGCATCTCCTTGGCGTCGGTCCCAACGGCTTCCACCTTGTTGGTGAACTTGTTGATGGCGACGATGGAAGGTTCGTCGACGACGACTCCTTTCGCTCGTGCGAAAACGAGAGTATTCGCCGTGCCCAGATCAATGGCCAAATCGTGGGAAAAAGATTTTAAAAGGGAACGAAAGATCATTGGTCCCTGATGCTCCTCGGGATTTCAGCGGGACCACGCCCTCAACCAGGGCAGTCCCCTTTTCACTGTGGTCCATTATCGGACGCAACCGGGTGCTGTCGCAAGAAAACTCTCTCCGGAGACCGCGTAGCGGTGCCCGCCTCATGGTATAATCGGCCGCTGACGGAGGACTGGATGCTACCCTTTTTCCGCGAGAAGAGACGAGGGCTCAAGTGGATCCTGTGGTTGGTCATCATCGGGTTGGGCGTCGGAATGATGGGCCTGTTCGTCGATACGCCGGGCACCAGCTCCGGAATCTCCTCTGCCCATGCCGCCGAAGTGGCCGATTTCGTCATTACCTCCAGTGAATTCCGGAGACACTACGTCCAACTCTACGAGGCCTACCGCCGAGTCTACAAGTTGGACCGCCAGGACACTGCCGTCATCAAGCAGTTGCGTCTGGAACAACAGGCGCTCGATCAACTGGTGGCGGAATACGCGACCTTCCACGAAGCCCGGGAAATGGGAATCACCGTGACCTCGGATGAAATCGTTCGATTCATCACCAAGACCCCCGTATTCCAGGAAAACGGCAACTTCATCGGCGTGGATCGCTACCGCGCCATCTTGCGGGCCAATAACTGGGCGCCCCAGGAATTCGAGGACAGCATCCGGAGACAGCTTGCCCAGGAGAAGCTGCGCAGAATCCTGACCGACGGGATCTTTCCCACGCCCGATGAGATCCGGCGAGAGTTTCTGAAGCGGAATCAGGAGGTGAAGCTCCGGTACGTGTCCTTCGACCCGGAAAAGTTGGCTCCGGGGGACGTGGAAGAAGAAAAACTCAAGGAGTATTTCGACGAACGGCAAGAGAACTACCGGGTCGGCGAGCAACGCAGGATACGGTACGTTTCCGTCGGCGTCGACCCTGAGAACGCCACCGTCTCCGAAGAGCAGATCCGGGATCGAATGGACCGCGTCACGGACACGGACCAGGCAAGAGTCAGCCATATACTGGTTTCGGTGCGGAGCCCTGACGAGGAACCCGCGGCGAGGGCCAAGGCCCAGGGTCTCCTGCAGCAGCTTCGGACCGGCGCGGATTTCGCGCAGTTGGCTCGCGAGCACTCGGAAGACCCGGTTTCGGCGGCAGCCGGCGGGGACCTGGGCTTTTTCGGACGAGACAAGATGATGCCGGAGTTCGAGAAGGCCGCTTTTGCGCTGAAGCCCGGCGAGCTGAGCGACCTGGTGGTGACGCCCTTCGGCTACCACATCATCCTCGGCGCCTTCAATCCCCAGCACCACGACGGCGATGCCCGGCGTCCGATCGCCGAATACGAAGCCCGGCGACAGGAGGCGGAAAGCCAGGCCAAGGATCTGGCGGCGGAAATATCCGGAGAGCTGGCCGAAGAGCCGGATCTGGCGAGGGCGGCGAGCGCTCGCGGTCTCGCAGTTGAGGAGTCGGACTTCTTCGAGCTCGGCGGATTCATTCCCGGCCTGTCCGTCCAGAACGACTTCAATCAGAAAATCTTCGATCTCCAGGAGAACCAGTCCCTGGATCCGTACGAAGCGGCCGGTTCCTACCTGGTGGCTCAGCTCATGGAGACCCGGCCGGGCCACATGCCGGCTTTCGAAGAGATCCGCGCCAAGGTTCTCGCCGACTACCGCTCCACGCAGGGTGACGAATCCGCCCGGGAGAACGCCTTCGCCATGCACCAGGCCATCGGCGGCGGCGGCGAGTTCCGGAAGCTGGCACAGGAACGGGAATTGGCGGTGATGACGACCCCCTTCTTCAAGCGGGGCGCCACCATCGACGAGAACCTCCGATTCTCGCCGCAGGTTCACGACCATGCTTTTCGACTGGAGACGGGAGAGGTCGCGCCGCCCGTACTCGTCACCGGCAGGTATTTCGTGTTCCAGGTAGCCGAGAAGACGGGCCTGGACCAGGAGAAGTTCGAACGCGAGAAGAGTCAACTGGAAAAGGAGTTGACGGAGAAGAAACGTACGGACTACTTCAATGCCTACGTGGAAGGCACCCTGGAACGCCTGCGCGGCGACGACGCCATCACCATCAACCAGGAGATGGTGGACGCCATAACCGGGTAGCCGGCAGCGGCCGGTCCTGCCGGTCCCCACTCTCTGCTCCCACCCACCAGCGGCGGTGTCTCAACGGACTACTGCACCGTGACCGACTTGGCCAGATTCCGGGGCCGGTCGATGTCGCAGCCCCGCTCCCTGGCCACGTAATATGCCAGGAGCTGGAGCGCCATCACGCTCAGGAATGGCGTGAACATCTCTCCGCATTGCGGAATCTCGATCAGGTCGTCGACCAGCTCGGCCAAGTGCGCGTCTCCTTCCGTTCCCACCGCGATGACCGGGCCGTTTCGACTCTTGATCTCCTGGATGTTCCCGATCATTTTTCGATAGACGCTGTCGCGGGGCGCCAGGCAGATGGTGGGAAAATTCTCGTCAACGAGGGCAAGAGGTCCGTGCTTCATCTCTCCCGCGGCGTACCCCTCGGCGTGCAGGTAGGAAATCTCCTTCATCTTCAGGGCTCCCTCCATCGCCACCGGATAGCTGAATCTTCTTCCCAGATACAGCAGGTTGCGGTGGTGGGCGTAACGGCGGGCGATCCCTTCAATGGCGGGAGCCCGCGCGAGCATGGACCGCATCCTGTCGGGCAAGTCCCGGAGCTCATGGACGAATTCCTGGCCTTCGCTCAAAGACATCTGCTGATGACGGCCCAGCAGGAGGCCCACCAGGTAGAGAATGGCGATCTGGGAGACGAAAACCTTGGTGGAGGCGACACTGATTTCCGGTCCGGCGTGATTGTAGATTCCGGCGTCGGTGAGGCGGGCGACGGTGCTGCCCACCACGTTGACGAGGCCCAGGCTGAGAGCGCCGCGCCGTTTGACTTCGCGGACCACGGCCAGGATGTCGGCCGTCTCGCCCGACTGGCTGATGGCCAGAACCGCCGTGCCCGCTTGCAGGTTCAACTTGCGGTACTGGAACTCGGAAGCGAGGTCGACGTCGACAGGATAGTTGGTGCAACTCTCGATGACGTACCGCCCCAGCAGTCCGGCGTAGTAGGAGGTCCCACAGGCCAGGATGATGAGCCGCCGCATGTTCCTCAGGCGCGACCAGACCCGCTCCAGGCCGCCCAGCTTGGAGAGTCCTTCCGCCTCGATCAGCCTTCCCCTGATGGCCTCTCCGACCACCTCGGGCTGCTCGTGGACCTCCTTGAGCATGAAGTGGGGGTAACCCCTCTTCTCGGCGGAGGACATGTCCCAGTCCAGGGTCTGGACGGAGCGATTCATGGGCATCCCGCTGAGCGTTCGTATCCGGTAGCTGCCGGGCTTCAGCAATGCCACCTCGCCGTCATGGAGGTAGGCCACCTCCCGGGTGTGACTCATCAGCGCCGCCGCGTCGGACGCGGCAAAGATCTCACGGTCCCGGATTCCCAGGACCAGGGGGCTGCCCAGCCGGGCGACCACGATCTGCGAAGGATTTCCGGCGGAAATCACCCCGATTCCGTAGGTTCCGTCGACGCGTTGAAGAGCCGAGTTGACCGCATCTTCCAAGTCGCCTCGATAGTATTCCTCGATCAGGTGGGCCAGGACCTCGGAATCGGTGGAAGAGCGGAACCGGTGCCCCTTTTCCCGAAGTTCCTCCCGCAACTGCCGGTAGTTCTCGATGATTCCGTTGTGCACCACGAAGATGCGGTTCCGGCAGTCGCCATGCGGATGAGCGTTTTCGGGAGAAGGAACCCCATGCGTGGCCCAACGAGTATGGGCAATGCCGCCCCAGCCGGTCCAGGATTCGTCCCCGAGAAGCCCCGCCAGATCCGAGATCTTTCCCACCGCTTTCCGGCAGTGGATCTCCTCATTCACGGCTACCGCGACACCGCTGGAGTCGTAGCCGCGGTATTCCAGTCTTCTCAGGCCGTTGAGCAGGATCGGCAGGGAGGGGCGATCCCCCAGGTAGCAGATGATTCCGCACATCGTTGCCTCAGAATGGTACCGGCAAGTTATCGGGATCCTTCCGTTACCGTGACGTCAGCCGTCGAGGGTCTTGCCGGCAATGGACGGCGGGAGGGTGCGCGCGGCAGAGCGCGGGAAGAGACTTGCAAGTGATTGAAGTCCCGCTAGGAGTCTGCGCGGTAGAAATGATCGTAGCGAGAAAGTGGAGAATCGAGGCCAGATTTTCACGATTTTGAGGTGCATAGTGGTTCTATTCGCCGAGAAATCGGGGAAATATGGACCGATTATACGCTTTCGCAGCAGATTAATTTCTGCCGCGCAGGCTCCTAGATCCCGCTGGTCAGAGAAGGCCCAGTTGAAGTCTTGCCGCCTCGGACATGTTCTCCATGGTCCAGGGCGGGTCCCACACGACCTCTACGGCGACTTTTTCTATGCCGGGGAGCGCCCGTACCTTGGACTCGACCTCCAACGGCAGCGACTCGGCCACCGGACAGCTCGGCGAAGTCAGGGTCATCTTGATATCCACAGCACCGGCGGCGTCGACGTCGACCCCGTAGATCAGACCCAGTTCGTAGATGTCCACCGGAATCTCCGGATCGTAACAACTCCTGAGGACCGAAATCACCTCTTCCTGGATAGGCTCCCCCACCGGCGCAATCCCACTTCCCGTTTCGCCCTGCAACCCCGGTTCCGGGTTCGGTTCTTCTACCATGGATCCCCCTCCGCGGTCCTCCGCGGGAGTCTTACTCGGTCGAGACGACCTCGTTTCTCTTTTCGAGTGCCGCCCGCAACGTATGCCAGGTCAAGGTGGCGCATTTCACCCGAACCGGATAGCGGCTGACCCCTTCAAACACCACCAATTTACCCAGATCCGGTTCGGAGTGATCTTCCGAATCGAGATTCCCGGTCACGAGCTGGTGAAAGCGCTCGAACAAGGCCTTGACTTCCTCCACTGTCCGACCCTTCAGGCTCTCGGTCATTATCGAGGCGGAAGCCATGGAGATCGCGCACCCCGAACCCTGAAACGAGATCTCGTCGACGACGGAGCCCTTCAACTTGAGGTACACGGTGACCCGGTCGCCGCAGAGGGCATTGAAGCCTTCCGACTGGTGGTCCGCGTCCTCCAGAACAGCGAAATTCCGAGGCCGCCGGTTGTGATCCAGGATGACCTCCTGGTAGAGGGCGCTCAGGTCCGCCATCACTCAAACACCTCCATCACCTTCTCCAGGCCCCGGCACAAGGCATCGATCTCTTCCCGCGTGTTGTAGAACGCCAGCGACGCCCGCGCCGTCGCCGGGAGCCCATAGTAATCCATCAGAGGCTGAGCACAGTGATGTCCGGTCCGAATCGCCACCCCCTCCAGATCCAGAATGGTGCCCATGTCGTGAGGATGGACTTCGTCCAGGACGAAGGAGAGCACTGCCGCCTTCGACGGAGCGGTGCCGATCAGGCGCAGGCCGGAAACCTGGGAAAGCCGGGAAGTTGCGTATTCCAGAAGCTCGTTCTCGTAGGCCGCCACGCGATCGAGGCCCAGGTTCTCCAGGTAGTCCAGCGCCGCGGCCAACGCGACGCCGCCGGCGATATTGGGCGTCCCCCCCTCGAACTTGTGCGGAGGTTCGTTGTAGGTCGTCTTCTCGAAGGAGACGGAGCGGATCATCTCTCCTCCCCCCTGGTAGGGAGGCATGGACTCCAGGTGGTTCCATTTGCCGTAGAGGATGCCGATGCCGGTGGGCCCGTAGATCTTGTGTCCGGAGAAGCAGTAGAAATCGCAATCCAGTTCCTGAACGTCCACCTCGAGGTGCGGCACCGCCTGAGCCCCGTCCAGCAGGACGAGGGCCCCATGCCCGTGCGCCATTTCAACCATTTTCCGCACCGGGTTGACGGTCCCCAGAACGTTGGACACATGGGTCACCGCGACGATCCGGGTGCGAGGATTCAACAGCTTCTCGTACTCGTCCAGCAGTAGCTCGCCCCGGCCCGACACCGGAATGACCCGAAGCCGGGCGCCCTTTTCCTGGCAGAGCATCTGCCAGGGAACGATATTGGAATGATGCTCCATCCGGGAAACGATGACCTCGTCACCCGGGCCCAGAATGCTCCGTCCCGCCGTCTGGGCCACCAGGTTGACCGCCTCGGTCGTGCTCCGGACGAACACGATCTCTTCCGCCCGGGTGGCGTTGAGGAACTTCCGGACTCTCTCCCGGGTCGCCTCATATGCGTCCGTCGCCTGGACGCTCAATAGGTGGACGCCCCGCTGAATGTTGGCGTTGGTGCGGGAATAGTATCGGCTCACCGCATCGATGACCTGCTGCGGCTTCTGGCTGGTGGCCGCATTGTCCAGGTAGGCCAACGGCTTGCCGTGAACCTTCCGGGAGAGGATCGGGAAATCCCGTCGGATGCGTCCCGGATTCAACCCTTCAGACACGCACGGGTGATGGTTTCGGGCGGTTGTGCTGAAACTCACGTCAGTGCCTTCCTCAGAAAACTTCCTTGCGGCAGCCGGTCGAAGAGCAGGGAACTGAGTCGATCCCGGAGACCGGCCAGCCGCACGCGGCGGATCACGTCCTCGGCAAAACCGTAGGTCAGGATGCTTCGCGCCATGTCTTCATCGATACCTCGCGACCGCATGTAGAAGATGGCTTCCCGGTCGAGCTGCCCGATGGTGGCGCCATGGGTGCATTTGACTTCGTCCGCGTAGATCTCCAGTTGGGGCTTCGTGTTCACCAAGGCTCGATCGGAGAGCAGGAGGTTGTTGTTGGTCTGCACCGAGTCGGTCTTCTGGGCTCCCGGATGAACCACGATGCGTCCCCGGAACACCCCCCGGGAACGGCCGCCCAGAATACCCTTGTAAATCTCACGGCTGCCGCAATGGGGAGCCGCGTGCTCGATCCGGGTGTGGTTGTCCACCAACTGCTCGCCGGAAACGACGAAGATACCGTCAAGCGCCGCGTCCGCTCCCTCTCCCCCCAGAACCACGTTCAGGTCGTTGCGTGTCAGCCGTCCCCCCAGGTCCGCCGACATGGTGCGGGCCACACTGTTGGATTCCTGCCGGATCTCCAGGGTCGAGACATGGTGTGCGGCGGGACTCTCCTCCTGCAGCCGATAGTGATCCAGGCGCGCGTTCTCCCCCACCGCCACCTCGGTGACGGGATTGCTGAAATAGGGTTTCTCTCCGACTCCCACGTAGTGCTCGACCACGGAGCATTCGCTGCCGGCGCCCGCCAGGATCAGGTTCCGGGGATGGGTCACGAATGCCGGCCCGCCGTTGCCGGTGGAGAGAAATACGAGATGGATGGGATCCGGGATCCGAACTCCGTCGGGAACCCGAACGACGGCTCCGTCTTCAATAAATGCGGTGTTGAGAGCAACGAACGGATGGCGCTCAGCCTCCACGTACCGGGCCAGGTGGTCCTCGACCTCTTCGGGACTTTCCCGAAGAATGGCCGCCAAGGAGCCGATCCGGACCTGGCGATCCATCTCCTCCAAGCGGGACAGTTCCGCGCAGTAGCGTCCATTCAGGAAGACGCAATGGGCGGCGGCGCTGCCGCCCGCCGCCAGGGACTCCGTCCGGCAATGTCCGTCCGGAGGAGTCGCGGGAGCGGTCTCGAATGCGGTGGCCGCCAGGGGGGCGACGTTGGTGTAACGCCAATCCTCATCGGCGATGGTGGGGAATCCCGTGTCGGCAAAACGCAACATGGCTTCCCGGCGCAGCCGGGACAACCAGGCGGGACTGTCCGACGACGCATCGTCCAGCCGGTTGAATCGTTCCAGGTAGGAGTCCAGGGACTTTCGTGCGACCTTCATCTCGATTCGTGCCTCTAGGCTCCCGCCACCGCCTGCGGCCGGTCCTGCACCAGGCCGGCATACCCTCTCTCTTCCAGTTCCAGAGCCAACTCCTTGCCCCCCGACCGGACGATGCGGCCGCGGGCCAGGACATGGACGAAGTCGGGGACGACGTAATTGAGCAGACGCTGATAATGAGTCACGACGATGATGGCCCGCTCAGTCGACCTCATGGCGTTGACCCCGTGGGCGACGACCTTCAGCGCGTCGATATCCAGCCCCGAATCGGTCTCGTCCATGATGCACAGGTCCGGTTCCAGGACCGCCATCTGGAAGACTTCGTTGCGTTTCTTCTCGCCGCCCGAGAAACCTTCGTTCACCGGCCGGGTCAGGAGACTCTCGTCCATCTTCAGGAGCCGGGTCTTCTCACGGACCAGATTGAGGAAATCCAGAGCGTCGACCTCCTCCTGGGAGCGGCTGACCCGGATCGAGTTGAGCGCGGCTCTCAGGAAATAGGTATTGCTCACTCCGGGAATCTCCACCGGGTACTGAAAGGCCAGGAATACTCCCGCCTGGGCCCGCTCTTCCGGTGAGCACTCCAACAGGTCTTCGCCCTTGTAGGCGATCGTTCCCCGAGTGACCTGGTAATCTTCCCGGCCGGCCAACACCTGGGCCAAGGTGCTCTTTCCGGACCCGTTGGGCCCCATGATGGAGTGGATCTCTCCCTTGCGGACCGTCAGGTCCACGCCGTTCAGGATCTTCGTATCCCCCGATCTCACATGCAGATCACTGATTTCGAGCATTGGATTCCCTTCCTGGGTTCAGGAGCCTCGCGGCTTGATGGATGGGCGGCGTGGCGGTTTACCCGACACTCCCTTCGAGGCTGATGGACAGCAGTTTCTGAGCCTCGACGGCAAATTCCATCGGCAGTTCCTTGATGACCTTCTTGCAGAAGCCATTGACGATCATGGAGACGGCGTCCTCCGCCGAAAGTCCCCGCTGTTGGCAATAGAAGATCTGGTCCTCTCCGATCTTTGAGGTCGACGCCTCATGCTCCATGTGGGCGCTGCTGTTGTTCACCTCGATATAGGGGAAGGTATGGGCTCCACACTCGTCCCCCATCAACATGGAATCGCACTGGGTATAGTTGCGGGCCCTTTCGGCGCCGGAGCCGATCCGGACCAGGCCCCGGTAGGTATTCTGTCCATGGCCGGCCGAAATCCCCTTGGAGACGATGTTGCTCCTGGTGTTCCTGCCGATGTGGATCATCTTGGTCCCGGTATCCGCCTGCTGCCGGTTGTTGGTCAAGGCCACGGAGTAGAACTCCCCCACGGAATTGTCGCCGATCAGGATGCAACTGGGATATTTCCAGGTAATTGCCGATCCCGTCTCCACCTGCGTCCATGAGATCTTGGAGTTGACCCCCTGGCACTTGCCCCGCTTGGTGACGAAATTGTAGATGCCGCCTTTGCCGTTCTTGTCCCCCGGGTACCAGTTCTGAATGGTGGAGTACTTGATCTCCGCATTGTCCAGCGCCACCAACTCCACGACCGCCGCGTGGAGTTGGTTCTCGTCTCTCATGGGCGCGGTGCAGCCCTCCAGATAGCTGACGTAGGACCCCTCGTCGGCGACGATCAGGGTGCGCTCGAATTGTCCGGTCTTGGCGGCATTGATCCGGAAGTAGGTCGAAAGCTCCATGGGGCAGCGGACGCCTTTGGGTACGTAGACGAAGGAGCCATCGGTGAAGACGGCCGAGTTCAGCGCCGCAAAGAAATTGTCCGTGTGGGGCACCACCGAACCCAGATAGCGCCGAACCAGCTCCGGATGTTCCTGAATGGCTTCGCTGAACGAGCAGAAGATGATTCCCAGTTCCGACAGCTTCTCCTTGAAGGTGGTCGCCACCGAGACGCTGTCGAAGACGGCATCCACGGCCACCTCCGTGACCCCGGCCAACATTTCCTGCTCGCGCAGGGGAATGCCCAGCTTTTCGTAGGTGGCGCGGATCTCGGGGTCGATGTCGTCCAGGCTCTGGGGACCGTCGCCGTTCGACTTGGGAGCCGAATAGTAGACGATGTCCTGGTAGTCGATGGGTGGATAGTGGACATTGGGCCACTCGGGCTCCGTCATCTTCCGCCAGCGGCGATAGGCTCTGAGCCGCCACTGGAGCATCCACTCGGGCTCCCCCTTCTTGGATGCAATCAGCCCGATGGTGTTTTCGTCCAGGCCGGGAGGAACCTCGTCGGTCTCCACATCGGTGTAGAAACCGTATTTGTATTCCTCCGCCGCCAGATCCTGCAACTGCTCCATCTCAGTAGGCATGGGATTCCTCTCTCACCGACGATGGCCGTTCCGGCAATCCTTCCGGTTTTCAGCTTGTGGCCTGCGGCGCGCCCAACTCATTGCCGCGTCCCGCCTCCAGCGGGACCAACGAGCCTGACAGCGGAGACGTCATGTCCTGCAGACTGATCCTCTCCAGTGCGTCCAGAACCGCCTGGTTGATCACCTGCCAGTTGCTCCGGATACAGCAGACCGGTTCCTGCTTGCACTCTCCCGGGGTCCCGATGCACTCGGTCATGGCAATGGGCCCCTCGATGACGTTGATGATGTCCGCCACCGAGATTCGCCCCGGCTTGAGCGCCAGACTATAGCCTCCCTTGGCGCCGCGGCGGGACGACAGGACTCCTTGCCGAGTCAACACCTTGAGGATCTTGCTGACCATGGGCAGCGGGATCCGGGTTTCGTCGGAAAGTGCGCGAGCGCTGTAGGTCAGTCCCTCGCCCCCGGCAAAATGCGTCAACAGAACGATTCCGTAGTCGGCCTCCTTGCTCATTCGTATCACGATCTCGTCACCCTCTGGATCGCATATAGTACTAATTTGGTCCTGTTTCTGTCAACGTCCGCGGCAGCCGATTCCAAAGCGGGTCTCAGACCCTGCTTCCCACCGGATCTCACGGGGCGGGGATCCGGCGAGCCATGAACCTGTCGCCGGAAGGAAGGACCGCTACGGACGGGGCACAGGCGGAGAACCGGGGGCGTAGTATCCGGGCCGGGTATGGACTACGGCGCCGGGAACCGCCGCCCGGATCGTCACGTCGCGCCAGGAGCCGTCACGGGCGGGATTGGTCGGACGATAAGAGATATAGTATTGATTCTTAAGCTCTTCCGCTACCCTCACATAGACATCGGAAAGGCTTTGGAAGGCCTCGCTGTCAAGAACGCGGCCTCCGGTCCGGTCCGCCAGCGTGCGGAGAAATTTCCTCGCACCGATGATGTACTCGTCGGTCATCTGCCGGGGAATGAGGCGTCCGCGGCTCATGAGCTGGACTCGGGCGTTCATGGCGCCTCTCCAGTACGCTTCCACCGTCGACGCGACGTAGGTCATGGCCTCTGAGCGGGTCACCAGATCCAGGGCCTCCTCGGGAGTGACCATGCTGTTGGTGTCGATTCCGTCGGACAGCAGAATGATCGCTTTTCTTCCCGACACGCCGGCCAGGAGATCGTCGCAGGTGACGTAGAGGGCGTCGTTCAGAACGGTCCGTCCCTTGGCATAGATCTTCAGCATCGCGTTCTGGATGCGCTGGCGGTCGTTGGTCCAATCGAGGATGAGCTTCGGAAGGCTGCTGAAGGTGATGACGGCGATCTGGTCCTCCTCGCCGAGGCTGTCCACGAAACGGAGAGCCGCCCGCCGGATCTCGCTCTGGCTTCCCCGGGTGCTTCCACTGACGTCCACCAGCAGCACCACGCGCACGGGCAACGCCTCGCTGTAGAAGTTCAGGATCTCCTGCCGGACGCCGTCCTCGTAGACGGAGAACTGGTCGCGGGTCAGGCCCCGGAGGAAACCGCCCTGGGCGGAACGCGCGTTCACGGAAAGGAAAACCTGGTCTACGGCGACGCCGATTCTGAAGCCGGTGTCGGTTTCTTCGACCTGGGGCGGGACACCTTCTTCGGCCTGGGGCGGGGCATCGTCCTGGATAGCGGGCCAGAAGAGCCCCCAGATCAACAGCGTGAGATGGGACACGGGTCCATTATAGCGGAGGACCCGGTTTCGGATGCGGTCAGGGCAGAGGGGACTTCGTCTTTTCCAGGAGGCGGACCCGCCCGATCTCCAGTCCCGGGTCCACTGCCTTGCACATGTCGTAGAGGGTGAGGGCGGTGACAGCCACCGCCGTCAAGGCCTCCATCTCCACGCCGGTCGCCCAGCGGCAGCTGACTCGGCTCCGGATCAGGAACCCCGATTCGTCCAACTCCACGTCCACGTCGACGAAATCCAGGTTGATATTGTGGCAGAGCGGAATGAGGCCGCTGGTCCGCTTGGCCGCCTCGATTCCGGCCAGACGGGCGACCTCGAACGGATTGCCCTTGGGAAGACCGGCTTCCAGTATTACCCGGCGGGTATTCTCCGCCATCAGGACCCGCCCCTCGGCGGCAGCCGTCCGGCGGACCAGCTTCTTGGCGCCGATGTCCACCATGCGCGCTCTTCCCGTCGAATCCACGTGGGTCAGCCGTGTCATCCCGCCTCCTCTCACGCCAGTCGGCCCCGGCCCGGGTCGGCATCGAGGAGCAGGACCGACGCCTGGGCTCCGGCGGCGATACCGGAGACGTGCGAGGGGATGACCAGCAGGGAATCCGCCCGGGCGAACCCCGTCAGATCGGCGGACCCTCCCGTCTCGACCGGGGAAACCCGGAGCGTCCCGCTCCACTCCATGCGGGCCGGCTTGAAGAAGGTGCGGCCCGGCTTATGGGAGACGGCCTGCGTCAACGTCGCCTCGACCCGCCGCAACGAGACCGATTCGAATCCCATCCACCGCCGGATCATCGGCCTCGCAAAGAGCTGAAAAGTGACGAATGCCGAAACCGGATTGCCCGGAAGACCGAAAGCCAGTGTCGATCCCTTTCGGCCCACACAGATCGGTTTTCCCGGTTTGACGGCGGCCTTGTGGAAAATCAGTCCGGCTCCTTCCCGCTCCAGGACCCGGTGGACGAAATCGTACTCGCCCATGGACACGCCGCCGGAGAGAAGGAGGAGGTCGAATTTCAGTCCGAATCGAATGGCCTCGGCGATGCGTTCCGGATCGTCCCCCACCGAGACCTCCGATTCGACCTTCAGCCCCAGCCGGCGACAGAGCGCCGAGATCATGGGGCCGTTGGAATTTCGAATCTGTCCGAACCGGGGCCGGGTGTCGACCGGCACCAACTCATCTCCGGTGGAAACCACGGCGACGGAGAGCGAGCGAAAGACTTCGGGCCGAGCCTGGCCGAAGGAGGCCAGGACACCAATTTCGCCGGGGCCGATCAATCGTCCCGCTTCCAGAACCACGCTTCCCCTGGCGACTTCCCTGCCTTGTCTCGAGACGTTTCTCCCCGGCGCCACCGTCTTCAAGATCTCGACGGTGGATCCATCGACCATTCTCGATTCCTCCACCATCTGAACCGCATCGGTGTCGGGCGGGACCGGCGCCCCGGTCATGATCCGCACCGTTTCGCCGGGAGCCACAGACGGCAACGAATCGGCTCCGGCCGCCACTTCTCCAACCACGGCCAGGCGGGCCGGGACTTCCCGGACGTCGGCACTGCGGACGGCAAAGCCATCCATGAACGATTTGTCGAACGGGGGCACGTCCGCGTCCGCATGAACAGGCGACGCCAGAACTCGATCCAGACACTGCTCCAAGGGCAGTGTCACCTTCACCGGGGGCGGACACTGGGCAAGAATCCGCTCCAACGCCTCTTCATAGGAAAGATAATCGACCATTCCGTTCATACTCCCTGTTCGGTTCCGGAGCCTGGGAGTCTGCGCGGTAGAAATGATCGTAGCGAGAAAGTGGAGAATCGAGGCCAGATTTTCACGATTTTGAGGTGCATAGTTGTTCTATTCGCCGAGAAATCGGGGAAATATGGACCGATTATACGCTTTCGCAGTAGATCAATTTCTGCCGCGCAGGCTCCTGGGAGCCGGCAGTCCGCCGGGATGCGGACCCGGTCGAACGCCGTGACGATTTTTGCCACGGCCTGCTACAGCACCACCTGCTCCCGATACTCCCCGAACACCTCTCCCAGGGCCTCAGACATTTCTCCGACCGTCGCACCCGCCTCGACCCCCTCAACAATGGCGGCCATCGTATTCTCCCGGCCCCGGGCGATTCGGGTCAGTTTCTCCATGGCGCGGCGCCAACCATCCCGGTCACGCCCGGCACGCTGCCGTGACAATTCCATGATCTGCCGCTCTCTCGTCTCGGGGTCCACCCTCAACAAATCAATGTCGACCGGATCTTCATCCTGAAACCGGTTGACGCCCACCACCACCCTTTCCCCCGACTCAAGGGTTCTCTGGAGACGATGAGCCGAGTCCTGGATCTCTCGCTGGACAAACCCGCTCTCGATGGCCGGCACCATCCCTCCCAGGGCCCGGATGCGCTCCAGGTAGCTTTCCGACTCCTCCTCCAGGCGGTTCGTGAGCTTCTCCAGATACCAACTCCCGCCGAGAGGATCGACCACGTCCGTCAGACCCGACTCGTGGGCCAGAATCTGTTGGGTCCGGAGCGCCAACTCGGCGGCGGCCTCTGTCGGAAGAGACATGGCCTCGTCTTTGCCGTTGGTGTGAAGCGACTGGGTGCCCCCCAGGACCGCAGCCAACGCCTGCACGGTGGTTCGCACCACGTTGTTGTCCGGCTGCTGCGCCGTCAGGGTGCTTCCACCCGTCTGGGTGTGAAAACGCATCATGCAGGACTTGGGATTCGCGGCGCCCCAGCGTTCCTTGACGCAGCGGGCCCAGAGCCGGCGCGCCGCCCGGAACTTGGCCACCTCCTCGAAAAGGTCGTTGTGGGCCGCGAAGAAAAAGGAAAGCCGCGGGGCGAAATCATCGATGTGAAGACCTGCCTTCAAGACCGATTCCACGTAGGTTTCGGCATTGGCCAACGTGAATCCGATCTCCTGAGCGGCTGTAGAGCCAGCCTCCCGGATGTGGTAGCCGCTGATGGAAATGGGATTCCATCCCGGAACCGTCTCATGACAGAACGTCACCAGGTCGGTGACCAGCCGAAGGGACGCCTCCACCGGATAGAGGTAGGTGCCGCGGGCAATGTATTCCTTGAGAATGTCGTTCTGGACCGTGCCCCGCACCTTTCCCCAGGACGTTCCCTGCCGGCGGGCCTGAACCAGGTAGAGCGCCAGCAAAATCGGCGCGGTTGCATTGATGGTCATGGAGGTGGAGACCCTGCCCAGGTCGATTTCACGGAACAAGGTCCCCATGTCCCACAGGCCGTCTATGGCAACGCCGGCGCGGCCGACCTCACCCTCCGCCAGGGGATGGTCCGAATCCAAGCCCAGTTGAGTCGGCAGGTCGAACGCTACGGACAGGCCCCTGTTTCCCTGAGAGAGGAGGTAGCGGTATCGACGATTGGATTCTCGAGCGGTGGCGTAACCCGAATACTGGCGGATCGTCCAGTGACGGTCACGATACATGCCGGGATAGGCGCCCCGAGTGAAAGGATAGCCGCCCGGGTTCCCCAAGTCCCTGCTCTCGTCGAATTCCGGCACGTCTTTGGGCCCGAAGCATGCCTGCTCAGGTTCGTCGGCGCCGGAACTCAATCCGGTGGCATCGTTCCTCACTTTACAAGCACCCCGTGTTTGATATCATGAGCCCAACCCAGGGCAAGCGCGCCGCAAGGCCGCATCCTTGCTCGATTTCGGCTGGATGTTAGCAACGGGAAGGGTGGAACTCAAATGCGAGACGGGCAGCTGAAGGACTACAAGAAGAAACTCGAGTCAGCCATCAACGACGCCCTCGTCAGTTCCCCCCAGATCAACGCCGCCATACAGGGCATTCGAGAACACGGATACGATGTCTTCCTCATCATCGAAGCCACCATCGGTTTCAATTCGAGAGGGAGTGGAGCGGCGCCGGCCAAGAAACTGTCTGCGGTCCGGCTGCAGTTGACGGGTCAGGACGAGAAGTTTCTGCGCTCGCTGAAGATCAGCCCCGAGTAGCACACCCTTTTTGGCCGGGTCCAATTGGGCGCCTCCGGTCGTGAAGACGATACAATCCCCGCCATGCCCGATCTCTCGGTCGATGTCATTGTCATTGGGGGCGGCCACGCCGGTTGTGAGGCGGCGTTTGCCTCGGCCCGAATGGGGGCCGATACCGCCCTGGTCACCATAAACCGGGAAATGATTGCACAGATGTCTTGCAACCCCTCCGTCGGGGGCATCGGCAAGGGTCACCTGGTGCGGGAGATCGACGCCCTGGGGGGCCTCATCGGCCAAGTGGGGGATTCGAACGGGATCCATTTCCGGCTGCTCAATCGGAGCCGCGGCCCCGCCGTCCAGGCCCCTCGCGCCCAGTGCGACAAGAAACTCTACCGGCAGGAGATGCAGCATCGGCTGCGTTGTCAGGAAAACCTCGCCGTGGTCGAGGCAGAGGCCACGGCCCTGTTGCGGAATGGGAATCGAATTGCCGGCATCGAAACGGCTGCCGGGGACCGGATCGATGCGGCCTGCGTCGTTTTGACCACCGGCACCTTCCTGAACGGACTCTGCCATTTGGGACAAAAGAAGTTTCGTGCCGGCCGTTCGGGAGAAAAAGCTTCCGTGCAGCTCGCCCGTTCCTTGAAATCCATCGGCTTTCGCCTCGGCCGCCTGAAAACGGGGACGCCGCCGCGGCTCGAACAGAAAAGCATCGACTTCTCCGGTTTCGAAGTCCAGTCCAGCGATCCGGATCCCACCTTGTTCTCGTTCCGAAGTCAGGGGCCGCGATTGCCCCAAGTCGACTGTTGGCTCACGCTCACCAACAACCGGGTCCACGATGTGATTCGCAACAATTTGCATCGCAGCCCCCTTTACAGCGGCGACATCGTCGGTCTCGGACCCCGTTATTGCCCCTCCATTGAAGACAAGGTGGTGAAGTTTCCTCACCACGACCGTCATCAGCTGTTCCTGGAGCCGGAAGGACTCGATTCCGAGCTCATTTACGTCAGCGGGCTCTCCACCAGCCTGCCGGTGGACGTACAGGCAGAGATTCTGGCCCAGATCGGCGGCCTGGAGGAAGCGACCATGATCCGGCCCGGTTACGCGGTCGAGTACGACTACGTTCAGCCGTCGGAGTTGCGCCCTTCGCTGGAGACCAAGAAGGTCGAGGGACTGTTTCATGCCGGCCAGATCAACGGAACCACGGGCTATGAGGAAGCCGCCGGCCAGGGCATCCTCGCCGGCATCAATGCCGCCCTCAAGGCCGCGGGGGGCGAGCCGTTCGTACCGGGCCGCAGCGAGAGCTACCTGGGAATTCTGGTGGACGACCTGGTCACCAAGGATGTCGACGAGCCGTATCGAATGTTCACGTCCAGAGCGGAGTGCCGCCTGCTGCTCAGGATCGACAACGCCGACCGGCGGCTCATGCCTCACGGCCACAGGCTGGGACTCGTCTCGTCGAAGGTCTTCGAAAAATTCCAGGACAAATGGAAGCGGATCGACGATGCCATCGAATTCCTGCGGAAGACTCGTCTGAAGAAAGCGTCCCGCCTGCTGGAGGACCTGCGGGAGCGGACCGGCGCTCCCCGCGGAGCCTGCCTGGACCGGCTGCTCAAGCGGCCCGAGGTGGACATTCGCGATATGACGCCGATTTTGCGGGCCCACGGGCATGATCTGAGCCGTGAGGAGGGGCAGGTGGTCCAGACGCAGATCCGGTACGAAGGCTATATCCGGCTGCAGATGCAGGATGTCCGGCGCATGAAGAACATGGAAGGCAGAACCATTCCCGCCGGAATCGACTTCGACCGCGTCAACGGGCTTTCCCTGGAAATGAAGGAGCGGTTGGAGCGGGTTCGCCCCACCAGCCTGGGCCAGGCCTCCCGAATCCCCGGAATCACTCCGGCCGCCCTGTCGATGCTGAGCATACACCTCGAAGTGAGAAAGAGGTCCCTGGTGCGGCGGCCCGCCGCCGGAACGATCTCCCAGGCATGAGCCGCTTCTCGAATTGCGTCTCTTCGCTTGAAACCCTCTTCGGCCTGACCCTCGACCAAGCGCAACGAAACCGGGTCCGCACCTATCTCCGTTTGCTGGCCAAATGGAACTCGCGGGTGAATCTGACTCGCGTGGCTCGAACGGAAGACAGGCTGCGATTTCATTTCTTCGAGTCGTTCTGGCTGGCACAGCGGTTCCTGGAGCCGTGCCACTCCGTACTGGACGTCGGCAGCGGAGCGGGGTTCCCGGGGCTGGCCATGCAGCTCTATTACCCCGGCCTCACCCTGACTCTGGTCGAAAAGAACTTCAAGAAGACCGTCTTTCTGAAGGAGGCCGCCCGTGCTCTTTCCCTTCGGGCCCGGGTCGTTCACGGAGAGGCCGAAACCGACGCCGACTGGGAGGCCGTGCAACTGGTCACGGTGCGCGGGCTCAAACCATCACCCCGGTTGACCGAAGTCCTGGACCATCGTGGCATTCCGTTACTGGCGCTTCATGGCGAGAAGCTGGGAGAAACCCTGAAGGGACGCCGATGGGTTCGCCGTGAACGGGTTCCGGGCTCGCAAGGCCGCTTTGCGACGCTGTTCGGCTAGGAATCCGCCGATAACAGCCCGTGGCAAAAGTCGTCACGGCATTCGACCGTCCCTGCATCCCGGCGGACTGCGTTGCTATCGGCCCACATACTCCCGGTATGCTCCCTCCGAAGCGCCTTGTCCGGCGGGCGCAGGAACGGTCTCGGTGCTCGCGCGACTTTCACCACGGGCTGTTATGCGGGCATGTTTCACGTGAAACAATGCGGCGGCGCAGGTTCAATATTGACCGGCTCGCCGCTTGTCCGCCGCAACGGGATACGCGGACGACGCGCGCTCCGGATCTTTCACCGCCTGCTGCTACTATGCCGACACTCGGAACCGAAAAATGACAAGAACCATTGCCATTGCCAACCAGAAGGGTGGCGTCGGCAAGACCACAACTGCGATCAACCTGGCAGCCTCGCTCGCTCTCGCCGAGTGGCGGGTCCTCGTGGTTGACCTGGACCCCCAGGGAAACGCCACGTCGGGATTGGGAATCGACAAGAACGGAAACGGCCTCTTTGTCTATGACGTTCTCGCGGGCGGCGCGGACCCTCTTTCCGCCCTGAGGCGGACCGAGCTGGAGAACCTGCACCTCCTGCCGGCCAATCGATCTCTCGTCGGCGCCACCGTGGAGTTGCTCGAAGCGCGTGACCGGGAACGGCTGCTCGGCCGCGCTCTGAAGCCGATTCGCGACAATTACGACTTCGTCCTGATCGACTGCCCACCGTCGCTGGGCATTCTCACCCTGAACGGACTGGTGGCTGCCGACACCGTCCTCATTCCGGTCCAGGCCGAATACCTGGCGCTGGAGGGATTGACGGATCTCATGGAGACCATCCGGCGGGTCCGGGAAGGTTCCAACCCGGGCCTGGTGCTGGAAGGCATTCTCCTGACCATGTACGACGAGCGCCTCATCCTCTCCTCCCAGATTCGCGCCGATGTCTGCTCCCACCTGGGCTCCTGGGTTTTCGACACCTTCATTCCCCGCAACGTGCGGCTGGCCGAATGCGCCAGCTTCGGTCAGCCCATCCATTCGTATGACGCCCGTTGCAAAGGCGCCGCCAGCTACCAGAGCCTCGCCCGCGAATTGCTCGGACGTTGCAACCTGGGGCTGGCCCCGGTATCGCGTGAGGTGAACGGATGAAGCGAAGAGCTCTCGGACGGGGCTTGGGCGCCCTGCTGCCCAAGCCCGAAACCGCATCCTTTTTTCTTCAGATCGAACTGGACCGGATCCGGCCGAATCCATTTCAGCCCAGAATCCGCATGGACAGCGCCCGGCTCCAGGAACTCGCCGATTCGATCACGGAAAACGGCGTGCTCCAACCCATCGTCGTCCGGTCCCGGCCCGAGGGCTACGAAATCGTCGCCGGCGAGCGCCGCTGGAAGGCGGCTCAAAAGGCCGGTCTTTCTCGCATTCCTGCCGTCGTTCAGGACCTTTCCGACGAAAAAATGGTGGAAGTGGCCGTCGTCGAGAATATCCAGCGCGACGAATTGAGCCCCATCGAGGAAGCGCACGCCTACCACATCCTGATCCAGGACTTTCGACTCACCCAGGAACAGGTGTCTCAACGCGTCGGGCGCAGCCGCGCCGCCGTCGCCAACACTCTTCGGCTGCTGCGGCTTCCCAAAGCCGTGCAGGAGTCCCTCCTGGAGGGCAAGATCAGCATGGGGCATGCCCGGGCGCTGATTCCCTTGACTCAAGCACAGCAATTGAAGTTGGCCCGCCAAATCGTGTCGGAGGACCTTTCGGTCCGCCAGGTGGAGCGCCGCGTCCAGGCGTTGCGCCTCGGTCCAACCTCGCGGCCGTCCTCCGTTGACCCCAACGTCAAGGCCGCACAGCAGAGGCTGCAACGACGTTGGAAGACGAGAGTTCAGATCCGCACCCGGGGCTCAAAGGGCCGAATCGTCTTCCACTTCAATTCCAACGAGGAATTGGATCGACTGTACGAGAACCTCATGAAGTCGTAGGGGCACCCCTTGTCGGTGCCCTCTGATGATCCCGGCAGGGGACGCCGGGCGGGCAATCGCTCTACCCATCGGAGTTCGCGGGAGTTTCGCCACGCACTTCCAGCTATTTCCCGATGCAGAACGTGCTGAAAATCTGTCCCAGCAGGTCTTCCACGGTCGTCTCGCCCGTCACCGCGTCCAGTTCGGACAAGGCCCCCCGCAGGTGATACAAGGGGAATTCTTCGCTCAGACCGTCCCGATAGCCTTTCATTCCCTCGCCGAGCCGCTGCCGCGCGCGATGCAGACATTCCTTGTGCCGCAGGTCGGTGATCACGACGCGTTCCCGCTCCCAGTCGCTGTCGGGCGCGACGGCCTCCCGGATGGTCCGCCGGAGGGCGTCCACTCCCTGACCGGTCAGCGCTGAAACGTCGGACCGGCTTCGAGCGCCCGACTCCAACTCTGAAGGAATTCGAAGCACGGCCTCCAGGTCCACCTTGTTCACCACCAGCAGATACGGCCTGTCCTTGAGCTCCTTCCAGATTCTGGCGTCCTCCGCTGAGAAGTCTCTGCTGCGATCGACCACGAACAAGGTCAAGTCCGACGCGCCGACGTAGTCCAGTGATTTTCGGACACCGAGCCGCTCCACCGGATTCCGCGCTCTCCGGATTCCTGCCGTATCCACCAACTGCATCGGGATGCCCTCCAGATCCACGGCCTGGTCGACGGCGTCTCTGGTGGTCCCGGCGACAGGGCTCACGATAGCTCGTTCTGTTCTGCATAAAGCATTGAATATACTAGACTTACCTGCATTTGGACGGCCGACGACAGTGGCGGTGAATCCATCCCGCAGCACCCGCCCTACGCGAAAGGATTCTTCCAGATCCCGGATGCGTCCGGCGATCCTCCGCAAGTTCCGAAGCAAACTGTCCCGGCTGTCGGGTTCCACGGGATCTTCGACGAATTCCAACCCCGTTTCCAGGTGTGAGATGACCCGCACCAGGCGCCCCTTCACCGACCGGAGCACCCGGGACAACTTGCCGTCCAATTGGTCCCGTGCGATGCGCGCCTGGTGTGCGGTCTGGCTTCGGATCAGGTCGCGGACCGCCTCCGCCTGGACCAGATCCATCTTCCCGTTGAGAAAAGCCCTTAGCGTAAACTCTCCCGGTTCAGCCAGACGGGCGCCCGCTTCCAGGAGGCCGTCCACGATCTGCGCCTCCACCGCGGGGCTTCCATGGCAGGAAATCTCCACGACGTCCTCCCCGGTGTACGAGGCCGGCGCCGCGAAAAACGTCAACAGGACCCGGTCGATACGATTCCCGTGGCGGTCCAGAAAGTCCGTCAATGATGAAAGCCGGGGTTTCCAGAGACGGCGCCGGGAGGAAGGAAGCCGGCGGTGCACGAGGCGCCGGCTGGACGGACCGCTGACGCGAATCACCTTGATGGCCCCGCGGCCCGGGGGTGTGGCGGCCGCAACTATGGTATCGCTGTACGGGTCGGTGGCGTCAGGGGGTTGCGTGGATAATGACGCGCCGATTGGATCCCGTGCCTTCACTTTCAGTCCGAACTCCGGGCTCGTCGGCCAGGCTCAAATGAATGATTCTCCGCTCGGCCGCCGGCAGAGACTGGAACACGAACTCCCGGCCAGTGAGCCGCACCTGCTCCGCGGCCGTTCCCGCCAGCAGCCTCAACTCCCCGTCCCGATCCCTGCGGTAACCATTGCAGTCGACCCAGAAGTTACATCCTGTCAATGATTTACGGTAGTAGATCTGGTTGAGCAGGTGATTCACCGCGTAGAGAAAACGGGCGTTGTTGGCAAGGACCACTTCGCTGTCGTGGCCGCTGAGGCGAAAACTGATCAGGTCGTCATCGAGACTTGATTCGAAGGAGAGTTCCAGGTCCAGCTTCTCCAACAAGTTCTTGAGAAACATCTCCGAACTGGCCAGGATCTCGCCATTGTCGATCTTTGGCTGAGCCTTCCACGGCCGTCCCGGTCCTTGACGCCCCCGAGGACGGCGCCAGCGCTCCCGGCGCCGCCCGGACTGGCCTCCGGACGGAGGTCTCCAGGGCCGGGACTCCATCATTTCTTCCTGGTTTTCTTGGGGCGGGACTTACGCTTCGAGGCCAACTCAGGCTTCAATCTCTGCATCAAGACCTGAAACATCATAGCAAAGAGGTTGCTGAACAGAAAGTAGACCACCAAGCCACTGGACAGGTTCAAGAAGAAGAACGTGAAGACCACCGGCAGCAGCATCATCATGCGCCTCTGCATCGGGTCTCCCGCCGCGGGCGTCATCTTCTGTTGCACAACCATGCTCGCCCCCATGACGATAGGGGTGATGTAGTAGGGGTCGTGCCGGGAGAGATCCTGTATCCAGCCCACGAAAGGCGCCGCCCGCAATTCGATGGAGGAATCCAGCATGCGGTAGAAGGCGAAGAGGAAGGGCATCTGGATGAACAGCGGCAGACATCCGCCCAAAGGATTCACGCCATGCTTCTTGTACATCCCCATCATTTCGGCATTCATCTGCTGGCGCCTGGGGTCGGTCCGCTTCATCCGCTTGTACCGGTCCTGGATGGAGCGGACCTTGGGTTGAAGCTCGGCCATCTTCTTCATGGACACGATCTGCTTGTAGCGCAGGGGGAAGAGAGCCAGGTTGATGAGGAAGGTGAGAATGATGATGGCGACGCCGTAATTGCCCACATAGGCATAGCTCAGCTTCAGGCAATAGAGCAGGGGCCTCACCAGGAGGTCGAACCAGCCGTAGTCGACGATGCCGCTCAGAAAGGGATCGGCAAGAACCAACTCTTCCTGGTCCTTGGGCCCCAGAAACAAGGTGTACCGGGCCGTGCCCCTGAATTCGGCTTCTCCCAACACCAACGGCGGCTCGTCCGATTCGGTGCCCTCCACCGGCGGCCACGGGACCACCGACAGGCGCGCCGCGCGGATCTCGCCGGGCGCGATCGCCACGCAGGTGAAATACTTGCTGTCGACAGCCACCCAGCGAGCGGCCGTCTCGATCCGGTGGGCTCCCTCCGCCAGATCGGAAGCCGCGTACTTTTCCACCGAGCCTCCCGCGTAATAGGCAACGCCGGGCCACCAGAAATCCGTAGAAGTCCCTCCCTCCGGGTCCGCCTCTCCGAGGCCCGGCCCCAAAAGGACCGAATACGTTGCTGGTCTTCCGCCGAGCTCGACCCGGGTCCGGACCTCCAGCATATGACCCGCCTCGGGAATGCTGATCTCCTCTTCGACCAGGAGGCCCTGGCTCCGGTAGCTGAACTCAATCCGGGCGGGCGCCTGCACCCTGCCGGCAGCCGCTCCGGCAACCTCGAACGGCGAGGTGGCGAGTTCCAGGTCCAACTCTTCATCGTCCAGACGCAGCTGCATGGATCTGGGAAGACTTTCGGCGAGGTCCTGCACCAGCAGTTCCACCGGTTCTCCCGACTCATCCATGTAACGTTTGAGCTGCACGCTTTCCAGCCGGGCGCCAGTGCTGCTCCAGGTCAGAACCATGTCGTCGTTCTCGACCTGAATCCTGCGATCCTGGCCCTGGGTCGGACTCAGGGGCTCGCTGCCCGGGGGGCTGTCCCGGGAAACGCTCTCTTGCGGCGGTTCCGGTTCGACCGGCCGCTCCTCGACTTCCTGCTCCTCAGCCGTTTCGACAACGACCGGAGGCGGAGACGGCCCCAGCCGCTGGTAAAGAAAGGGAATCAGCAGCAGAACGGCCATGGAAAGGAGCATCGCCATGAGGAGGCGCTTCTCCATGTCCATCTGTTCCGGCCCCTGACCACCCTGCATCGTCTACACCAATCCACGAATCGCGCCGTTCGCGACCAGACTTCTACGGAACCGGGTCGACCCCCCCGGCGTGCCAGGGGTGGCAACACGCCACTCGCCTGAGCCCCAGCAGGATCCCCTTGAGCACTCCCTTTTTCTGAATCGCCTGGCGCATGTACTCCGAACAGGAGGGGTGAAACCGACAGGACGGGGGCAACAGAGGAGACACGAATTTCTGATACAAGCGAAGACACCCGACCAGAATCCGCCTCACCGCCTCTGCTTCCTTCTCTTCCAGCGTGAAACCACTCGGAGAAACTCTCCCTGGAGTTCCTGGAACGTGGCTGCCGCGGCGCGGCCCCGAACGTTGACCACTACATCGGAGCAGGGAAGAATTCCCCGTTTGTTCCTGCGGAAACTTTCCCGCAGGCGCCGCCGGATGCGGTTTCGCACCACGGGCCGGCCCACTTTCCGCGACGCGGCGATCCCCAGCCGGCTGAATTTCCGACCGTTCTCCCGGAAGTAGAGGACGAAGCAGGGCGCGAAGACCCTGTACCCTTCCCGGTAAACGGCGAGATATTCTTTCCGCGTGTGCAGGCGCTCTTCCCAGGAGAAACCGAACTGTTTCACCCGCTCACCGAAAGCAGCGTCCGCTTCTTGGCTCGCCTCCGCCTCAGAATCGCCCGGCCCGCCGGCGAAGCCATGCGCGCCCGGAACCCATGATTCTTCTTGCGACGGCGATTATTCGGTTGAAAGGTTCGCTTCATCTCCGTCTCCGCCCGTATTGAAAGGAACCAGATGCTATCAATTCCGGGCTTCCGGTTCAACTCGCCCCACAGCGCGGCTACATGCCCTTCCTCGCATGCGTCGCATCCCTGGGGTAACAACCCAGCACGTTCACGAACTCCGTTAATTCACCGAGGTGGCTCAACGCGTTGCGCACCCGCGCCTCACCGGTGTTCCCGAGAAAGTCGAGGTAGAACAGGTACTCCCAGGGACGCCCGTGGATGGGGCGCGACTCGATCTTGGTGAGGTCGATGTCCCTCAGCGCGAAGACGCTGAGACACTTGAAGAGCGCGCCTGCGGCATTCTTGAAGCTGAAGACGATGGAGGTCTTGTCCGCGGCTTCGGACACCGAGGATCTGCTCGAGAGCAGAACGAAACGGGTGAAGTTCTCCTCGCTGTCCTCGATCCGCTCCATCAGCACTTTCGCGCCATAAAATCGAGCGGCGTTCCTGCTGGCGATGGCGGCATGGTCCCGGAGGCCTTCTTCCACGATCTCCTTGACGCTTCCGGAAGTGTCATAGCCGGTTTCCCGCACCAGGTGCGGATACCGTTCGAAGAAACGCTCGCACTGATCCAGCGCCACCGGATGGGAGCGGACCGTTTTCACGTGCTCGAAGCGGCCGCCAGCCAGCACGATCAAGCTGTGCTCTACGGGCAGATTGGTCTCCTGCCGGATTCTCAAGCCATGGCGGACCAGAAGATCGTAGTTCCGGTGAATCGATCCCGCCAGAGAATTCTCGATGGGAATGACGCAACAGCCACATTCTCCCCGGGTCGTACGCTGAAAGACTTCGTCAAAAGTCCGGCAGCAGAGAAACTCCACCGGCGCCGGGACCATCTGCCTTGCCGCCTGCTCGCTGAACGATCCGCGTTCTCCCTGAATGGCGACTCGGGTCGCCTTTCCCTTGTCGTACCGATCCACGTCCAACCGGAACCTCCAATTCCGCTCTCGTCCAACCTCCAGGCCAGCGCCATCCGGCGGAGGCACATGGGAATCGAACCCACCGGCCCCGGATCTCGCCGCGGCCCGACTGATTTTGAAGACCAGGCCCGTCACCAGACGAGAAGTGCCTCCGTGCCGTCATTCTAGCACTCAAGAGGCTCTTTTCCGGCTGAACGGCGGCTGCTACCATCACGCTGGAATGACCAAGACGCGGGAACGGCGGCTCCCGGAGTCCGTACAATCTCTCTGCCGCAGCGCCGCGCGCTTGCGCGACCAGGTCAAGGGCCGGACCATCAGCTTTTCGCCCAAAGTCTTCCTTCCGTTGACCCGCCTCTGCCGCGACCGTTGCGGCTACTGCGCCTTCCGGCAGGATCCCAATGACGCGACTCCAAACTACATGACCCCGGAGCAGGTTCTCGCCGTGGTTCGCCGGGGAGAAGAACTGGGCTGCCGCGAGGCCCTCTTCGTCCTGGGCGACCGCCCGGAGCAAAGCTACCCCGGGGCGCGCCTCTGGCTCCGTCAGCACGGATACGACAGCACCATCGAGTATCTCCACGACATGTGCTCTCTGGTTCTGGAGGAGACCCGGCTCTTTCCCCACAGCAATCCCGGCATCCTCACCCGGCGCGAGTTGGCGTCCCTGAAACAGGTCAACGCGTCCATGGGCCTGATGCTGGAAAGCACGAGCCGCCGACTCAGCGAACCGGGAGGACCGCATCATCGGAATCCGACCAAGGATCCCCAACTTCGACTCCGAGTGCTGCGGGACGCGGGCGAGCTGAAGATCCCCTTCACAACCGGCCTCCTGGTCGGAATCGGAGAAACCGGCCGGGAACGGATCGATTCCCTTCACCAACTCCGGCGTCTTCAGAGCCGGTACGGCCACCTGCAGGAATTCATCATCCAGAACTTCGTCCCCAAGCCGGGAACTCCCATGGAGGCGGCGCCGGGCGCATCCGGCCGGGAGATGATGGAGACCATCTCGCACGCCCGTCTGATCCTGGGCGGCTCAGCCAACCTGCAGGCGCCCCCCAATCTCTCGGGCCGCAACCTTCGGTATCTCGATTACCTGGATGCCGGAATCAACGATTGGGGCGGCATTTCTCCGCTGACCATCGATTTCGTGAATCCCGAGGCGCCCTGGCCTCGAATCGCCGCCCTGGCCCGTCAAACCGAATCGCGCGGTTTCCGGCTCAAGGCCCGCTTCCCCGTCTATCCCGAGTACTTTCAGGGTCCTTCCTCATTCCTGCCCTCGACTCTCCACTCCCGCTTGCGGTCGGAAGCGGATCCGGACGGGTACTTCCCGGCCGGTTCCCTCCGGACGCATCCCCCTGTATCGACCGGGGAGGCCGCCGGTGCCCACTGATCCGGAGCGGGCGCTGAGCGGGGTTCGAATCGGCGTCGCCCGAATTTTGGGCAGAGCCCTGGAGGGCGGGGACCTGGCGGTTCCCGACATGGTCCGCCTGTTGGAGTGCCGGGGACCCGAGTTTCTCGCCCTGCTGGAAGCCGCCGACTCCCTGAGGCGCCGTTCCGTCGGCGACCCCGTGACCTACGTGGTCAACCGGAATATCAATTTCACCAACGTCTGCACCAAGAAATGCAGCTTTTGCGCCTTCAGCCGAACCTACCGCAGCGACGAAGGCTATTGGCTGCCCGTTTCCGAAATCGTCCGCCGGGCCCGGGAGGCGCGGCAATTCGGCGCAACGGAGGTCTGCATCCAGGCCGGGCTGCCGCCCGCCATGCCGGGAGACCTCTATATTCGAATCTGCCAGGCCGTGACCGACGCCCTGCCGGGCCTGCACGTCCATGCCTTTTCGCCGGAGGAGATCTCATACGGGTGCCGGCGTTCCGGGATGCGGGTTCGGGATTACCTGGCGGAACTCCTCGATGCGGGAATCGGCAGCCTGCCCGGCACGTCCGCCGAGATACTGGATGACGATCTCCGCAACGTCATCTCGCCCGGCCGCATCAGCAGCGGTGAATGGACCCGGATCATCTCGACGGCCCACTCCCTCGGCATCCGGACCTCCTCCACCATGATGTTCGGTCACCTCGAAACCCCGGTCCACGTCGCACGGCACTTGGCGCACCTGAGAACCATCCAACGCCAGACCGGCGGTTTCACCGAGTTCGTACCCCTGGGCTTCGTCCACACGGAGGCGCCCCTCTACCAGAGCGGACGGCTGCCGAAGCTCCGGCCCGGACCCACGGGTTGGGAGGTTCTGAAGGTCCACGCCGTCTCCCGGCTGGCGCTGGACAAGGACATTCCCAACCTCCAGGTCTCGTGGGTCAAGGAAGGGATGAAGCTGGCTCAACTCTGTCTGGCAGCCGGCGCCAACGACCTGGGGGGCACGCTGATCAACGAGAGCATTTCCACCGCCGCCGGGGCCGGCCACGGCCAACTCGTGACCCCGGAAGAGCTGCATCGCGTGATTCGCGACGCGGGCCGGGTCCCGGCGGAACGGGACACGCTCTACCGGACCCTGCGCACCTTCGGCGGCGGCGACGAAGACGGGGCTCACCCTCTGGATTCCCTGCGCACCGGCGACCGGAACCGCTTCGGCTCCTACGCCCAGTTGACCCGGTCGCGGAGGTTTCGCTTCAACCCCGGTTCAGCACCGGTCTCGGGGACGCGGGAAACTTCCGCCACGGACGGTTAGTGTGCTGTCCCTCAAAAAGACGCAGGGGCGACCCTTGTGTGGTCGCCCGCCCGGCAACGGCGGCCGAGTCGTCCCGGGGGAAGCTTTGTACTGGTGGCGTGACCTGGACCGAAGAGGGCACCCACAAGGGGTGCCCCTACGGGGATTCGAAATCGAGGCTCGATCCGTTACGAACACATGTATTTGCGGGGCGGCGGGCTAGCGAAACAGGTCCCGGTCCGCAGGCCGGACCAGGTTCGACGCATCGCCCGGCCCTTCTTCCAGACGCACTCCCCGGACCAGGGCCGCCGGCACCCGGCGACGCTTTCCCATCACCAGCTCCGCGGCGGAGGCGATTTCGTCGGCACGGGCGATGCAGGTGGACTGCAGGGTTCGGCCGAACCCGTCTTTTCTGCCCCGGTAGTCCGACAACGGCATTCCTCCCGCCACGCCGATGGCCACGTTCACCTGCCCCTCGCGCCAGGGACGGCCGAACGTGTCGGCAATGATCACCACCAGGTCCCACCCCGCCGCCTCTTTCAGGCCCGCCCTGATGGCGGCCGCGGAGCGGTCCGGATCCTCCGGGAGCAGGGTGGCCATTCCCTCCGGACTGTTGGAGAGATCCACCCCGGCATTGGCGCACACGAACCCGTGCCTGGTTTCGGCCAGCAGCACCCCGCGATCCAGCTTCACGATCCTCCGGCTCTCGGACAGGGCCAATTCGACCACCCTGGGATCCCGGCCCCATTCCCGCGCCCAGGAGTCGGCCAACGGAGACGGGGTGACCGCCGCCAGGGGAACGATCCGCCCCTCCGCCTTGGAAACGATCTTGTGAGCCAACACCAGAATGTCCCCTGAGCGAGCCTGCAAGGGGAGCTTCGTCAGCGCCTCTGCCAGGAGCGGGACCAGGGCGTCCCCCGGCTTCACTTCGGGGAGTCCCGGGAGGGCCAGGATGCGCACGCCGGTGTTATTCATCAAGGTTCCACCCCTCCTCGGCCAGGCGGGCGACGAGGCCATTCTCGGCGAGATACCTCCTGGTCGCCGCCCCTCCCTTCGCGCGCCAGAACCGCAACAGATCTTCGGGGGCGTCCAGGTCGAGGCCGAACCGCGGGTTCGAGAGCACGGTGGCGGGAACCCGGGCGCGGCGCGCCTCCGCCAGATGCCGGCGCAGGC
Source organism: Acidobacteriota bacterium (assembly GCA_022827025.1). GTDB lineage: Bacteria > Acidobacteriota > UBA6911 > RPQK01 > JAJDTT01 > JAJDTT01. The sequence goes on from JAJDTT010000061.1 coordinate 52,521, forward strand.
TGTCACGGCCGAAGCGGGACGGAAAGGCATCCGGCGGCATTCTCAACAGGGCATTGGTGCCCCGGCCGTCCCGCGAGGGCACCAGGAGCGCCGCCGGAGCGGCCAGCGTTCGTCCCAGCAAAGCATCCACATCCCGCCCCTCGATGAGAGGGACGTCAAGCGGCACCCTGAGGACGCACGTTGCTCCCTGTTGGCGAAGCGCGGCTGCACTCTCGTCCACGGAGCGGCTCTCGGAGGTTTGGGACCGCTCCCGGATGAACTCCCACCGCCGCCGGGCGGCATAGGCCGCAAGCTCAGGGTCCCGGCCGGCGACCACCACCTTGTCCGGCATTTTCGCGCACACCAGGGCCCTGCCCACATCCTCCAACATGGCCCGGACCAGCCCCGTCCTCTCCCGGCGGGACAGCCAGGGAGCCATTCTCCGTTTGGCTTGGGCCAGTTCCTTGACCGGCAACAGAACGACGTTCACACCAATCGCAACAGGGCGCGCGCCAGAGCCCGTTTCGCGCCGGAGGTGTCCATGACGGTATTTCGGACCACGACCCGCATGCCCAGACGTTCGATGGCCGGTGCGCTTCCGGCATCGCGTTCGTCCAACACGAAAACATCCAGGAGGCCCCGGTAGATCCGGGCAACCCCTTCGGCGGAGACCGGATGCCCCAGCTCCCCGAGCATCTTCGCCGCCGGCCCCTTGAGGGCGCGCCCGCCGACAATGGGACTGACCGCCGCCACCAAGCCGCGGCTCGCGGCCACAGCCCGCCTGATTCCGGGGACCGCCAGGATGGGTCCTACGCTGATGAAAGGGTTGCTGGGACAGATGACCACGATCCGGGCGTCTCGAATGGCCTCTTCGACTCCCGGGCCGGCGCGCTGACGACTCACACCAGTGTATTCGAAGCCCTGGACCCGAGGCGCGCACTTCTCCCGGACCAGGTACTCCTGAAGATGAAGGCGCCCGGCATCGGTCTTCACCAGAGTCGGCGTGTAGCCTTCCGCCATGGGCAGGACCGAAACTTCCACCCCCAGGGCCTCGCAGAGGTGTGCGGTCACGGCCGCCAGACCCCACCCCTGGCTCAACAGCGACGTCCGCCGGAGATGGGTCGCCAGATCCTGGTCTCCCAACCCGAACCACGTGTCCGCCCCCAAGCGGCCAAGGGCCTTCAAGCAACGGAACGTGTCCCCCTCGATGCCCCAGCCCCAGGCCCGGTTGGACAGGCCCGCCAGGGTATAGGTGATGGTGTCGAGATCCGGGCAGATCCGGAGCCCGAAGGCTTCCAGGTCATCCCCGGTATTCACCACGACGGAAAGGCGGCTTCCGAGCCCTTCCCGCGCCAGGCCCCAGACCAATTTTGCGGCGCCCACCCCTCCGGCCAAGGCCACCACGGGAGCGGCATCCGGCCCGGAGAATTCATCGCCGGTCCCGACACGGGCAGGAGCTGCCGCCACGGATCTTCAAAGCCCCACGACACGGAAACGCGACTCGTGAACCCGGTATCGGCGATTGATGCCGATCAGAAGGGCGCTCATTCTCTCCAGGGTCCGGGCCGTGTCGAGCCGGCCGGCGTCCACGGTCCGGACACCTGGCCACCGGCTCAGCACCTGCGCCACCTCACGCTTCCGGCGCCCGGAATTCCCACACACGAAGACATCGCAATCGAGAGGCGCCGCGACCTCTTCCAGAAGGCGGGCCGGAACCGTCTTCAGGGCCGCCACCAGGGCGCCCGGATCAGGAAGAAGCGCAGCCAGTTGCTCGCTGCCGGAGGCGGCCTCCAGCGGGGTCATCCGTATCCGGCCGGCGTCGAATGACACCGGCACCGTGACATCGACCCAGGTGGTTTCAGGCGCGGCGCGCGGCGTACACCCGGACACGAGATCGGCGGCGGCGGAAAAAGGCGCCGCCAGGAAGAGAACTTTCGACTGGGCCGCGACCTCCCGGTTCAGCGATCCCCGGATATGGGTTCCGCCTCCCAGAAGACGATTCAACTCCGACGCCGTCCCGGCCGCCCGGCTCCGGCTCCGGGATCCTACCATGACCTCGCAGCCCGCTCCGGCCAGGCGCAGTGCAATGCCCCGGCCTTCCTGTCCGGTGCCGGCGAGAACACCCAGTGTCACAACCCGCCCTCTCTCTTGCCTGCCTCGCGGGACCCCGACCCGGGATCCACCCTTGCAGGAAGCCGCATTACAGCAAAGCGCGGCCACCCCCACAAGTCTTGCGTTCAGTGGGTTTTGTCCGTCCGGCGCCCCTGTCGCCACCGATCCGGAAGGCTTGCGGGGGAGAGAGCGTCCGCGTAATCTCTGCACTGCGTTGATGAGTTGATGGAGGCGCCGCCGGCAACATTTTCAGGGCGGTGCAGCGGTTCGAGCCCGGATGTTCCCGGTAGCGGTCAATGAACTCGGTAGCTGAATATCTCAAGGGCAAGACACTGTTCATCACCGGAGCCACCGGTTTCCTGGGACAGTGCCTGGTCGAGAAAATCCTCTGGGCGGTGCCCGACGTCAAGCGCGTCTATGTCCTGATCCGCCCGCGAACGAACCTGCGCGGCGCGGTCGTGACCGCCCGGATGAGACTGGAAAGGGAACTCTACCAAGCCAGTTGTTTCGACCGTCTCCGAAGCAAGCTCGGCGGCGATTTTCCGGCCTTCCTGAAAGAAAAACTGGTCCCGGTCTCGGGCGATCTGTCCCGGGACGACCTGAACATCGACGAGCAGACCCGGCTTCGCCTCCAGGGCGAAACCGACATCGTCATCAACAGTGCCGCCGTCGTCTCTTTTGACGCCCCGCTGGACGAAGCCTACCACCTGAATGTGCTGGGCGCCGAGCGGGTCGCCCGGTTTGCCCAGTCGTGCGACGGCTGCGTCCTGGTGCATGTCTCCACGGCCTATGTGTGCGGCGCCGTCATCGGCTCGGTCCCGGAAACGATTCCGGCGCCTCCGGTGCGGACCGGCGAGGCATTCCCCGTGCGCGCCTTCAGCGACGTGGACCTGGACATCGAGCGCATCGAGAAGATCCTCGACTCGGTCCGCGAGCGCGCCTATGCGCCCGAACTCGAGCGGGAATTCGCGGCGGCGCTGTTGCGGCGATTCAGGCGCTCGAAGGGGGGGCGCAATGTTCGGCGGCGGGAGAAGATCGAGAACCTCCGCAAGAAATGGATCCAGGACCAGCTCTCCCAGGAGGGGATGAGCTGGGCTCGCGAGCGAGGCTGGAACGACACCTACACCTACACCAAGTCCATCGGCGAACGGATCGTCTTGCGGACCCGGAACGGGGCTCCGACCATCATCATTCGCCCCGCCGTCATCGAGAGCGGCTTTTCCGAGCCCAGCCCCGGATGGCTCGAAGGGCTTCGCATGGCCGATCCTCTCATCGCCGCCATCGGCAAGGGCCGTCTCCGGGCCCTGCCCCTGAGCCCCAAGGTCATCATCGACCTGGTGCCCGTGGATATGGTGGTGAACGCGTTGCTGGCGTCGCTTCCCGCCAACTCGAACGCAACGGGCGTCCGGATCTACCAGGTGGCCACCGGGTCCTGCAATCCCATCACGTTGGGCTATCTCTACGATCTCATCTACCGCTATTTCAAAAGAAACCCCATGTTCGACAAGTCGGGGCGGCCCATCGACATTCGCTACCTCCGCTTCCCGAAGCCGGCCAGTTTCCGCTTGCAACATCGACTCAAGGCGCTGCCCTTGAACCTGGCGGCCGGCGCCTTGGACAAGCTCTCCCTGCTCGACTCGTTCAGAAGTGTCCAGCGCTACAAGCGGCGCCTTTCGGCGCTGACGGCGGCGCACGAAAAACTCCATTACTACGGAGAAATCTACGAACCGTATCTGAACCTGAATTGCCGCTTCGGAATCGAGAACACGATGGGCCTCCTGGACAACATGTCCCCGGAGGAGCGGGAAGTCTTCAACTTCGACGTGACGCGCCTGAACTGGCGCCACTACATTCAGAACATCCACATCCCCGGGGTCAAGAAGTTCATTCTGAAGATGGAGGGAGCCGGCACGCTGGAACTGGACGTCCAACCGGCCGGCGAAGGCGGATCCGTCTCGACCATCAACGACCTCCTCGCCTACAGCGTATCCCGGTACTCCGCCAAGACCGCGCTCCAGATGCAGCGCAACGGCGAGTGGATCCGCTATTCGTACTCGGATCTTCAGCGCCGGGCCGGGGCCGTCGGCCGGCAACTCCGGATCGAGGGCCTGGCCAAAGGCGATCGAGTGGTCCTCTTTGCGGAGAACCAGCCGGACTGGGGCGTCGCGTACCTCGGCGCGGCCTCTCAGGGACTCGTCGTCGTTCCCCTCGATTCCCAGTCGTGGCACCGAGAGGTCTGGTCCGTCGCCCGCTTCACCGGGGCCCGGGCCATCCTGGCTTCGTCACGCACCATCGAGCGGTTGCCGCCTGAAAGCATGGCGCGGAATGAAGCCGGCGAGGTCCCGGTCCGGCTCCTCAACATCAACGAGCTGGCCCAACCGTTCGGCGTGCCGCAATGCCCGCGCAGCACCGGCGCCGTGGATCCCGCTTCGCCGCCGGCCGCCGGCGGCCCGGTGACGGTCGACGCCCAGGACCCGGCCTCCATCATCTTCACCACGACCACCGCAGCCGACCCCAAGGGCGCCGTCCACACCCATTCCAGCTTTCTCAGCAATCTCCACGGCATGAACCGTTACCTGGCGGCGGAGGAGACGGATCAGATCCTTTCGGTGCTCCCTCTCTACCATGCCCTGGAGTTCACGTGCGGCTTTCTGTCCCCGCTGTTTGGCGGTGCTACCGTCACCTACCTTCACTCCCTGAAGCCGAGAGTCATCCTGAAGACCATGCGGGAGACGGGCACCACCTGCATGTTGGGCGTCCCCAGCCTCTATGCGCTGATCCGCGACGACATCAACCGGCGCACACTGCGCGCCTCCAAGTCATCTCTGAAGTCCAACCTGGTGGCCAGGTCACGCCAACTCAGCAAGTCCATCGACAAGACCTTCGGCAAGAACCTGGGACGGCAGCTCTTCGCTCGGGTACACCAGGAATTCGGGGGCAGGATCCGGGCCTTCGTCAGTGGCGGTTCTTCTCTCGGCGATGAACTCTACGACGACTTCAAGGCCCTGGGCCTGACCATCTACGAAGGCTACGGGCTCACCGAGACCGCGCCGGTCCTCACGGTCAACCCGCTGAACAGGAGCCGCCGGGGATCGGCCGGAAAGCCGTTGCCCGGGACCGAGCTGCGGATCTTTCAAGCCGATGACCGGGGCGAAGGCGAGATCATCGTCCGTACGCCCAGCCTCATGAAGGGTTACTACAAGAACCCGCAAGCCACCCGCGCCGTGATGCGCGAGGGCTGGTTTCACACCGGGGATCTGGGGTGGGTGGACGAGGACGGATACCTCTACATCACGGGGCGCAAGAAAAACGTCATCGTCACCGGGGCCGGCAAGAACGTCTATCCCGTGGACCTGGAGGCCATCTACCGCAATGTTCCGGCCGTCGACGACATCTGCGTGGTGGGCACTCCCAAGGGACTGACCGAAGACGTCCATGCGGTCATCGTGCCCAAGAAGGAGACGTTGCGGGATGTGGCGGCGCCGGAATGGCCACGGGCCATGAAGCGGGCGACTCGCGCACTCGCCCGCCAGCTACCCGGATACCAGCGGCTGCAGCATATTCATCTTTCGGAGACGCCCCTGCCGAGACACGGTGACGGGTCGCTCGCCCGCGACGTGATCCTGCAAAACGTGCGCCGGAGCGTCGCCCGCGCTCGAGCTCGCGGCGGCCCGGGGACGCGGCCCCGCGGCAGCGACGTCGCCATGGAGCTGACCCGGGAGCTGAGCCGAATCTCGGGGATTCCCTCGGCGGAAATCACGCCCGACTCCCATCTGTTCACCGACGTGGGCCTGGATTCCCTTGCCGCCATGGAGCTGCTGATTCAACTGGAGCATCGATTCGGCATTTCTCTTTCGGAAGAGCGCGTCGCCTCCCTGGTGAGCTTTGGCGATCTGGTCGCCGCGGTGAAGGAGAGCCGGGCCGCAACCGAAGCCGGCACAACCGGCACGGCCGCCGTCCGGTCCGCCCTGCCGTGGTCCCAGCGGCCGTCCATCGACCGCGCCTTGCTCGGGCTCTCCTTTTCCGCCCTCCGGCTCCTGTACGCAAGCTACTTCCGGTTGCGGCTGCGATTTCCGGAACACCTTCCCCGGGACGAGGCCTACGTCATCGCCGCCAACCATTCCAGCCATCTCGACAGCGGCGCCATCATCGCCGCCCTGGCCGGGGCCCTGGGGCCCAAACAGGCAAAAAAGCTCCATCTTCTCGGCGCCCGGGACTACTTCTTCAACAACCCCGTTCGCGCCTGGTTTTTCAGCACCTTTCTCAACGTGGTGCCCATCGAACGGGAAGAAACCTCGTTGGCGGGACTCCGCATCATCCAAACGATCCTGCAGGAAGGCGAACCCATTCTCATCTTTCCGGAGGGCACGCGATCGCGGACCGGCGAACTTCGATCCTTCAAACCTGGCCTCGGCCTCATCGCCCGGGAACTCAGGGTGCCCATCGTCCCGACCCATATCGACGGCGCCTACCGGGCGCTGCCGGCGGGACGCAACCTTCCCCGTCCCGGAAGGCTGGAAGTGACTTTCGGCAAACCGATCAGGACCGAGCGGTATTTCTCGGACGGCGCCGAGGAGTCCCGCGTCCACCTTTACCGAAAGATCGCCGACGACGTCAGAGAGCATGTCGTGCGCTTGGGGAGCCGGGACGGGGGCGGGGACGAACCGGTTTGACCCGGCAAGCGCGGCGCCTCTAGAATGGCGTCCTTCTCTGGCCGGAGAGGTGCTGGAGTGGCTGAACAGGGCTGCCTGCTAAGCAGTTACTCGGGGGAACCTGGGTCGGGGGTTCGAATCCCCCCCTCTCCGCCAATACCCCATCCAATGAAATCCAGAAACGTCCAATATTGTCTTTTTTATCAACTATTTAAAATGATTACAGGTGCAGATCAGTCCATTGGAATCCCTTGACATCCGGGGGCAATATTCGGAGGCAGGCTGCAAATTATCTACAGGAGTTGCCCCCACATGCCCCTCACCGCTATTGCCGTCCGTCATTCGAAACCCTCTACCAAGACCCGAAAAATGTTCGACGGAGGCGGTCTGTACCTGGAAATATCCCCCCGCGGCAACAAGTGGTGGCGGCTGAAATATCGGTTCGGAGGCAAGGAGAAGCGGATTTCCCTGGGTGTCTATCCTGAGATATCTCTGAAGGAGGCTCGGGTCCGGCGCGCCCAGGCCCGCCAGCTCTTGGCCCGAGAGATCGATCCCAGTGAGTGCCGCAAGACACAGAAGGCCGCGAAAGAGCGAGGCTCAGCCAACAGTTTCGAAGCCATGGCACGGGAATGGCATGCCAAGCACACCCCCAACTGGGCGACCAGTCATGCTTATCGAGTGTCCAGCCAACTGAAACGAGATATCTTTCCGTGGATGGGCGGGCGGCCGATTGCCGGTATCACCGCCCCTGAGAAGTCAACGTCAAATCGCTTAGTGCTCTTGTCCCTTCCCTGCGGTCCGACGTGCGGAGGATCGTAGACCACTACGGCGTAGGAATCGTCCTCAACTCCCGGCATCTCTCTGTCGTCGGCGATAATGTCCGGCTTGTACCTTGGGTCAATGTCCATTGACACCACGGGCCGGACGGACCCCTTCCAGAATCTTCCTGCGTTGTAGGTGGCGTCGAGTATCAAGTCTGGAGTGATAACGGGGTAGAAGTCCAGCATCACATCTAGCCCGAGTTTACCGTGTTGGGCCACAGAATACAGATAAGTTCCTTTTTTTCAGAGACATGGAGCAGACCTTGCGTATGACCTAACGAGGCTGCGGCAGGGGTTGGATCGTGTGGCTGTCGAGGCCCAGGATTTCGTAAATTCGCCGCTGTTCGGCCGTCATCTGCGAGAGCGTCGTCCTGAGTTCGGGCTCGCCGCCCTCCTCCCGGGCGGGATAGAGCACGTCGACCTCGCGGATCCCCGCGAGCGCGTCCAGCAGTGCCGGAATGGAGTCCTTCACGCCGTGGCGGCTCAGTTCCCGTTGCAGCAGGCCGCACAGCATCAGCGCCAGCACACAGCAGAACACGTGCACCGCGATTTTCTGGTCCGTCCAGTGGTATTGCGGCCGGATCGCGATGCAGTCGCTGTCCTTCATCTGCCGGAAGGCGCTCTCGACCTGATGCTGGGCCCGGTAGCCCCGCACCAATTCGGCGTCGCTCCAGTCCGCCTGATCGGTGAACAGCAGGGTCTTGCCCAGCAGCGTACGCTGTAGCTTCTCCCAGGCGCCCCTCTGGAACCGGTAATTCACCTTCGGCAGGCCGTCCTCCTCACGCACCTGGACGTGGAACAGGTCCCGCATGTGCCGGGCCCGCAGCCAGCCGTCGACCTTCTTTTGCGTGGCGGCCACGCCC
>JAJDTT010000153.1 GCA_022827025.1 Acidobacteriota bacterium
CAGGATTTTCGCCCTCAGCGAGGAAGGAAGAAAAAGTGACTGTCCCCTTCTCGTCACTGTCCCCTTCTCGTCATCGAACTGATATCTTCCAACAAAGAATGGCCAACTCGTTCCGTCAACCGAGTCCGGCATGAACGCCAAACCATCGTCGCGCAACCAGCACGAAACGAACGACCCGGTCGATCTGTACGCGCGCGATGCGCATACGTTTCGTGAACCACCGCAAGGCGTCTGGATGACGCTGCGGTACTTGGGTCCCGGACTGATCCTGGTCGGCTCGATCGTCGGTTCCGGCGAGTTGATCATGACGACCAAGCTCGGCGCACAAGGTGGTTTTGCACTTTTGTGGTTCGTGTTGCTCTCCTGCGTCATCAAGACCGTTGTCCAAGCCGAACTGGGACGCCATGTGATTTCCAGCGGCGAGACGATTCTGGTGATGTTCAACAAGCTGCCCGGACCACGCGGACGGCGGCCGGACTGGCTTTGTCTGGAGTGGTTGCTGATTGTCGTGGTCAGCACATACCTCGGCCTGGGCCTCTGGTCGTGGAATCTGGCTGCGGGTGTCGGTGCGGGCGGATTGGCCGTGAGCGTGCTGTCCATTTGGATTGCGGCTGCGTTGTTTCTCGCGATGCGAAGTCGGCAACGCGAGATGGTGCAAACGTCAGATGCTCAAAGCCGACCGATGTTGGGGTGGTTCCTGTGGCTGTACCTTGCTTGCCAATTGGTCATGTTCATCAACGTCGGCGCGGTGATGGGCGGGGCAGGCCAGGCACTGGCACTGGGCTTCGGAAACGTCCTGGGAACAACCGACGCCAGGCTGTGGACTGCCGGCATCGCCGTTGTTTGCGGGGCACTGTTGCTCGTGGGTCGTTACAAGATGCTGGAACGAGTATCGCTGGTCATGGTTCTTGTTTTCACATTGATCACGATTCTCTGCACGGCGCTGCTTTACTGGACGGACAACGCCATTACGTTCGAGCAAATTCGCCACGGATTCCAGTTTTCGTTTCCCGAGTTTCTGGGAATGGACGTGACGCTGACGATGATCGTGTTAACCGCACTGGGCATGTACGCGGGGACGGGGATCGGCACCTGGGAGATGATGCACTACACCTACTGGTGCGTCGAGAAAGGCTACGCGCGACACACCGGCGCGAATCATCCTGGCGATCAGTGGACGCGGCGGGCTCGCGGGTGGATACGCGTCATGTATACCGACGTGCTGCTCACCATGGCCGTGTTCACCATCAGCACCGTCTGTTTCTACTTGCTCGGCGCAGCGATTTTGTATCCGGAGCGCGATCCGGCGGGTAAAGAAACACTTGGTGTGCTGCAAAACATCTTCACGGAGTCGTTGGGCCCGTGGGCGGCCACGCTCTTCGTGGTCGGTGGGTTCGTGGTGCTGTTCTCGACGACCTATTCCGGCACGGCCGGGAGTTCACGATTGGTGGCCGATGCCCTGTGCGTGATGGGAGTGATTGACGCGCGCGATTATGGAGCCCGCCTGCGCTTCACGCGCTTCTACATCGTTTTCGGCCTCACCATGGGAACGGTGACGTATTGCTTGCTGCAAAACCCTCCGCTGATGTTGATCATATCGGGATTTGTGGCGGTCGTGCTCTATCCCGTGTTTGGCCTGGGAACGGTTTATTTGAGGCACCGTGGCGTGGACAAGCGAATCCGTCCCGGACCATTCACCACCTCGTGGCTGTGGATTTGCGGATTGGCCCTGGCCATCATCTCACCGGCAGCAGGGTTGCTTGTGCTGGCGTTGAGTCAGGGCTGGATTGAGTTTTGACCGGCTTCATGTACATGTTGGACGGGAAGTGCGTGCGGCGCCGATCATGCGCGATTTGGACATCCTTGGATGAAGGATGGTGGAGGCGGTGGGAATCGAACCCACGTCCGGAAGCCTTCGGCGGCAGAGTCTACATGCTTATCCAGTTTCCCGATCCGATCCGATTGGCATGGAAACTGGAAAAGCCGCCAGCCGAATCGTCCCTCATTGAGGTCTCGATTCCCCGCCGAGGGAGGGGCAAGGAACCGGCAAGCCCGCTGAAATGACGCCCCGAACCTCCCTGCGGGCCTGAAGGCCGGAACGACCGCGTCAATTACGCGGCGAGTGCGAACTCATCGTTGGCACTTGTTGTTTTTGCCACGGTTTTACGAGGTGGTGGCGCCTCGGCATGCATCTACGACCTCAACTACTCCCGTCGAATCCAGTCGCCCCCCCTTTCCTTGTGCGTAGTGTACTAGACGGCAATTGGGCTTGTCCGGTTGCAAAAAAAGAACGGGAGCCGATACGCATCGTCACTTCCCTTTCCCTGCCACCTCCCTGCATCGCGCCGTGAGTGCTCTTTGTTTTCGCGTTGCGACGCGTAACGGGACGGGCCAAGGATCTGCATGCTGCTATCATCTTCCCGTGCTCAAGATCGGACTCACCGGTGGGATCGCCTGCGGCAAGAGCTTTGTCCTGAACGAGTTCCGCCAGTTGGAAGTCCGCTGCATCGACGCCGACGACGTGGCCCACCAGGTCATCCTTCCCGGCGAGCCGGCCTACCGGGACATCGTGGAACATTTCGGAACCGGGATCCTGGGAGACGACTCCGCCATTGATCGCGCGAAGCTGGGCGCCGCCGTCTTCGGGGACGAACAGGAGCGGAAGCGGTTGAACGGCATCGTGCACCCGCGGATCCATCAGGAGTTGGATCGCCGGTTGGCCCGGTTGCAGCAGGAAGCCGGTTCGGAGCCGGCCCTGGCCATGGTGGACGCGGCTCTAATGGTGGAGACGGGCTCCTATCGGAAATACGACTGCGTGGTGGTGGTCTCCTGCCGTCCCGAACAGCAGTTGGAGCGCCTCCTGGGCCGGGGAGGACTGACCAGAGAAGAAGCCCAGGCGAGAATCGACTCCCAGATGCCCATTGAGGAGAAGGTCCGGTTCGCCGATTTCGTCATCGACAACAGCGGGGACCGGGGCCGGACCCGGGATCGGGTCCGGGAGGTGCACGGACAACTCCTGGAACTTGCCCGGTGAGGATCTTCATCACCTGCAGGCGGCGACTTTACCGCTTAGTTCCCCGTGGCAAGTATGACCCCGCACGCCACCCGCGCGCCGCCGCCGCCAAGGGGCGCTGGCATGTCCGAGTAATTGTCGCCGCCGGCGTGCACCATCAGAGAACGGCCCGCGAGATCGCTTACTCTGATCCGCGGTGCTATGACCGGAACGGTCGCGGTACCGTCCTCAGCGACCGTCAGTGTCGGCAGGTCTCCAAGATGCCCGTTCCCATTGGGTCCTTCGTGACGCCCCGTACTCTCCGGATCGTAGTGTCCGCCCGCATTTTGCCCCGCCATTCCGCAGTCCGGATTCACATGAACGTGGAAGCCGTGCTCGCCCACGGTGAGACCGGTCAGATCAGGGGCGAAGCGGGCGCCGTTGACCGTGTCCTCAACCAGAACGGAGCCGAGCACCATGCCCGAATCTGTGGCGGAGATGTCGACCGTAACCGGCATAGCCTCCTCGGAAGGCATCTCGGCGTCCAGAGGAATCAGCGGCAACGTGGTGAAGATCCCGTTCTTGGCATCCATTTCCACAGCGACTCCGGTGAATTTCTGCGTGATTCCCGGCGCCACACAGCGCACCGATCCTGTGAAGTCCGATGTGTCGTGCTCGAACATCTGGCTTATGAACATGGATTCCTGACCGTTGCCCGGCAGCGGGACCTCCGCCTTTTCCAACACCTCGCCGCCCACCATCAGGTGACAGGTCAAAGTCATCTCGGACTGGCTCAGGTTTCGGAGCGCCACCCCGGTGTCGATGCCTCCGTCTTGACGGCGCGCCGGGAAGAGGGCGTCTCGGACCGCCCGACCGGCTCCGACCCCGGCCACGCCGACGCCGGGAACGTCAAAGCGCAAGACCCCGCCGATGGGGCTGTCGGGACCGTCGGAGATCACCTTCACCGAGCCGGTCACGGTCTCTCCCCGACCGTTGGTCGAAATCGTGACTTCTCCCAAGGGCTCCAATTCGGACTGGAGCGTGATTGCCCCGTACTCCGTGGCATCCAGATTTCCGCCGACGTCCACCAGCGATCCCGGATCGATCAGGTCTCCCGTCTTGTCGTAGAAGTAGACCAACGGCCGGATCGGCGTGGCGGCCAGATTCACCAACACGACGTCGGAACTGATGGCGGACCCGTTGCCGAAATGGGCGAAGTCCAGCGCGACCTGATTTCCGAGATAGATGCCGGAGCCGATGACGGCCTTCTGCTGCGAGTTGGGCACCGAGAAGCCCACCGAGTAACCCAGCTTCGGGGAACCGGTGTCGTCATCATCCGCGATTGTGGGGTCGTTGTAGTAGTACTCCAGGAACCTCCGGCCCTCGCGCCGCGCACCTCCGATCAACTCCTCGGCGAACCTCACCCCGTTGATGTCCATCCTCGTCATGTCCGTGCGCTTGCCTTCGCGAAACGGCTCGGTTGCGTGAAACAGGGTGACGCCCCCGCCACTTACGACCCACAGATAGATGGTGCCTGACTTCCAGTCTCCTCCTTCCAACCGGAAGGCGTTTCTGATCCCGATGAGGCCGCGGTAGCCTTCGGACAGAACGCCTGCGCGATACACCCTGGCCGCTTCCTCGACGAAGGCGATGAGTGTCTCGCGGTCCACGACCTGCGATGCGGTGACGGCCGGCTCAGGCAGATCCGGGATCAGGATTGGGACATGGGAGACATCCTGCGAGTAGCCACCGACCAGCACGAAATCTCTTCCGGTGATCCCGGAAGTGTATGTGACAGCGTATGCCGTCTCCGGCTCCCCGTCGTGGTACCTGACGAAATCGCCGCTTCGGGCAGCGGCGGCGAGGAGTTCCTCGACGACCTTGAGTCCGTTGTCGTCGACGACACCCAGCAGATTCTTGCTCTCCGCCGTCACATCGTTCCCGTGGATAAACGGCTCCCCGGTCAGGAGGAAGATGATGAGGAACATCGATCCGGACTTCCAGTCGGCGTCCGTTCTCAGCCTCTCCCTGAGCCTTGCTCCTTCGTTTATGTCCGTGATCGCCTCGATTTCCGCCTTCGCCCCCAGGACGAAGGCCTTGAGGGTTGCATCGTCCTTGACCTGGCTGGCCGTTGTCTGGGCCTCGGCAGCTTCGCCCGCCAACATGACCAATGCCAGAACGGCGAGAGCCAGCGCTCCCTTGCGGTTCATTCCCATGTCATTCTCCTCGTATACGGGATACAGCCAGTGCCATGCGTCCTGACCCGGACAGTTTGGGTCAATGAATCGTATCCTACACGCAGCGTCGTTTGCTCCGCTGACTGATCTACATGGTGGAGCGGCGGTTTCCAGCCGCCGCCTTCTGTTAGGAGCTCCCCCACCGGCCCCGGTCCGGCATGATCCCGCGAGAAACTGGGCGGGGATTGTCAGTCAGCGGCGCCCACTGCGTCGCCGCTGTCGAACGACTCGTAAGGGCGACCCTTGTGGTCGCCCTCCCCCGAACGGCTCCCCCGTCCGCCGGCCATTGCCTGGGCACTACCGGACCGGGGGGGGTGGAGCGGCGACTTTCTAGTCGCCGACCGGGATCGGCGTCCGGAGTATCCATGTTGCAATGGGAGCGGCGTCATCCTTGGCGCCGTCTTACGACCTCGCATTCAAAAAAAACCGGGCGGCCGCATCGTCTCTCCCTCCCTCAGCTCGTCCCCCCCGCACGGCGCGAAAG
>JAJDTT010000161.1 GCA_022827025.1 Acidobacteriota bacterium
GAGGATGAAATTTCCTTCTACGTGACGCGTCACTACGAGCTGCCTTCGGGTCATGTGCGGCGCTATATTCTGCGCAGCGACGGATTTGCCTCCCTGCACGCGGATTACGATGGCGGCGAGATGGTGACCCGTCCCTTGAAATTCCAGGGGACGAAACTCGTCCTGAACTTCTCGACCTCGGCGGCCGGCAGCCTCCGCGCGGAAATCCAGGACGCGGAAGGCGAACCGATCCCGGGGTTCCGGCTGGCCGACTGTCCCGAGATCATCGGAGACAAGATCGAGCAGGTCGTACGCTGGGCGGAGGGCTCCGACTTGAGCCGCCTGGAAGGCCGGGTCGTTCGGCTCCGTTTCGTGATGAAGGATGCGGACCTTTTCTCGATTCGGTTTGTCCGGCCCGAGTCTTGATCGGAGCCGCAAAGGAGGTTTGGGATGCAAACGGGAAGAGTCCTGACGTTGCTTGCGTCGAGTCTGGTGCTGACGCAGTTCCAGACGGCCGCTGCCCCTCGCAATGGCAGCATCATCCCCATCGGGAGCAGCAAACAACTGTTCCTGGACGAGTTTCTGCTGGAGTCCCTGGAGGACACGGCACTGGTGCTGAATCATCCGCGGAAGGCGGTCGACAATCCCGTCATCCCCCGGGACCGCCCCTGGGAAGGCAACTACAACCACTATGGGACGGTCTTCTACGACGCGGATCAAGGGAAATTCCGGATGTGGTACTCGACCAGCGATTGGACTCCCGTCCCCGGCGGAGATCCTGAGAGTAAGGGCCGCCGATTCTGCTACGCCGTTTCCTCCGACGGCTACCGTTGGGAGAAGCCTTCACTGGGACTGGTGGAATTCAACGGATCCCGGGACAACAACATCGTCGGTGAGGACAACTGGCTCGGGTTCAAGGGTGGCATCGTCTTCGACGCCCGGGAGCCGGATCCGTCGAAACGCTACAAGGCCATGGTGCAGACCGTGGGGGGGAAGCTGTCCAACGACACGGGAAGCACCGGAATGCAGTTCCATCTCTACTACTCCGGCGACGCCTTCAACTGGTCGGCCCATCCCGGCAATCCCGTCATCGACTGGGGAAATCGAAGGGGCCGCTGGGGACCGACATCGATGATGGGATGGGATCCCGTACATGGAGTCTACGTCGCGCACATGGAGATCTGCGGCCATCAGAGATGTCCCGTCGGCAAACGCATCATCGGGCGCGCGGAGAGCCCCGACATGATCCGCTGGAGCGAGGCGGTTCCGGTCATCCTTCCCGACGGCCAGGATTACCCCGACACCGAGTTCTACTCGCTTCACGCCACGGCCTACGAGGGATTCACCCTCGGAATGCTCTGGAACTTCAGGACCACGAACACCACGATCCTGCCCCAGTTCGTCTTCAGCCGGGATGGCATCCACTATGACCGCCGCTACCGCAGACCGTTCATACCGGCCGGGGCCGGTGAGGCTTTCGATTCGGTGGCGATCTACGGCCTCAGGCCCGCCGTCCACGGGGAGAAGATCTTCTTCTACTACGGCGGGGTGAACTGGAGATCCCCGGAACAACTGGAGATGTTGGGGGAAGAGCGGGCGTACGGAGCCATCGGTCTGGCGGTTCTGCCGTTGGATGGCTTCGTTTCTCTGGACGGCCCCAAACTGACCTTCAGCCAGGCCGTTACCCGGACCTTCACCTTTTCCGGCAGCGAGCTGCGGCTCAACCTGCGGGCGGCCTTCCAGCGTTGGGGAGCTCATCCCGCCGAGGTCCGGGTCGAGATCCTGGGAACCGACTACAAGCCGATCTCCGGTTACGGATTCGACGACTGTGATCCTCTCAGTGAGTCCGGAACGGGACGGCTGGTCACCTGGAGGGGAAGTTCCGACGTGGCGGGACTGGCCGGAAAGCCGGTCAAGCTCCGGTTCCACTTCAAGAACGCGAAGCTGTTCGCTTTCCAATTCCTTCCGGGAAACCCGGCCACCGCCCGGAAAGGCTTCTGAGCCTCAGTTTCTCAAAGGAGGAACCTGATGATCGCCCGGGAATGGCGCCTCCGGCGCGTTCGACCGTCACGGTCCGGTCAGGAACCGCGGGATTCCTCCAGAATCGTGATCTCCGCACGGCGGATGACTCGCTGACCGCTGATGCGGTCGTCCACGTGCAACTCGATGCGATGCCTTCCTGAAAGGAGCCGGCTCAGATCCACGTCGTGGAAAAGGGCGACCCGATCGCCCAGGGTCACGGCCTTGGGCTGTTCCTGCAGCACGATACGGCCATCGTGGACCAAATAGATCTCGGCTCCCAGCAAGGGTTGAAGCGTCGACTGATCGATGGCCACCTCATAGGCCTCCACGTAGAAGAAACAGCGGTCCCGGTTCGTGAACTCCTGAGTCACGTTGGGGAAGATCTTGAAACCGCCGGGGACCACGAAGGGCTCGCTCAGAAGGGTTCCGGGTTCCGAAGAAAGGACCTTGTCGGCAAGGATGATGCTGCTCGTCGTCAAGGTCTTGGACTCGAAGGGGACGACTCGGATCGGAGTCGCGGTGACCGAGACCTTTCCACTGTTCCCGTCCTTCAGGATCAGAGTCAGTTTGTATCGGCCGGATCGCAGGGGAATGCTCCTCTGGTAGGTGGCTACGCCCCCGATGTCCTCCGGCTGCAGGTCGGAGGCCTGATCCGCCAGAACGGTATCCTCGAACTCGTACGCGATCCGATTTCCCAGGTCGGTCACCCTGCCATAGATGTTCAGGACGGCCCGCCGGCCCCCTTCCGTTTCCCCATAGGTCAGTTGCTCCCGTCCAATCCTGAGGGTGACGGGAGCCAGCACTTGGTCCGGTCCCACCCGGAACTGATTGACTCCGATTTGGATCGGAATGGAATCGTAATAGAGCTGGGTGTCCACCAGATTCTGCAGTTCTCCAAACTGGAGCTTGGGAGGGCGCTTGGCGTAGAAATAGTTACGCACGCGCTGCAGCGGCTGAGCCCCCGTCATGTAGTACGGATCGCCCTCAAGACCGAGGTTCCTCATCAAGAGGGCGGAGCGCACGCGCCCGGCCCGATCCACCTCACCACGGAATTCCCCGTCCGTCATTCCTCCCCCGGCCACAAAGAGGGCATCCTTCTCGGTCGGCCGCAACGCGATCCGGTATTCCCCCGTATTGGTGGGGTCGACGAACTCGATCTCGACACCGGGTCCTATTCCAGGGATAAACCGGTAGAACCAGCGCTGAAACGCATAGGTGCTGGTCATGCCGCCCCCCTCTTCCGGCCGCCGGGCATAGTATCCGCCGGGATGGTCGTCGATATTGTCGGGAGGACCGAAAGTGATGTAGATCCGGCCGCGGTCGGTGGCCCAGCCCTCGACGCCGGACCGGAATCGGTCGTTGGCGTAGGCGATCCTACGGTAATGTTCCTCCCGGAACTCGTTGATGGCCGTCGCCGGATCCGTATCCCGGCGGCGCCAGAACTGTTCAATAAAGGCGTCTCGCTCGTCGTCCGTATTGAGTTTCTCGAAGACAGCCCGTTCTTCATCCACAATGATGTAGCGGACGTCTTCCTGCAGCCATTTCTTGTAGTAATCGATCTGTTCCTCCTGAGGCTTCTGGTTCTGGGAAAAGCCGTAAGGAGAAGAGAGATGGGTCAGAAACAAAACAATCACGGAAAGAGTCTTCACGACAGCTTCTCCGGGATCACTGTGGATGACATGGGATGGACCTGCCTTTCCGGCCTGTCCCAACGCGTTTCTCCAATGCTAACATCTGTCCGATTCCATCACCAGAAGGGTCCTTTGCCACCCTTTCGATCCAAATTCTTGAACCATTTCGGCGGGAATTGTCCAATTACTTGAACCCTCTCCCGGTCCGAGAGTCTCAACCAATTGGATTGGAGGGCAGTTAATTGGCTAACGTATTCAATTTAAATCAGTTATCAGAGATCTGCGATTCACCGTGGCACCGGAGTTGCTACAAATTAACGCAAAGAGGCTGGATGATCTTGCCTTAAGTGCCAATCTCGCTCCAGATCATACAACTTCGCTATTTGGACCGTCCGTTGGGTTATTCGTCATGTTGGTAGCCCAGGAAGTCTCCACCGTCGGCAAATCGTATCTGCTCCGGATGTCCAGGACATCGCCCGCCCTGTCGGGTGAACTCCCCCTGGCTGTCCACTGATCGCTTCTTCCGGCGCGCGAGCCGAGCCCGATCCTGGCCTGGCATGACGCGACCCCCGCTCGGCATTAAGCAACGGCTCCCGCCGAAGGAGGTGACATGAGGACTACAACCGCTATCCGTTTCAGTGAGTTTGTTCTGGCCGTGCTGCTCTTGAGCCTTCCGGGAATGGCTCAAGGCGAAGACGCTGCCTTGGTGGGGACGGTCAGCGACATCAGCGCAGGGGCGCTTCCGGGTGTGAGCGTCGACGTCACCAACGTTGCCACGAACGTGACCCGAGGCGGGATCACCAATGAGCGTGGGGACTATGTGATCGAGAACCTGCCTCCTGGCATCTACACCGTCCGCGTTTCACTCCCGGCATTCAAGACGCAGGTAAGAGAAGGAGTGCGGCTCGAAGTTCGGCAGCGGGCGCGCCTTGACTTCTCCATGACCGTCGGCGAAATCGCCGAGACGATCACCGTCATAGGAGGATCACCGGTGGTGGAGACGGAGACGGCCGATCTGGGCGCGGTCACGACCGAACGCCAGATCAAGGATCTCCCCTTGAATGAACGGGATATCTTTCAGTTGGCGCGTTACATGACGGGAGCGGTGGTGGCGCCGCTGAGGGACATACCGGCGGCGCAGCCCCGGCTGCCGGGGTTCAATGGTCAGCAGTACAGCCAGAATCTACTGCTGCTGGACGGGACCCCGAACCAGGATCTGTATCAGAACATGCCGACCACACGGCCCTCGCCGGACGCCATCCAGGAATTCAAGGTGGTCACGAACAACTACTCGGCCGAATACGGACGAGTCTCGGGCGCCGTGATCACCATGGTCTCGAAGTCGGGAACCAACGAGTTTCACGGTTCCATTTGGGACTATGCGCGAAACGACGCCTTGGACGCCAACAACTTCATGGCCAACCGGGTGGGGACCGGCACGGTCCCCTACAAGCGGCACCAGTTTGGGGCGACGTTGGGCGGACCCATCTTCAAGGACAGCACCTTCTTCTTCTTCTCCTACGAGGGGCTGAGGCAGCGCAGCAATTTCGTGCGCTCGCAGATCTCACCAACGGAAAACGAACGTAACGGAGTCTTCGGTCTCGATGGCCACTGGCCCGGTCGGATCATCTACGATCCGATGAACGTGGTCGACGGCCAACGGATGCCGTTTCCCGGCAACCGGGTTCCGTCGGACCGGATGAATCCGGTGGCGCGGGCCATCGTTCAGGACGGAACCTTCCTGCCTCCGCCTCCCAACCAACCCCCCGGCTCCAACCCCAATTATTTCTGGAACGCCGTCGACAACACGGATGTGGACAAGTGGAACATCCGGATCGACCAGAACTTCGAGGGGGGAGACCAGCTCTGGGGCCGCTGGACCTGGCAGAGATCTCCCAAGACGACGGGTTTCCACTACACGCCGAACGTGACCTTCATCCAGGATCTGCAGCGGGGCTTTCAGGTCGCCGCCGGCTACATCAAGAACTTCGGACCGAACGTCAACAATGAATTGAGCCTCTACCTGGGCCGCAAGCACTCCAAGAACTCCCCTCCCGATGAGCTGCACCAGAATTGGGCCGAGGTCTTCGGGTTCGACCACGCGGATACCGTCCCGGAGGCGGGGTGGGGGGTTCCCAGGACACGGATTTGGCCCTATCCCGATATTCGGAGCATGGACAACGAATACGATTTCGGCACCGACGGTGGAGCCAAGGAAGTGATCAGCTGGAACACGGGCGACCACATCATCAAGTTCGGCATCTCCACCCAACGCTACAAGCTCATCTCGGGAGGAGCGCGCACCGGGGGCGGCAGCATGGGTTTCGACGGCTACGCCACCGCCCAGATCGGCGGCTCCCAGGGGCAGGTCATGGCCGATTTTCTGCTGGGATACCCCTCCTCCGTCAGCTACACGTTGCAGCATGACTTCATCAACAATTATCCGACCAAGAGCTTCTACAACTGGTTCCTTGGGGACAGTTGGAGGGTGACCCCCAATCTGACCTTGACGCTGGGGATCCGGCACGAAATCAGCCTGCCTGTTCTCATGTCCGACGGACGAGGTCTGGCCTTCTTCGAACTAGGCTCCGACCGCTACAATCCGTTGGCCCGCCTCCTCAAGGACGCCCCCGTCCAACCGATCCTGGGCGGACCGCTGGAGGGCCCCAATCGTTCGCCTATTCCGGCCGTCCTGCTCGATACCCGGCGGGTGACCGAGCCGGACTATCGGGACTTCGCTCCCCGAATCGGGATCGCCTGGAGACCCTTCGGAGGGAATCGCACGGCGCTGAGAGTCGGTTACGGCAGATCGTTCGACGATTCCTCCTTCGTTTACTTCCGGAGCGCCGGGAATCTTCCCCAGTTGACCGGGGCGTCGAGCGGTAGAAATCCGCGGGGCCAGGTGCCGACCGTCATGTACGGGGTCGCCCCACCCATCGTCGCCGGTTCGGCACTTTCGGAGTGGCCGTCGAATTATATGGCGGATCCCCACTGGACTCCCGGCGACGTGCAGAATTGGAGTCTTTCGCTCCAACACGAACTGATGCCGGAGACACGCGTGGAGGTGGCCTACGTGGGGAACAAGGGGAGCCATCAGTTTGGAGCCCGCAATTTCAACGTGGCGCTGCCGGAGGGGGTGCGGTTTCAGCTTCCCAACGACGGCGCTACGCTGACGGCGACGGGTGCCCAGCTCGACCGCCGGCCCTATCCTCCCATTCGCCCCAACCGCTACATCATTTCCGACATGAACACCTCCTACAACTCGTTTCAGACCCGCTTCGAAAGGCGCTTCAGCGACGGCCTGAGTCTGGTAGCCGGTTATACCTGGTCGAAGAATCTGCTGACCAATCACCAGCGCACGGCCCAGAACGAATACGATCGCTCGGCGTCGCGGACCATAGCTCCCTGGCATGCCGCCAGTGCCTTCTATACGACGGGAATCTATGAGTTGCCTTTTGGGCGAGGTCTTCAGGGACTGGGGCGGCAGCTCCTCTATGGCTGGGAGCTGACCACTCTGGTGACCCTCCAGAGCGGGCAGCCGCAGATGGAGATCGATGCGGGGAGCGATGTCCTGAACATCGGAAGGCGCCGAGTCGTGCTTCCGGATCGCACCTGTGACGGCAACATGTCCGAAGGTAACCGATCGGTCACCAAGTTCTTTGACACCAGGTGCTTCTCCATCAACCCGACCACCTACGGCAACTCGGTCGCGTTTCCCATTCGCACCGACGGCATCATCAATTTCGACATCGGATTGATGAAGCGCTTCGCCTTGGGAGAAACGCGTTTCGTCGAGTTTCGCACGGAGTTCTTCAACGTCTTCAACAACGTGAATTTCGGCCCGCCGCGTGGCACGGTATCGTCCGGAAGCTTCGGCGTCGTCACGACCGCAGGGATGGCCCGGCAGATCCAGTTCGCCCTGAGAATCGATTTCTAGATCTTCTGGCCCCTCAAGCGGGAAGCGGTGAGACGGGGGTGGCGCTGAACGACTTGGATCGGCGCCACCCCCTTTCTGTCTTACTCCATCCTGCCCGTAGACCGGATTTCAGGACGGGATACCTTCGGCATTCGAGGGCCGACAAGTCCTGTTGCGGCTGGCGGCTCGAACCCCCTGGCCGGCCGACATCCCTCATTTCAGCTTGAAATACTGCGGGTTCATCTGCTGGTTGTGGGAGGCATTGTCAATCGCCATGCTCCACTCCGAAACCGAATTGCCGCGATCGGTTTGAAGCGTGAGCTTCAGACTCCACTGGCTGGGCAGAGCCCACCCGTCCAGAGAGCGGAAGTCTCCGAACCTCTCCTCCAGAGTGAACCGGTCGCGCGTGGTGCGAATGGCTACGCTCCCGGACCGCGACACCATCACCCGGTAGATCGTCAACACGTGACCGTACGACTCCGGGTCGAAATAGAGGTGGACCCGGGCCTCCCCCGGCCGTCTCGCCTTGTATGCCACCTCATGCAGCTCTCGGCCCTCGATCTCCTTGAGTCCTTCGTACTCCAACCTTGCCTGGCGCCGCTTGAGGTCGAGCAGCGGCCAGGCGGTGGAGAGCACCCCTCCCACCAGTCCTTCCCGGACCACCTCCTCGAAGCGATAGAAGAAATCGCCGAGCTGGGATCGGGCACCGGGATTGATCTGGTCGACACGGACACTATTGCCGTCATGGATGATGTTCTCGCCGCGGTAGCCGGAATCATTGAATCGGACCAGCAGTCTGACCTTGGTCCCTTGGGAAAGGAAGTTGACCGGTCCCGAGAGGCTTGCACTTCGGCCGATCAAAACCCGGAACGAACAGGTTCCCATCAACAGCCGATTGTCGACGGACGAGGCGGCCTTGCCATCAGTGAGAAACCCCAGATGTTTCTCCAGGAGGTCTTCGACGCTCACCTCGCCGCCCTCAGCCCAAACTGGCACGGGAAGGACGGCCAGAACCGCGGTCAGAACCGCGGTCAGAACCGGAATTGCTGACTTCATAAGACTTCCTCCAGAGTCCTCAGTACTCGCTTTCGCCGGAGAATACTCAATGTTGGATAACCGGAATCGAACACGCTCTCCCTTTCAATTCCTTCCCGGACGACTGACGTTCTTAAGGGCTCTGCCGAATCTGCCGACCGTCTTGCCGGGGCTGCCTCGACCCTGATCAGGAACCGTTCGGCGTCAAGGCGAGAGCGGTTGCGGAATGTCCTTCATCCCGTATGTCGGGGGCTCTGTTACCTGCTATTCTAACATCACGACTTGGGAAACCGCCCTTCTGAAGTCCGCATCCGAACACTGTGACCAGACTCGAAAGGAATCAGCTATGCGGGGACGATTCTTTTTGCCGCTTTTCGCCTGGCTGGGCACTGTAGCGCTGGCCGGTCCTCCGGGGTTGATCCACATCGGTCCCCAGAAGCAGATGTTTCTGGACGATTACCTGGTCGAGGGTCTGGTGGACGCCCGTCGCGTGTTCCATACCGCCCGGAAGCATGAGGAGAACCCGGTCATCCGTCAGGACCGTCCCTGGGAGGGGCAGTCTCTGCACTACGGGACCGTTTTCTACGATGAGGTCCGCCAACGGTTTCGCATGTGGTACACGTCCAGTGTCCTGTACGCCGACGAAGATGGAAAACCCAACGGCAAGGACCGGAAGGTCCTTTACGCCGAATCCCGGGACGGTTACCGGTGGGAAAAGCCCTCGCTGGGTTTCGTGGAGTTCCAGGGTTCCCGGGACAACAACATCCTGGCGCCCGCGAACTGGCCTTCCATCAAAGGCGGCATCTTCGTCGATCCCCGCGAGCCGGACCCCTCACGCCGCTACAAGGCGCTGGCTCAGGTGGCAGCCGAAGGGGCCGTCCCCGGACAGTCGGAGGTCAAGAAGACCCGGGTCTGGAATCTCTACTACTCGGCCGACGCCTTCAACTGGGTGCCCCACCCGGACAACCCCGTGATTCGTCCTTCGGGACCGGCCAAGGTCCATCCCGAAGGCGAACCCTGGGCCCGCCGGCGCGGATACCAGAGCTATCTGTGGGGACCGACGGCTACCGTCGGCTGGGACCCGATCCGTCAGGTCTATGCCATGCACATGGAGAACTGCCAGCACAAACGGTGCGGGTTGCGGATGCGGCTCATCGGGAGAGCCGAAAGCCGGGACCTGATTCACTGGTCCGATCCCCAGACCATTATCGTCCCCGACGACCAGGACCCGGCAGGGCTGCATTTCTACAGCATGTGGGCCACCACCCATGAAGGCCTTTACCTGGGGATGCTCTGGAACTATCGGCCCGGCCGGAGGACTCCCGAGGATCCGCTCTACATCTGGCCTCAGTTCGTCTTCAGCCGTGACGGGATACACTGGGACAGGCGCTACCGGGAGCCCTTCATTCGGCTGGGAGAGGAGCCGGCCTGGGATTCCGTGACCATCTACGCCCAGCAACCCATTCTCCACGGAGATCGTTTCTTCATCTACTACCACGGCACCAACTTTCGGGATCGTCTCTTTCGCGAGGTCGGCGGTCCCGGACCCATGGGCGCCATGGGAGTGGCCACGATTCCGAAGGACGGATTCGTCTCCCTTGAACCTGGAGCGACCGAAGAGGGGACCGGCTACAACGCCAAGGCGTTGGGCTCGATCCGGGACTCCGCCCGGACGGATGGCGCCGAGGGCTACGCCCAAGTGATTACGCGGGCTTTTTCATTCTCCGGCAAGCGTCTCGAGGTCAGCATGGCGAAGGGTTCAAAGTCCGGCCCAGGGGAGATCCGGGTGGAGATCCTGGCTGGAGATCACTTCCGGGTCCGGGGGCACACGTTTCAGGAATCGGATCCCCTGACTCGAACCGGTACCGCCGCTTGGAACAACCGCAGCGAACTGAGCGGTTTGGAGGGTCAAGTCGTCAAGCTCAAGTTCTACCTGAAGAACTCCCGCCTCTTCGCCTTCCGATTCCTGGAGGAGTAGCGGCGATCGCCCATTTTTGGACGTCGGGACGCCTCCTGGTCTCCGGTCTGGCGCGGCACAGGTCGTTCCCCTCTCTCAGTCGGACCCGCGAAAATGGGGATCGGGATTTCCGAATCGATACGAATAGAGGCGGGCCTTCCCATCCAGGTGGAACTTCAGCACCACCGCCTTGCCGGCCAGGTCCGACAGGTCCGCGGTTGCGTCCCATTCGACCCGGTGCCGCAGATCGTCCGTGGTCAGCGGCCTGGCGTCTTCGCGCCTGAAGCCGCGCAGAGGCTCGCCCACCGCGTCACACAATTCCACCCGGATCGCGCCTCCCGAGGCATCCGCGTTCACGAACAGGTGCCGTCCGGAATACCGGATCGGGTTGGTCTCGATACCAGGTGCGAAACAGCCCCATCTGATGGTCGTAGATAAGACCCAGCTCCTGCAGGGACCGCCCTTCCCATTCCCCTTTCGGCTCCAGCAGCGGATTGCCTTCGTATCGTTCCGGCTGGTTGACGACTCGACGGACGCCCTTCATGTCGGCGATCAGGTCGTCGTCCAGAAAGAGTTCCTTGCGGTTTCCGATCAGCACGGCCGGGTCCGGCTCGAAGGTCCGAGCCACGGTTGAGAAACGCAGCTCGTCGACGAGACCGTCGAAGAAACTGGTCAGGGCATCGGGACCCGGACCGCCCACACAGAGGATCGTGCCGTCACTGCCCGGTTGCGTGACGCCCTGGTTTCTGGCCGTCTCCATCCGTTGTACGCCGCTCTCCGGGCTTCCGTTGAGATAGATCCTGAAGTCGCCCGTGTCGCAGACCACGGCGACGTGTGTCCACTGGCCGATAGGGACCGGGCGGCCGCTCAACATCTCGAAGCGATGCAGTCCCGAGCCGCAGGCATAGCGCAGCCCTCCGTCTCTTCAGGATAGTCCGGGTAGAAGGGATAGAAGCGGCTGTTGGGGGTGATCCCGATGACTTCGTCGCCACGCCACAGCAAATGGTAATCCACACCCGTCGTCCGTTCGACCTCCCGGGTCACGGGCAGGCCGTATTCGAGGGTGATCTCCGCCGGCATGAGGTTCCCGGCGACGAGGACGAAGTCTCCATAGATGTTCGGGTCGAGCGGAGCGCCCCCAACCTTGAGACG
Organism: Acidobacteriota bacterium; assembly: GCA_022827025.1. GTDB lineage: Bacteria > Acidobacteriota > UBA6911 > RPQK01 > JAJDTT01 > JAJDTT01. The sequence goes on from JAJDTT010000161.1 coordinate 11,693, forward strand.
GACCGAACTCAGGGGGGTCCATCGAGGGATTCGGATCAGGACATTCTCCCGGGTCCGGGGCAGCACCGTCAGACGGCCCGTCCTCTCTCCTCTCCGGGAGCGGATCCGGGCTCTCGAATCTTCGTAGTCCAGGTGCAGCAGGATCTTCAGTCCGGAATCTCCCCTCAAGAGGACGTGGTGATAGACGTCCGCAAGAGTGTGGAGGCAGGCCGCCGTGACGTCGGTGGTGGGTGTGGTGCCGGAATGGGGTTCCAGGTGCATGCCCCCGTAGGCTCCCAGGACACGGTCCCAGAGATTGCAGTATTCGTCTCCGTCCCCGTCCGATGAGGGATGAAGCGGCGACGTGGAGCGGGGGCGTGGAGCGGCGACTTTCCAGTCGCCGACTGGGATCGGCGTCCTTCCGGGCGCCGGGGGTAGCGACGTGGAGCGGGGGCGTGGAGCGGCGACTGTGCGCCAGGCTAACTGGCACAAGACAGGCGGTGAAAGTCCGCCGAAACGAAAGGACTAACCATCCACGTTTCTCCGCGAGCCGTGCGTGGGCACTCGTGAGGGTGTCGGCGAAGCGTCGGTAGCGGTGCGTATGGGCAGGCTATTGAGCATCGAAAGCTCCTTGAT
>JAJDTT010000315.1 GCA_022827025.1 Acidobacteriota bacterium
GGTCTCCAACGGAACGTAGATGTCGTTGTTCACGCTCTCGATCTTGACGCCTTCGAACTCGTCTTTTTCCAGAAGTTGGTCGGCCAGCACTCCCACCACGGTGAACCAGAGCGCATCGATCTTCACCGGCTCTCCCAGCGCCGGATTCAGTCCGAAGAGCTTGCGGCGCGCCGTCTTTCCCAAAACGCAGACCTGGCGGTGCTTCAGTCCGTCCGCAGGGAGAAAGAAGGAGCCTTCCACCAATTCCAGATTGGCGGCGAGAGGGTATCCGGCGTTGACTCCCAAGACCCGCGAGTCCGCCCGGCCCACCGCCGACGCGATCTGGTAGGTCTTGTGCTCTTTCTTGGCATTGATCCGGGTTTTGTCCGGAAGCACCTGCCTCAGGGCCCGGACATCGTGGCGGGTCAGGCCCGGAGAGTCCTGACGAATGATTCCGAGCTCCTCTTCCTCGAATGCCTTGGCCCGGATCAGGACGTTTCGCAGCCCCATCTTCTGGATCAGCGACAAAGCTTCTCGTCCGGCTCCGGCCCCGATGGAGAGCATCGAAAGGACGGCGGCCACCCCGAAGATCATGCCCAGCATGGTCAGAGAGGTGCGGAGCTTGTGCAGCAGCAGGTTGGACAGGGCGATCTTGACCGATTCGGCGAAGAACATGCGCTCAAAAGGGGACGTAACGGCGCCGCTGGGTGCTCGCCGTGGGCGAACTGAAGTCGGGAAGATGGAGGCGCTGGTCTTCCAGGGGGTGGCGCAGGCAGATCCGAGTCCCCGCAGCCACGCCCTGCACCACGTAAAAACCGAAGTCGCTGTCCACGACCTCGATCTTTTTCTCCAGGTACTCGCCGCCTTCCTTGACGAAGACCACGAACTGAGAATCCTTCTTGATGACCGCGCTCCGGGGAATCACGATAACGCCGTTTTGTGCCCCCAACTCGATCTCGGCGGAGAATCGCATGCCCGGGTTCAGCTTCTCCATGGAATCGGGTGAGACGTCGAGCCGAGCTTCGCAGAGGAAGAACTTTCGGGGATCGCGCGGATGCCGCTGGCGGGCGATCTTGTCCACCTTGTCGATTTCTCCCGAGAAATCCTCCCCAGGAAACGCATCGAGCCGAACCTGGACCGTCTTGCCGGGCTGCACTCCGCGAATCTGGTTTTCCGGGACGAACAACCGGGCACGGAAGCGTTCCATGTCGGCGATATCCATCAAGGGCTGTGTGGGCCAGACCTCGGAGCCCACTTCGAGAACGGTCCAGCTCCGCCGGTAGAGGACAACCCCGCCGACGGGGGCTTTGGCTTCGAGCGAAGAGAGGGTCTCGCGGGCCAGCTTCATCTCGGTTTCCGCCATCTTCCGGTCGACCTGGAGAAGGCGCAGGTCGGCCTCGGAGAGCCCCTGCTCCACCTCCCCCTTGCGATTCAGATGTCCCTTTTTGTAGCGGGCCAGGGAGGCGCTCATGACCGATTCCTGGATCTCCCAGCGGGAGAAGATCTCTTCGTCCTTCCGAATCTGGTCCCGGGTATACTCCAGTTCCAGGTCCGTGCTCTGGAGGTCCCGCTGCAGGTTCTCCACCCGGCTCCGCGCCTCCATTTTCTGTTTCTCTATGAGGTGATTCTGAGTGTCGAGGGTGTTGTGGCTCCGCTCCAGGGTCAGCACCGCGTCGGTCTGGTCGAACACGACCACCGTGTCCCCTTGCTCGACGATCTGGCCCTCATCGGCCAGCCAGGCCACCTTCAGCGAGCCGGTTTTCACCATGGGGGCGTGAACCGGTGTGATCTGCAGTCCCGTGAGTTCGCCGTCGGCCCGAACCAGGACGCGATAGTCTTGGGGGGTCACCCGCATCAGGGGTACGGGTTCATTTTCCCCCGGATCCATCAGGGTGGCCAACCACTGTCTGCCCACGTCCCGGAAATGGGAAGCGACGCCCGCCGCGACGACCAGCAGCGACAATGCCAGGTAGACTTTCTTCATCGGCCCTCCGGCCCACCGGGATGCAGGGACGGTCGAATGCCGTGACGACTCTTGCCACGGGTTGCCAAAACACCTTGCGCTCTCACCGTGCCGGCAGGTGGATCGGCTGGGTGAAGGCTCCGTTGCCGGCCGAATCCCAGGCGGCGAACCGCACCCACTTCTTGCCCGGCGAATCGAATTCCATCCGGAACGTCTTGCGGCCGAACGAACCCAGACCGGTTGTCGGCAGCACCTGACTGCCGGTCGTTTTGCCGTCGCCCCACACGAGTTCGACGAACTCCAGCGGGAATGTCCATTCGACCTCGGCGACAAACGTCCTGCGATCCTGGAATCCTTCGACCTCGTGGGACGGGATCAAGACCTCCCCTGTCGAGACGAAGAACTCTCCCCGCCTCATGGCCTCGGTGATCGGGCTCCAGTCTTCGTCGAATGCGGGCAACTGGCTCAACCGCACGTAGTTGACGATCAAGTGCGGATAGATCTCGTCCTCGGGATACTTCGTGTACGTATCGCCCTCCGCAATCATGTACTTCGGCCCCGCCCAATTGTTCATGTCGTCGAGGGTTCCGAGGCACCGTTCCTCGCAGATCCTGGGCTTCGACAGGTCGGCCGGAAGGGCTTGGAAGGCTCCCCCCAGAAAGCGGTCGCTGAGAAAGTGGGGCGCCTCCCGCACGGCATCGGGATAGAACGTCGAACCCTTGGTGCGCGGGTGCGCCTGCCAGATCAGGCCTTGCTCCGATTCGAGCATCGAGAGCATCTCGCCGGCCGAGCCCACGCGGTAAACGGTCCCGTATTCCGGGTGGTTTGCCTGGAACGCCTTGTCGGACCCGCGCACCTTGGACCAGTAAACCGGTTTCGGGAACACCAGCGTGTAGTGCCCGCCAAGATGCACGTTCGGCTCCTCGCCGGGCATCAGCAGGAAGTCCTTGTCCGAGTGGCGCCGGCAAGCCTCGAAGTACTCGTCAAGTTCCCTGAACCGGACTTCACCTTCGTCCCCCGGGTGGCCGTCGCCATGGAAATCGGACATCATCGCGATGTTGATCCCCAGGCCCCTGAATGCCGAAATCCACGGAGGCCTCGCGTCAAGGGACCCGAGATCGACCAACTGCTCGGCGAAGTGCGTATGGAAATGGCTGACCGCCACTTGATGGCCCTCCAGCGGCTTGTACTTGTCGCCATGGGTGTAGGCCAGCACTTCTTTCAGGGTGGACTCCGCGTCCCGCGGTCCCAGGTAGTAATAGACGGCCATCCGCTGCAGCGTTCCCGGCGGAGCGTTGTAGAGAGCGAAGTTGCCTTCCGCGAAGGCGCGCGATTGACGGACCCGCTTTTCCCAGATTTCCTTGGAAGCGCCCCACGGGCGGAACATCTCTTCCCGCTCGGCCTGGCGCACACCGGCGTCGAAGCGCCCCTCCTCTCCCTGCCGGTACCAGACGTACCCGAGATTCATCTCGATCTCACGAGCGAAGAAGAACTTGTGAGAGGGAGGGAAGATGGCGAGCGCGCCGCGCTCCCGCTCGAGCAGAAGGACCCGGTTGCGCGCGCGAAGCGGAACGGGCCCCTCATTGACTCCGCCGCCGAAGCGATAGTGCTGCCAGTCCCTGGCGATGTCCCTCCAGCGCATGCGCCGGTAGTCCTCGCTCTTCAGCCCGCCCAGCCCGGCGCGATAGACGTACGCGACCGATGGCCTGGTTGTCGCCGCCACCGCCTCCTGGCGAACCAGGTTGGATCCCTTGTAAACGGTGAATCGAAGGGTCCCTTCGAACGAGCCCAACGTCAGGCCGTCAAACGATATCTCGAGTCGCACACCATCCCGGCGCACGCGGCACGTTTTGAAGCTGTATCGGACCTCGCTGCGGGTCACCTCCGAGGGATCCCTGGGGAGCCCGGGGTTCACGCCTTCGCGGCCCGGCACGCTCAGCGGCGCGTCCCAGAAGACTTTCCATTTCTCCCGCTCCACGACTTCAGGCGTGGCCTCGCGGCCCAAGGCCTGCATCGGCCGCAACTGCTGGTGGGAAATGCGGCGCTTTCCCTCCGCGACATAAAACTGTGGGCGGGCGTCCTGCACCAGCGGCGCCCAATGCCCCGCCCTGATCAGTGCGGCCATTTGCCGTATGACCGGCTGGGCGCCCTCCAGGCCGAATCTTGCCCGGAGCGGCCCGGCTGAGGTTCCGGCGCCGGCTTGCCCCGGCGCTTCGGAGCCTGTCCACTCAAAGACCACGTCTCCGTCGACGGCCTCGGCCTTCAGGCCCTCCAAGGGGAGGTAGTCCGTGAAGTCGCAATGGAGAGGTTGTCCCGAAGCCATCGCGCCAGAAAGCAGCAGCAGGGCGGGCAAGTATTTCATGGAATCGATACGCCTTCTCGCCCGCGCTGCCCTGGCCGTCCGCCGGGATGCAGGCCCGGCCGATTTCCCTGACGGCTCTTTCCACCGGCTGTCATCCGGCATCCGGCACATTGGCGACCTCCTCTCCCTCCGACAGCCCTTCCTTGACCACGGCGACGACACCGTTGTCGCGCCCCAGCTTGATGGACCGCTTGGCAGGTCCACCGTCCTGCTTCACCCAGACGAAGGACACGCCCTTCTCCGTCTGAATGACCGACAGGGGCAAGGTCAGAACATCCCGGAAGTGGTTGACGACGACTTGGATCCGGGTTGCCATTCCGGGACGCATCCTGTCCTGGTCCACGTGCTCCAGTTCCACGGTGAGGTCCAGCACCTTCATGGGCCGGTCGAAGCTGGCCGGAGAGAAGAGGGTGGCCATCGATGCGATCCTTCCCTTGAAGGTCCGGTCCGGAATCGCGTCCAGGTCGACTCTGACCTCCTGGCCGACGCGGACTTTTCCGGCGTCGATTTCCGCGACCCGCGCGTCCACCACCAGGCTCGACAGGTCGGGGAGGCTCATGACGGTGCTGCCCACGTAAACGTCGCTTCCCACCCGCACCGGCTCGTTGCGCCAGTTCCTCTGGTAGAGGACGGTGCCGGACCGGGGTGAGACGACTTCCATGGCCTGGATCGATTCTCGATGATGGGCTGCTCTTTCCTCATAGAGCTGCTGGCTGTCTTGCAGGATCTTGAGCTGGAGGTCGGCGTCCTGCTTCACGAACGTCCGCTGCAACTCCAGAGTCTCGACCTTGCGGCGAGCCAACTCCGCCTCGTATTCCGCCGTCTTGACTTCGAGGATGGATTGGAACTCCCTGGCTTCCACCAGTTGTTTCTCCTTCTTCTGCGCATCGGCCCGGGCTTCCTCCAGCTTCAGGTCCAGGTCCCGGGCCGACAACTCCAAAGACGCCTTCGTCTTCTCGTACTCCTCCCGGGCCTTCTCGATGTTGGCCATTTCCTCACGCAGTTGCTTCTCGACTTCCGTCGGGTCCAACCGCACCACGACATCCCCTTTTTCGACCGAGCTTCCCTCCGGCGCCAAATGGGTGATCTTGTAGCGCCAGGTGTTGGGAAGAGCCGGGGACCGGATCAAGGTCGCCGCCGCTGCCTTGAGTACCCCGTTGCCGGGCGCGGTGAGCGTAAAGTCCTCCCGCTTCATCCGGATCCAATTCCCCTCCGATCGGCGGCCCGGTCCCGCACCGGAGTTCAAGAGGAGTTTCTGCCCGGCATCCAGTCCGGCCACCGCCACCCAGCGGTCCGCCGTATCCAGGACCTGCACCGGCAGCTTCCGTCCCGACTCATCCCGCGCGAAAACCTCTCCACCGGGCCCCAGGTGGAGCGCCTCCCGGGGCGCCGTCAATCGCTCGCCTACCGGAACCGGGATCCTCACCCGAGCCGTCATTCCCGGCTTCATGATCTCCAGATCCGTTTCCAGCAGGGACACCCGCACCTCGAAGGCCTTGAGGCGGGATCTCCACGACCTGGCCTTGGCCGCTTCCGAGACCTGAAGCACTCGTCCGCGGAAGCGGCGGGAAGGATAGGCGTCGAGGATCACCTCGGCGTGCTGCTCTTCCTGCAACAGGACGAGTTCGGAGTCGTAGACGACGGCGGCAACTTCCAGGTGATCCAGGTTGGGGAGCATCATGACCGGGCGCCCTCCATAGACCGCGTCTCCCGCCTGGAGCCTGCGTTCTTCCCGGTTGTGCCGCGCTCGGACGGCCAGTCCGGATGTGGGCGCCCGGACCGTGAGCCGGTCCATGGACTGCAGCAGTTGCTTGAGTTGCAGGTCGGCGCGCTGGAAGTCGAGCTCGAGAACCTCCAGCTCGGCCCGTCCGGTCTCCATCTGGCTGGCGAGTTGCTGGTCGGCCTTGTCCAGCTTGATCCTGGCCTGCGAGACTTCGTACCGGTACTTTTCGGAATCTTCGCGAGGGACCAGATCGGGGGGAATCTCGGCATGGATCCGGGCGACCTTCAATTCCTTTTCGGCGGTGGCCCTTTGCAGCAGTTGCTCCTGCCGTTTGGACCCGATCTCGGCTTCCTTGCGGGCGATCTTGAGCTGGGATTCCTCCCGTTTCTTTTCCAGGTCCAACCGTTCGGTCTCCAGACTGGAGCCGTCGAACTTCACCAGCAGATCCCCTTTGCGGACCTCGGATCCCTGTTTTGCCAAAAAACTCAGTTTCAGGTTCCAATGGTGGGGAATGCTGGGAGAGTAGACGATCAGGGAGTCGCCGGCCATGAGTTCGCCTGTGAGGGTCACGAACTTGACGAAGGGCCTTCTCTCCACCGCGGCAAAACGGGAAGAACCGGCCGTATCGTTGGCCCCGGCGGGGACCGTGAAAAACAGAAGAACAAACCACAAACGGGTGATTCTCATGAGCACCCCGCCCGGATGGAGGATCGTCTGGGGGATAATATATCTTTGAGGCGCGCCGCCGGGGAACATGTTTTTCCGGTCCACGGCTCTCCTCCGAAATCCGGCCGTACCCCCGGTTCGCACCGGGACCGACCGATCCTTATGGACTTCGAATGCATCTTTAACGGAGACGAACCTCTGATTTGAAGATGCACCACGTACGCGAGGAGTTCAATGATGGTTGCCTGTCGCATCCCTGTTTTTCTATCGGCCGCTCTCTGGCTCGGACTGTGCCCGGTCCGGGGATCTTCGGAATCCGACCAGGAGTTTCCCCCCAGTCGACCCTACGTGGAGCAGGTCCGGAGCGATGGCCGGTACCTGGACCTCCCCCTGAAGGAGGCTGTTCGCCTGGCTCTGATCAACAACCTGGAGATCGCCATCGAAGATTTCAATGAAGACGTCACCGAGCAAAAAATATTCCAGACTCGCGGCGACTACGATCCGGTGCTCAGCTTCACCACGGGGTGGAGTTCGAACGAGTGGCCGTCCACCAGCATTCTGGACGCGGGCCGCAACATCCCCACGTCAATACGGCGGGGGCTCCAGCTCGAGTCGTCGGTTCGCCAGCCGGTTCGAGGCGGCGGGTCCCTCGAGTTGACCCTGAACAACGTCCGCAACTCCAGCAACAGTCTTTTTTCCATCATCAATCCCAACTTCGAGTCCTACTTCAACTTCTCCTTCTCCCAACCCCTTTGGCGGGGATTCCGGCAGACCCGGACGGAACGGCAGTTGAAGATCTACAACCTGGATCGCCGCATCAACGAGAGCCAGTTCAAAGAGAGGGTGTCGGACATCATCCTGCGCCTCCAGACCCAGTATTGGGAATTGGTCTCGGCCATCGACAACCACGAAACGCGCCGCCAGTCGCGGGAACAGGCCGTCCTGCAGCACGAACTCAACAAGCGGAGGGTCGCGGTGGGCATCTCGGCGCCCATGGAGGTCAGCCGCACTCGGGCAGAGGTGTCCCGGCGCGAGCAGGCCACGATTCAGGCCGAGGTCCAGATCGTCGTCCGCCAGAATGCCGTCAAGAAGCTCCTCACCCCCGACCGGTCGGCCTCCCTCTGGAATCTGACGTTGATCCCCACGGACCGGCCTCGTATCCGGCCTCTCGGCATCACCCTGGAGGACGCCATCGGCGAGGCGCTGAAACGCCGGCCCGAGTTGGAGCGCCTGGACCTGGAATTGGAAAAGAACCGAATCGAAAGGAAGTTCTACCGCAGGGAGGGCAAGCCCCGAGTCAACCTGAGAGCCAACGTGGGTTCGTACGGCCGGTCGGGACAGGTCTTCAAGAACGTGGATTTTTTCGGGGAGCGGACTCGAGAGCCGGATCCGACGAATCCCTTCTTCGGCAACTTCGGCACGTCGCTGGGACAGGCGCTGGGGTTCGATTACATCTCCTACGGGATCTTCGTCGATGTGGAGATTCCCTTGAGGAATCGCCTTAACGAAGGCCTCCTTGCAGAGACGGCCATCCTCGAACGACGCCTCCGGCACCAGCACCGGGAACAGGAGCAGACCATCGTGGAGGAGGTCCGCAACGCCTATGAACGCCTCGGCATCCGGAAGCGGGAGCTGGACATGTCCGCTCTGGCATTGCGCTTCGCTCAGGAGCAGTTGGAGCTGGAAACCAAGCGGTTCAAGGCCGGACTCTCCACCAACTTCGAGCTCCTGCAGTACCAGCGTGACGTGGCCGAGGCCCATCTCGTGGAGTTGCGCTCCCAGATCGACTATCAATTGGCGTTGACCGAGTTGCGGAAGGCCATGAACACCATCATCGACGCCCAGGACGTGGCGGTTGCCCAAAGATCAGGCTAGAATGGCGAACGAGCGGGAGTAATTCAGCGGTAGAATGCCAGCTTCCCAAGCTGGACGTCGCGGGTTCGATTCCCGTCTCCCGCTCCACTTTTTCATGCGGCTCATACGCGGAGTGAAATCGGCTCGGATCGTTTCCCCGCTCCTGATTCTGCTCCTCTTCCTTCCGGCGTCGACGGATGCCGGAATGCGGGCCGGTCCGATCCGAGCCGGGATCATCGGCCTCGACACCTCCCATTCCGTCCACTTCACCCGGATCCTCAACGACCCGGGGGATGAGGGCCACGTCCCGGGCTGCCGGGTGGTGGCGGCGTACCCCCAGGGAAGCCGCGATATCGAGTCGAGCGTGCGGCGGGTCCCGGAATACACGCGCCGGGTCCGGGAGATGGGTGTCGAGATCGTGCCCAGCATCGAGGCGCTCCTGGAGAAGGTGGACGTGGTCCTGCTGGAGACCAACGACGGACGCCCCCACCTGGAGCAGGCCGCGCCGGTCCTGAAGGCGGGCAAACCGGTCTTCATCGACAAGCCGGTGGCTGGCACGCTGGCGGACGTGGTGGCGATCTACGAGCTCTCGAAACGCTACGGGACTCCCGTCTTCTCCTCCTCCGCCCTGCGCTATGCCGCCGGGGCGCAGGAAGTGGTCCGGGGGAAGGTGGGGAAGGTCCTGGCGTGCAATGCCTACAGCCCGGCCTCCATGGAGCCGAACCACCCCGATCTCTTCTGGTACGGCATCCATGGTGTGGAGTTTCTCTACACCGTCATGGGTCCCGGCTGTGTCGAATTGAGCCGCATGAACACGCCGGGAGGCGACGTGGTGGTGGGGCGATGGTCCGATGGCCGGCTGGGAACCTTTCACGGCCGGCGGGCCGGGAAGCGAGGATATGGCGGGACCGTCTTCGGGAGCGACGCCGTCGCGCCGCTGGGAGGCTTCACCGGCTATCCTCCCCTGGTCGCCCGGATCGTGGAGTTTTTCGAGACCCGGGTTCCGCCCGTCGATCCTGCGACGACGCTGGAAATCTATGTCTTCATGGAGGCGGCCGACGAGAGCAAACGGCGCGGCGGAGCGCCGGTCCGCATGCAGGACGTGCTGGAGAAGGCCCGGATCCAGGCCCGGGAGACACTCGTCCGCAGATTTCCGTGACTTGGGGAGTTGGTTGATCTACCGTTCCCACCGTCACCAAGTTCCTTCGCCCTGCTCATCGAAACGGACGTGCGCTTCTCGATGATCCGGTTCTCGGGCGACATCCTATGCCCGAGATTCAATAGTTCCGCTCCAAAAACCAGCACTCTAGATAGGTATCAAACACGAAGTCTCGTATGGCTGGCACCCTTCGTCACGCCAACATCAGCCGTTCACCCTTGGGTTCGGGAATTGGATCGCCGAATTCCCGTGCTGTCTCGATCCATAGATCCATGGCCTCTTGGGCGTGCTTGAGCGCGGATTCCTGGGTGTCCCCATGAGCCATGCATCCCGGCAACTGAGGAACCTCGGCGACGAAAGCGCGGTCTTCGTCGCTCCAGTAGAGAATGACCTCGTATTTGTACATCACATGGTAGGCACGTTCAGTTCCCTCCCGTCTCGCTTCGTAGTAACTTCTTTACGGGCTCGCCAGACGGACCCACACCATTGAGTGGCCAGCCTACGTCGCGCCCCACCGAAGATAGGCCGATCAGTATAGAGAACCGTCCATCAGTTTCTCGCGGGATCATGCCGGAGGCCCGGCGGTGGGGGACTTCTTTGAAACTTCTTCTTCTTTGAAACTTCCAATCCCCGATGACCGTAGGGGCACCCCTTGTGGGTGCCCTGCGGGGTCGCATCGTTCTCCGGCTGAGTCGCCGCTCCACGTCGCCATTCCCGGCGCCCGGAAGGACGCCGATCCCAGTCGGCGCCTGAAAGACGCCGCCGAGAGGCTTTTCCCAATCGGCGACCTCAGGGTCGCTGCTCGTTTGGAGGGGCGTCATTCTTGGCGCCCTCTTTCGAGCGTTGGGTGTACTCGAAGCTCGGCGGCTCGACGTCCTGGCTTTTTGCTTTAGAGGGAAGGTCGGTCCGTTCGCTCTCTTTCGCGCCGTGCGGGGGGGACGAGCTGAGGGAGGGAGAGACGATGCAGCCGCCCGGTTTTTTTTGAATGCGAGGTCGTAAGACGGCGCCAAGGATGACGCCGCTCCCATTGCAACATGGATACTCCGGACGCCGATCCCAGTCGGCGACTAGAAAGTCGTCGCTCCACCCCCCCGGTCCGGTCGTGCCCAGGCAATGGCCGGCGGACGGTGGCGCCCTTCGGAAGAGGGCGACCACAAGGGTCGCCCCTACGAGTCGTTCGACAGCGGCGACGCGGTGGGCGCCGCTGATGGACAATCCTG
>JAJDTT010000149.1 GCA_022827025.1 Acidobacteriota bacterium
AACTCAGGACGACGCTCTCGCAGATGACGGCCCAACAGCGGCGAATGTACGAAATCCTGGGCCTCGACAGCCACACGATCCAACCCCTGCCGCAGCCTCGTTAGGTCATACGGACAGTCTTCTCTATATCTATGAAAAAAAAGAACTTATCTGTATTCTGTGGCCCAACACGGTAAACTCGGGCTAGCCGAGTAAACGCGCTGTTGCGCGTTGCAGTCTTACTGGTGACGATGATCTCCTGGCTGATTTCGATGAACTTTCGGAGCCGCTCCAGGAATCGAGTGTCTTCGCGATTCTCAAGATGGTTGGACGCTTCGGTGAGCGTATTTGGAGTAACAAATACTTGAAGATCTTGGATCAGGTCGACGAGACGGTCATAATCTTCTGGCAGAAATATGCTGGTCCGACGATGTCTTGCTACCAATTTCCGGTCTACTGACCCGACCACAAGGAGAACGAGAAGGCTCGCGTCGATGAACACTTCGGAGACACGCATCAGGTCAGTTTGAAGCGGACAGAGTGCGATGGGTAATGGATCGAATCTCACCAGAATGGTCATCGACATGAACGACCTTGAAGGTTCGGTCGCCGCCCATGGCAGCCATAAACGACCGAACAAAGCTGATGGTCACTTTCCATGTGTCTGGGCCTAATGTGAATCTCACCTCTTCCAGCCTTGGATCCCGGATATCTTCATCCTCAAAAATTTTGACGATGCCCTCCTTCGCTTTTTTCACGGCTTCTCTTACGTCCATTTGGCCCTTCATGGTGCCACCAACTCCTTCCTTGGCTCCTGCGCGCGTTCATTCTCCCACTTCCCGAACGACCAAACCAATAGGGGGAGTTGGTTGCTCGTTGAGATCTGCCGCATCCGCACAAGGGCCTATACATATCCCTTCGTATCGGGCTTTCAGGCCAACATAGGGCGCCTACGGCGGTCTTTTTTCCCCGGATCGGTCGAAAACTCCGTCTGAGAGGGTCCCAGGCGACGTTTCCGGGCGCGATGGCGCTCTGAGCGGGGGGGCGTTCTGCAATGACCCACCCGCGATTCGATACGCTCGGTTTATCGGGCGCGGGAGCTTGGATGGATCCGAATCACGTGCTCACTGCCTTCAACTGATCCAGGTAATCCGCCCAGTCGTCCATGAGCCGCCGCCGCTCGAACAGGTCCGTGCGCCGGCAGGCCGCCTCGATCGGGTTGCGCACCTTGTGTGCCAAAGCCGCCTCCGCAACCTCACGCGGATGGTCCGTTTCCTCCGCCGCCCAGTCCCGGAAACTCGAGCGGAAGCCGTGCGGTACCGCCGCGATCTTCAACGCCCGGAGCAGTTCCGACCTGGCCGTATTCCCGATTGGCTTTCCACCCACTCTCGGAAAAACGAGTGGGCTGCCGCCACCGAGCGCCGGAGCAGTCGGACAACGATACGGCCTCGGAACCCGCCGGAGCGGAGCAGAAACCGTCGCACGCAGATTGCATCTGTACCGTTTGGGTTAATTCGCGCAACACAACATTTAATTCTCCGGTAGCTTGCGCCACCTTCTCTGCCGGCCCGACGGCCAACCCGTCCTTCAGAAACCGCAAACCCCGGCGAAAAGCTCCGGCACGGGTATATCCACGTCGCTGCTCCTGGTGGAGGATCCACCGGGGGATCGCCGCCTGGTTGTCCCGGTTGGGAACGGCCCCTCGATAGTACAAGCGAGTCCGGTAACCGCTGTCCACGTCGGTTCCAGGATCCGCTGGGAATAGTTCATCCAGTGGAATCAGGTCTCGATCGTTGCCGGTGAGTCTCCAGCGGGCCGAGCCCCATTTCCACTGCTCGGGCCGTTTGACCATTCCGGCCCGGACCGCGTTGAGTTCCACGTAGAGGATGCGGTCCTGCACGGCTTCGAGTCCCATGAGCTCCGGGTTCTTGAACCGATCACCACAAAAATGGCCCCGCCGGCCAAACTTGCGGTTGAACCACAGGGCATAGAACCGGTGGACATGGACTGACTTGGCGGGAATTGTTTCGGTTCGCGCCTTTGATGACAGGAACGCTTCACAACTGAAAATGGCGAAGGAAATTTGAAAATCAGCAGTAGGGACCGGAAGAGCGTGAACCGGAGAAGCAAACCGGAAAAGCGGACCGTCCCCTTTTTCTGGAACGGCCGCCTGGAAACCACAAAAGTGTGCTGGCAGCCGGCGCCGCGACGGACGGCCATCTGCCGGTGGTCCAGGCGCTGGTGAACGCGGGAGCCCGACTGGACATCAAGGACCAGAAGGGCCTCACCGCCCTTTCGGCGGCCGCCTCCAACCGCCACACCGAAGTCATCCGCTATCTGCAAGAAGCTGGCGCCACCCGGTAGCGGGCCGGAGGGGGGACTTTCCTGTCCCCCCTCTTCCTCCCCAGTCCCCTTTTTCACTCCCAGCCCGGCTCAAACCCCCGGCCTCCGGCATGATCCCGCGAGAAACCGGGCGGGGACTGTCCATCAGCGGCGCCCACCGCGTTGCCGCTGTCGAACGACTCGTAGGGGCGACCCTTGTGGTCGCCCTCCCCCGAACGGACACCACCGTCCGCCGGCCTTTGCCTGGGCACTACCGGGCCGGACAGGGGGTGGAGCGGCGTCCTTCCGGGCGCCGGGAATGGCGACGTGGAGCGGCGACACAGCCGGGGAACGATGCGACCCCGGGGGGCACCCACAAGGGGTGCCCCTACGGTCATCGGGGGATTGGTCCGACAGGGCGGCTAGAAACCGCCCTTCCAGTGGGCGACTGGAAGTCGCCCCTCCTGGCAAAGAACACGGGGCGCGTGAAATACGCCCTCCCAGTCAGCGCGCGAAACACGCCGCTCCAAGCGGCGCCCGGAAGGACGCCGGTCCCAGTCGGCGCCGAGGACGACGCCGCTCCCGCCGGGCGTCCGGCATTGGAAGTTTCAAAGAAAAAGAAGAAGGGGGGACAGGAAAGTCCCCCCTCCTGATCCCGCGAGAAACCGGGCGGGGATTGACCATCAGCGGCGCCCGCCGCGTTACCGCTGTGTCGAACGACTCGTAGGGGCGACCCTTGTGGTCGCCCTCCCCCGAACGGCGCCACCGTCCGCCGGCCATTGCTTGGGCACTACCGAACCGGGGGGGTGGAGCGGCGACTTTCTAGTCGCCGACCGGGGTCGGCGTCCGGAGCGGCGTCTGGAGCGGCGGCGTCCTCGGCGCCGACTGGGATCGGCGTCCTTCCGGGCGCCGGGAATGGCGACGTGGAGCGGCGGCGTGGGCGCGGCGACACAGCCGGGGAACGATGCGACCCCGCAGGGCACCCACAAGGGGTGCCCCTACGGTCATATCGGTCACTCCCAGCCCGGCTCAAACCCCCGGTCTCCGGGAATGACGTTCAACTGCCTCCGCAAGTCGAGG
>JAJDTT010000213.1 GCA_022827025.1 Acidobacteriota bacterium
CCGCGTTGCCGCTGTCCAACGACTCGGTCCCTACTGGGCCGGGGGGTGGCGCGACGGCTCGGCCGGGGAACGATGCGACCCCGGAGGGCACCCACAAGGGGTGTCCCTACGGTCATCGGGAATTGAAGTTACTAAGAAGGAGCCATTTTGAACCTGTCGAGACAACTGTAAGAAGAATTTCTTAACTGGGTCGGATTATCCGATCGTTACCCGAAAACCCCTTGCCATGAGTTCCAAATCACAGATGCAGTATGAATATTTTCGTAGTCTCAGCATGTCAGGGACGAACGCCGATCGAGGGCGTTCCGGCCTGTTATCAGTCTGTATTTTGGAAAACAAAAAACAGTCTAAGTTACTACAATAAAAGGATAATTTCCATTCCTAAAAAGTGTGGGGCAGACCTTGTCCGAGAGGGTGCTTCTGGTGTATGGTGACGGCGTGGGCGAGCCAGCCGGATGCTGCAACATCCGGCTGGCTCTAAACCGACTCGTCCTATGCTGGAGGAAGAGCCAGCCAGAGTCCTATTCTACTCGACGCAGATTCCGGTTTCAGTCCAGCATAGGACGTCCTCTCGAACGTGATGGGAGAAAAAGTGCCCGTTTGCGTCCACTTGTCGATTTCGATGTTATCGGCAACATCGAATGTGGGGACGTTCGGGAACCTGCACCAGAGGTGGTCGTTACGGGTTCCTTGCGGAGTCACTTCTCCTGCGCGATGCGGGCGGCCTGGAGACTAGCTCGGCGCCGGCATCACCAACCGACCAAATCCACACCCAGACCCGCAGGAGCGACTCCGGCTGTTGTGCGCGGACCGGCTGAATCGGGCCGGAGAAGTTGAATGAGTCCACCGGACGCTGAATGAGCTGAATGAACAGTAGGGAATACGACGATGTCTGAGAATCGAATGCTGTTCGGCTTGGATGACATCCAGGCCATCCGCTTGATCTGCCTCAGTTGCAACGAAGAGATCCTCTTCCCGAAACACCTTCCGGCAAGAGATCATTGCCCCCACTGCGACGTCCGGTTAGACGCGAGAGGCCTGGAACCGGTCACCGAGCTGAACCTGGCTCGGATCATCCGGCAACTCACCCAGGATCCGAGCGGGCTCCTGGACATCCGATTCGAGGTCATGGATTCGTGATCCGGGATCGCGCAAACGACATCCGGGATTTGCCGACGAATGCCAACCGGAGCCGAGCGGAGAAAACATGATCGGAAACTTGATCTCATGGTGTCGGCGCGGGACCGTGGCCGGGTGGACTGTGCTCCTCCTGGCTGGAAACCCGGCGGCTCAGGAGAAAGCCTCAACGCCGGCGGAGTGGAGCAACAGCCTCGGAATGGAGTTCGTGCGGGTTCCGGCCGGTGAGTTCCTGATGGGCTCGGAGAGCGGGCTGGCGGACGATGACGAGAGGCCGGTGACTCGGGTGAAGATCAGCCGGGCATTTTACCTGGGGAAATACGAGGTGACTCAGGGTCAATGGGAGGCGGTGATGGGATCGAATCCCTCGGACTTCAAGAACTGCGGTCGAGATTGTCCGGTGGAGAGTGTTTCGTGGAACGACGTGCAGCAGTTCGTCAGGAAGCTGAACCGGATGGAGGGAGGAGCGAGGTACCGGTTGCCGACGGAGGCCGAGTGGGAGTACGCGGCGCGGGCGGGAACCCGGACGGACACGCCGGCAGGCGATTTGGATCTGTTGGGGACCAGCAACGCGCCGGTGTTGGACGGAATCGCGTGGTACGGCGGCAACAGCGGGGTGACGTACGATGGCGGGGTCGACTGCTCGGACTGGAAGGAGAAGCAGTATCCGTCAACCTGGTGCGGGACCCAGCCGGTGGGGGGGAAGGCGGCGAACGATTTCGGGCTGCACGACATGCTGGGGAACGCGTGGGAATGGGTAGAGGACCGATACGGGGAGTACCCTGGAGGCAGTGTCACGGATCCCAAGGGCCCCGCGACGGGCTCCTTGAGGGTCCGTCGGGGGGGCGGCTGGAGCCACGACGCTTTCGGCAGCCGGTCGGCGTATCGCGCCGGCGTCGCCCCCGGCAATCGCTACCACTACCTGGGTTTCCGCCTCGTGAGGGTCGAATGATCCGTCCCCGCCGCGCCGCGGCAAGTCGATGAATCCGGAACCGCAATCGTCGCCCGGATGTGGTCACGGCGTGGCCGGCGGGCCTGTCCGGTTCGGGGGGACAGAAAAACGCCGTGGGGGCATAAAGGAAGGGCCGCCACAAGGGCGGCCCCTACGTTATTCGCTCCACTCGAAATCGTGGACGATCTGGTCGCCGGTGCCGGTTTCGTTGAGTTCCAGGAGGTTGCCGTCGGGATCGTAGAAGAACAGCACGTGCCACTCCCCTTCGCCTGAGAAACGGACCGGAGGAGAAACGAACTCGACGCCCTCGGCCTTCAATCGTTCGTAGATCGCGGGCAGGTTCTCCACTCCGAAACAGATGTGCGCGCTGGGCACGTGGTGGATGTCGTATCTCGCCTGGGGGCTCTCCGGTTTCAACCACTGGATGATGTCGAAGGTCAACGCCACCCCCTCGTCGTTCCGGTCATAGCCCTGAACGCCCTCCGGAGCCCGCATGCGGTACTCTCGCATATGGCAGCCCGGCTTTTTCACCATCTCCGCCACCGGACCCTCGATGTGCTCTTCCGGAGTCACCACCTCCAGGCCCAGCAGATCGCGATAGAAGTGCAGGGATTTCTCAATGTCGCTCACCATGACGGCGATGTGGTCGATTTTCTTCAAGTACATTCGATTTGACTCCTTTCGATCGGTGTCTCCAGGGGGCCGGTCTTGGCCACCGGAGGTTCCGGGATCACTTGGTGGTGTAGCCGCCGTCGGCCACCAGAACCGAGCCGGTGACGAAGGAGGCGTCGTCGCTCACCAGAAACAGAATGCAGTTGGCCACCTCGTGCGGGTCGGCGAACCTCTCCAGCAGGTTGCTCTTGCGATAGGGCGCCAAGTGCTCCTCCGGCACCCCGTCCAGCATGGGGGTGTTCATGGATCCCGGGCAGACGGTGTTCACCCGGATGCCCTCCATGCCATGGTCGTGGGCCATGCATTTGGCCAAGCCGATGAGGCCGTGCTTGGAGGCGTTGTAGGAGGCCTGTTCCGCGTTGGACACCACGCCGGAGAGGGACGAGATGCAGACGATGTTTCCCGACTTCTGCTTGCGCATCTGGCGGATGGCGTATTTGGAGCAGAGGAACGGCCCCTTCAGATTGACGCCCAGGACGAAGTCCCAATCTTCCTCGGTGGTCTCGGGGACCGCCTTCTCCACCTGGACGCCGGCGTTGTTGATGAGGATGTCGATCCGGCCGAAACGCGCAACCGTCGCCTCCATCAGGTTGCGGGCATCCGCGGCAGAGGAGACATTGGTCCTGACGAAGAGGGCTTCCGACCCGGCATTCCGGAGGGATTGGACCACTCCTTCTCCCGCCCCGGCGTCGATGTCGGCGATGACGACCCTGGCCCCTTCGGCCGCGAAGATCCTGGCTGTAGATTTCCCCAGGCCGCTGCCGCCGCCGGTGATGACCGCCACCCTGCCGTCCAATTTTCCGGGCATGATGATTTCCTCTTTTCGCGCCGCTTGCCCCCGTTCGATGGGGCGCTCCGGGCGAGTGGTTCGACTTCCGGACCGGTCCCCCCGGCCCCTTCGGCCAAGCCGTCCCGGACCCGATCTAAGGTATTGAATCCAGTGCCGTCAGGCAAGCGCGTCACCGTCTCCGGAGACCTGCAAAGGCGTTCCGAAACATGGTAGTGTCCCGCTCGTTGTGACTCGATCCCTGGTGATCCTGCTCCCGTTGTTGCTGCTCTGTTCGTGCGCTGTCCCGGGTCCCGATCCCGCCGCCGACGGGCGCCTGAGGATCGCCTTTATCTCCAAGTCCTACACCGATCCCTTCTGGCTGGACGCCATCGACGGCGCCCGACGGGCGGCCGGGGATCTCGGAGTCGAGCTGCTGCTCCACGCCGCCAAGGACGAGACTCATGTCGTGGAGCAGGTCCAGATCGTGGAGAACATGATTCAATTGCAGGTGGACGGCATCGTGCTGGCTCCCGTCGATTCCAACGCCCTGGCGCCCGCCGTTTCCAAGGTGAACCAGGCCGGGATTCCCATCACCGTCATCGACACCGGGATCAGCCAGGGGGACATCGTCACCTTCGCCGCCACCGACAATGTCCTCTGCGGCACCATGGCCGCCGACCGCCTGGCCGACCGCTTGGGAGCTCGAGGGAAGGTCGGCGTCATCGCCTGTCCGCCCAGCATTCTGCCCTGCCGGGAAATCATGAACGGCTTCGTGGAAGGCCTCGGCAAGTATCCCGGCCTGGAAATGGTGGGGTCTCCCCTGGGAGTCCCCTTTTGCGACCAGTCCTTCAACGCCACCACCGATCTGCTGACGGCGCATCCCGATCTGGACGGTCTCTACGTCTTCGGTGGTCCCGCGGTCCTCTGCGCCGCCCAGGCGGCCGGAGCCTTCATTTCGAACCTGGGCGGGGACCTGATGGTGTTGGGCCGCGGTTCCATCGGCAAGGCGGGGTTGGGGGACCTGGAAGCCGTCAAGCGTGGCGAACTCGACTCCATGGTCGCCCAGTTTCCGGCGAAGATGGGCTATTCCGGCGTCGACAGTGTCGTCAAGTTCCGCCGCGGAATCGAGTCCCCGCCCTTCACCGACACCGGCGTCGTGTTGGTGACGAAGGAGAACGTGGACGAGTTCATCCGGCAGATCGAGAGCGGGGAGCCGCTCTTGTGAGCGCGCCGGAACGCGTCCCTGGATCCACGACCGGTCGCACCGGCCGTGGGGCAGGCGGGGTCGCGCTGCTGGAGGGGGTGGGCGTCACCAAACGATTCGGCGCTTTGACAGCGGTCGACGGGGCCGATCTCACGGTCGGCCGTGCCGAGATCGTTGGCTTGGTGGGAGGCAACGGAGCCGGAAAATCAACGCTGATCCGCCTCATCTCCGGCGTCGATCGACCCGATGAGGGACGGTTCCTCATGGAGGGCCGCCCGCTTCGACCGGGAAGCCCCGTCGAGGCGCGTGATCACGGGATCGAGACCGTATACCAGGACTTGGCGCTGTTGGGCGAGTTGGACGTGACCGCCAACATCTTTTTGGGACGGGAGTGGCTCCGGGGCGTCTCCGGGCTCCGCTGGCTGGCGGAGAAGTCCATGAGAACCAGAGCGGAAGAGTTGATCCGCGAACTCGGCTACGACTTCGGCGCCGCAACCCGGGTGCGTACCCTTTCGGGAGGACAGCGGCAGGCGGTGGCCCTGGCCCGCGCCCTCCTGGCCCGCGCCAAGCTCATTCTCATGGACGAGCCGACGGCGGCTCTGGGAGTCGCGGAGACCCGCAAGACACTGGATCTCATCCGGAGGTTCCGGGACGAGGGTGTCTCCCTGATCGTGATCGGTCACGAGTTGGAGGACATCTTCTCCATCGCGGACCGGATCGTGGTCATGCGGAAGGGGGCGACGGTGGCCGACCTGAGGACCCGATCCACGAATCAGGACGAGGTCGTCAACCTGATGCTGAGGGGGCCACGTCCCGTCTGAAGTTGACTTCACCGTGAATTTGAGAGGCTCCCTTCCAGAATTCATCTCCGGCTTGAGGTGCCGGGGACTCCCTCCCGGTTTTCTGAGGCTCACCCGGCTCAAGGCGTTGCTGGTGGCCACCCTCATTCTGGTGGCCGTGGTGTCCATGATCTCCCCGGTCTTTCTCACCACCCGCAATTTCCTGAACATCCTGGAACAGCTCTCTGTCAACGCCATCGTCGCAGCCGGCATGACCTTCGTCATCATCGCCGCCGGGATCGACCTCTCGGTGGGATCCATCCTGGCCCTGGGGAGCATGGGAGCGGCCGGGCTCCTGGTCTCCGGGATCCCGGTCCCCGCAGCTATCCTGGGCGGAGTGCTGGTGGGGATCGCCGCGGGTGCGGTCAACGGGGTTGCCGTGGCGTACGGCCGGATCCCGGCCTTCATCATGACCCTGGGAATGCTCAACGTCGCCCGGGGCACCGTCATGTTTCTCACCGGCGGCAACTCCGTCGTCGGCTTCCCGGAGACTTTCCTGTTCCTGGGCAAGGGGCGAATCGGACCGATCCCCGTCCTGGTGCTGATCACGGCGGCGGTCTACCTGATCGGCCACCTGGTGCTGGTGAAGACCCGCTTCGGCCGTTACACCTTCGCCATCGGAAACGATCCCGAAACGGCCCGGCGCATGGGGATCCGGGTCAAGCGCCACCAGTTCCTGCTCTACGCCCTGAGCGGCGGCCTGGCTTCCTTCGCGGGGATTCTGCTGGCGGCCCGATTGAATTCCGCCCTCACCCTGGCGGGGACCGGAGCGGAACTGGATGTCATCGCGGCGGTGGTCATCGGGGGGACGAGCCTCTACGGAGGCCGGGGCTCCATGCCGGGGACGCTGTTGGGGGTGATCTTCTTTCAGATCGTCCGCAATGCCCTGAACCTCCTGGGCATCTCGGTCTTCGTGCAGCAGGTGGCCGTGGGCGCCCTGCTCATCTTCAGCGCCCTGGCCGACTTCCTGTCGGACCGGTGGGGACGGGAGGAAGGGAGTTGATCCTGTCGCCGCCGAGTCAGTCGCTCTCCGCCTGCCCGGATTGGGAGGCCCGAAAGGTTTCCACGGCGGATCTGGCCCCACCGACGAGAAGGCTGTAGTCGCTTCCGTAGCCCAGGAAGGTGAATCCCTGCTCCAGGCGGTGCGCCAGGTCTTCCGGACTCCCGACACCGATGCCGATGGCCACCCCGGTGTCCCGGCCCACCTGCAGAGCCTTGTCGATCACGGCGTCCGTCTTCGGGTGCGGTTGACGCCTGGGATCCACGCCCAGAGCCAGCGAGAGGTCCCACATGCCCATGTAGAGCAGGTCGACCCCCGGCACCGCAGCGATCCGTTCCAGGTCCTCCACCGCCTCGGCGGTCTCCAGCAGCAGGCCCACCAGGATGTTCCGGTTGGCCCGTTCCAGGTAGTCGTCGTAGTCGAGGGTGTAACGGGACGCCCTCAGCGGACCGAAACCCCGGTTTCCCTCCGGCGGATAGCGGGTGGCGGCCACCACCGCCTCCGCTTCCTCCACGGTCTTCACCATGGGGACGATGATCCCCATGCCGCCGATGTCCAGAGCCTTCTGAATGGCGAACAGGTCCGAGGGCGGGACCCGGACCATGGGCATGGCGCCGGAGCCGTCGATGGCCATCAGCATGCGCTCGACCTGAGCCGAATCCAGGGCGTTGTGCTCGGTTTCGACCAGCAGCCAATCGTAGCCGGAGTAAGCCAGGAGTTCGGCCACGGAGGGACTGCCCAGTCCCATAAAACAACCGACGGCCGTCTCGCCCGCAATGACCTTCTGACGAACCCGGTTTTCCTGCATGTCGGTAAGCCTCCGTTGAGAATCGGTCCGCAGACGATATGGGACGTGAAGAGGTGTGTCAAAGCCGGTCGGGGCATCGTGCCCATTGGGCGCGACGAGTCCATATGGACTCCGGTATGTGGCAATGCCAAGGTAACGGGTAAGTCAGCGTGTCATGGCCAATCGGAGAGGGCATTCCGGATTCCTTCGATGGTGATAGGGGGAGCGTCGTCCTGAACGGAGAATACCGGAATGCCGTCATCGTCACCTAATGGGGTTCGCCTGTTGCCGAACCGAGCCAATTCGAACAACGCGCTTCCGAGGCGGATGCCCTCCTTGCCGCCAGGGAGCGCGCCAAGGCCAGGACATCATCATCTATGGTGACCGTAATTCGCATGATTACAGCGTAGCATCATTCCATCGGTTTTCTGGGTCAATGGGCTACCCAAGGCGACTTCAGAAAAGCTGTCACTCCTGGTCGCAGGTCACTCGTCCGTGATCTCGGCTTGGAGGATGACCGCGGCCTCACTTCCGCCAAACCTGGATTTGAATACGGTCATACCGGCGAACTCGTACTCCGGCGGGGCCTCGTTCATTTCCTTTTGCATCGTGCCGGTCCGGCTGGTCGCGAGCAGTATGTAGCGGTAGCGCCGGCCTTCGGGGTCCAGCGACATGATGACGACGACTTCACTGCCGCCGAAGGCGGTCTCGCCCCCTTGGGTGCCGGCGAAGCGGTAGCCCCGCGCGCCGGCTTCGTTGAGTTCCTTCTCCATGGTGCCGGTGCGGCTGGTGGCCAGAAGCAGGAACTTGTCCGGCTGCTCGCCCTCCTTTTCTGCGGCGAAAAGATTCGGGGCGAGGAGAACCAGGGCGAGCGTCATGCAGATGCGGATCTTGGTCATTGTCATTCCTCCTGTTGGCGCCGGTCAGGCGTTGGTCGGGTCCGGTGGTGTCAGGATAAACGGCTCACCTTGAATAAGGGAGAGCAAAAGAGGTTTTCAACGGTATGCGCCGGAGTCGGAGGCATGAGGACTTGTCCCTGGGGGAGCGTGTCCGGATGGATCGCTAACCTCGCTGCCAGTTGGCCCAATCCGGGGAGGACGGAAGATGCCCGCGCCTCGCTGGAACCTTTTCAGAGGTTGGAAGAGGAGGAAAGCCAGGAACGGCAACGCGCTGCGGAAGTCCTCGTGCAGAAGAAGCCGTGACGCGCGGCGGCGTCGGGAAGCTTGAGTCGTCCGCCGGGTCTCGATCCGCCCCGCTGCTTCTGGTACAGTTTGTGAACAAACATTCACGTTCCTTGTGCTCCAAAAGTGAACGGTCAAACGAATATCCAGACGAGATGTTCCGGATACGGGTTGGAGCGGATCTTTACTTCAAAGGAGGTCTCTGATGCGAAGAAAGCAAGTAGTGTGTGCCTTAGTCGTTGTTGCCCTGATTGGTGGGGTCAACTCTCCGGTGATGGCCCAGGTTTTCCCCTGGTGGTCTTATGACAGCGTCCTCGAAGAGATCCAGGACCGCGGGACGATCATGGTCGGTCTTGGCCTGTTCGAGCCCTGGTCGCTCTGCAACGATGACGGCGAACTGGTCGGCTTTGAGATCGATGTGGCGAACAAGTTGGCTTCGGATATCGGGGTCGAGGTTGAATTTGCGCGGACGAATTGGACCTACATCATCTCTTCCCTGATCGCTGAGGATTTTGATGCCATCGTCAGCGGCATGACGATCCTTCCAAGCCGTAATCTCAGGATCAATTTCACGGCGCCGTACAACCATACCGGTATCTACCTGGTAGCGAATACAGCGCAAACCGCCGGCATGGAGATGCTGGGAGATTTCAACAGTTCCGAGGTCAGGATTGGGACCCGGAGGGGAGCCTCTTCAATCCCTGCGATCAGGAATGTTTTTCCGGATGCCATGATCGAGCTCTACGACACGGACACCAAGGTCCTCGATGCCGTCGTCGCCGGTGACGTCGATGCCGCGGCAGCGTTCGCGACGACAGGAAGCACGTGGGTTGAAGCCAACCCGGACACCCTGCACCTGCCCAGCGAGGAGGCGTTTGCCTCGGAAGCGTTGGCGATGGGAGTACGCAAAGGTGATCTCGACATTCTGAATTTCCTCAATGGCTGGATTGCGGTCAACGAGGCCAATGGCTGGCTCGAACAGCGCCGCCAGTATTGGTTCGAGGGCACCGAGTGGCACGATCAGAGGGCTACGGATCCTGACGTCATCGCTGCGTGCGACCAGTCGTTTCTGTAGCGGGCGTGGCCTGAAAGGTATGGGCGGCGGCTTTCCGGCCGCCGCTCCCTCCGATTAGCGGAGCCGGGAACACCCCCGCTTCTTCTTCTTTGTAACTTCAATTCCCGGTGACCGTAGGGGCACCCCTTGTGGGTGCCCTCCGGGGTCGCATCGTCCCCCGGCTGAGTCGCCGCCATGTCGCCGCTCCACGTCGCCACGCCCGGCGCCCGGAAGGACGCCGATCCCAGTCGGCGACTAGAAAGTCGCCGCTCCACCCCCCCGGTCCGGTAGTGCCCAAGCAATGGCCGGCGGACGGTGGCGCCGTTCGGGGGAGGGCGACCCCAAGGGTCGCCCCTACGAGTCGTTCGACAGCGGCAACGCGGTGGGCGCCGCCGATGGACAATCCCCGCCCGGTTTCTCGGGGGATCATGCCGGAGGCCCGGCGGTGGGGGACTTCTGAGAAAAACATGGGGCACACGGAGG
>JAJDTT010000262.1 GCA_022827025.1 Acidobacteriota bacterium
GGCTGGTGGGCTTCGTCGACTTCGCCGCGACGATGCTCAGTCTGGCCGGAATCAAGCCCCCGGACTCTTTCCAGGGGCACGCCTTCGCCGGAAAATACGAGGCTCCGCCGCAACCGTACCTGTACGGTTTCCGCGACCGCATGGACGAGCGCTACGACATGGTCCGCAGCGTCCGCGACCAGCGCTACATCTACATCCGCAACTTCATGCCGCACCGGATCTACGGCCAGTTCATCGAGTACATGTTCCGCACTCCGACGACGGCCGTCTGGCACCGGCTGTACCACGAGGGAAGGCTGCGCCCGCCTCGCACCCGTTTCTGGGAGACCAAGCCGGCGGAAGAGCTGTACGACCTGGTCGAGGACCCGGACGAAACCAGGAACCTCGCCGGCACTTCCGGGCACGCGGCGGTCCTGGAGCGCCTGCGGGCCGTGCGCCGCCAGTGGTCGCTGTCGATCCGCGACCTGGGATTCCTGCCCGAAACCGCCATCCATTCACGGTCCGCCTCTGACGCGCCCCACACCATGGGGGCCGATCCAGACAGGTACCCTCTGGAGCGCATCATGAGCATGGCGGAACTCGCCGCGTCCACGCGGGAGGGCGCGGAGGGCGAACTCCGAGCCGGGTTGGAAGATCCGGACAGCGCCGTGCGTTACTGGGCGGCCGTGGGCGCCTTGATTCGAGGCGAGGCGGGGGTTGGCGCACTGGCCGCGCCGCTCCGAAAGGCGTTGTCGGACAAGGACCCGGCGGTCCGGATCGCCGCGGGTGAAGCGCTGGGCCGCTACGGAAGCGACGCGGACGCCGAACGCGCCCTGTCCGTGCTGGTGGAACTGGCCGATGCAGGAACGCACGGTCTGCACGTCGCCATGTACGCGCTCAACGCCCTCGACTACATGGACGGCCGCGCCCGCCCGGCGCTGGAGCGGATCCGCGCCCTTCCCCAGACGCTGCCGGGCATGGACCGGCTGTTCCGCATCTATCTGCCCAACCTCATCGCCAAGATCCGATCGGACTTGGAGTGAGGAGACCGGCGAGGGGGAAGTCGGCGCCTGAAAGACGCCGCGCCGAGACGCTCAATGACGGCGGTTCCGGGAGTTCAATGAGGTTTGGCCGATGAGGGAGCTTCTTTCTTCCAGATTCGGTAGAGACCCAGAGTCAACAACGGAACGATGTAGACCACCAGGAATCCCCAACTGACCGCTCCGTAGCCCTTGGCCACCAGTTGGACCAGTCCGAAGGTCGACAGCGCCAGTCCCAGCAGAAGAAGTCCCATGGCGACCAGGGGCCTGGCCCGTCGGGGAAGGTCTCTCCCCCGCGCCTTCAGAGCCGACTGCAAGCGTTGGTTGACGGCATGGATCAGTCCCGTCCCGGTCTCGACCAGAGTCCCCAGCAGGACCACCTGAAAGATGATGAGAAGCAAGGGAAGCTGGGCCGCGCGCAGGACGTAGACCGCCGGGACCTCCTGGGAAAGCACCTCGGGATAGTGGCCGACGATGGCGAGGTAGAAGAGCAGGCCGGGGAAAATTCCGATCACGCCGCCCAGGAGACCCGCTCCGACGGCCTGCCGCCGGCTCTTGATGTGGTGGGTGGTGAACAGGACCGCCGGGATCACTCCCAGGTTGTAGAAACCGTATTTGAAGCCCCCGACGACCCAGAGAGAGGAATCGATTCCCGCGGAGAAACTGTCCCGAATCTCGGTCCCGAACCGGAGGAAGCACAGAACGAAGAAGACCAGATAGACCCCGTAGAGAAGCAGCGACCACCCGGAGAGAAACTTCTCGATCAGGACGGTGCCCTTGAAGGTGAGAAATCCGACGGAAGCCAGCATGATGGCGACCCCGAGCAGGTAGGGCAGACCGAAGTTGTCGCGCAGCAGCACTCCCGCGGTGGAGCCGATCACCGCCAGCACGATCAGCAGCAGAACCAGATAGAGAACCTCGAAGCTGACCCAGAAACGGCCCAGCAACTTGAGGAAGAAGGTGCGGTAGTCGTGCGCCCGGAAGACCCGCGCGAATTCGAAGGAGACGGCTAGGACCACCGACCACATCGCGGTACTGATGAAAATCATTCCCAGCAGTCCGCCGACGGGTCCGTACTTGAGGAAGTACTCCACCATTTCCCTGCCCGTCCCGTACCCCCCGGCGATGATCACCGACTGGAAAACGATTCCGGGCAGCACGTAGGCCTTGAATGCGGACGCGAATGGCCTTGGTTGAACGACGGGCATGAATTCTTGACCGGACCTGTCGTCGAAGGCAGTTCCAGAGTCCGGGTATTGTACTATAACTACTTACATATCAATAATTTAAGGATTTCCGTCTGCGGGATCCCAGGACCGCAGAGTGTATCAGAACGAAGCTGCCGGTTCACGATATGGGCTGCTCCCTTTCGCCCTGGATGCGGTAGAGTACGCTGTCGCACCCAATGATGAGCGAACACGGAAACCAGCGTGACATCGGCGATTCCCTCAAGAGCTTGGGCATCCCCACCGGTGAGATCCGGCGCCTGGAAACGATCTCCATCCGTCCCGGCCATCGTCTCTACAGAATTCGCTGCCATAGGCGCTCGTATGTTCTGAAATCGTTCCCCGTCAACAGCCCGGGAAATGAAATCAGGAGCTACGGCCTCCTCCGACGGCTCGGGGTGCCCACCATCCAGGTCCTCGGCCAGACCAGGTCCGATCTTCTCCTGGAAGATCTCACTTGCAGTGACACCTGGCGATTGGCGACCGAAATGGATGTGCGTGATCGGCATGTCGGGGCGGCGGTGGCCCGGTGGTTCTGGCAACTCCACGCAAAAGGAGCCGCTCTGGAGGCAGCCGGCACCGGTCTGCCCCCATTCCTCAGACGAGAAGAGGATCTTCTGAGTCGTGCCAGCATCGAATCGGCAGGCCGCGCCTTGGGTCTCTCCGGCCTGGATTCGTGGCGACTCGCCGCCGAGTGCATCGACCTGCTGAAACTCGCCCTCTCCGATTTCCGGACGACCCTCAACTACAACGACTTCCACTGGACGAACCTGGCCCTGAGCCGGAAGGCCGGCCCCGGAATGGAAGCCATCGTGTTCGACTACGACCTGCTCGGAATCGGCACCCGTTACGGCGACTATCGAAATGTAGTGGGATCGTTGTCGGGGGAAGCGGTCACCGGGTTCCGGGAGGTCTACGGAAGCGTCGATCCCGGCGAGCAGACGCTCGACCGGCCCCTGGCCACGCTGTATGCACTCGTGTCGGCGGCAAGGATGGCGACGTTCCCAAGGTGGGCTGAAGAAAGCAGGCAGGCCGTCTTGGACGGCACCTTCAAGACGGATCTGCTCCAGGCAGTCGACTTGGCAAGTGGCGAGAGGAAAAGGGCTGAACGTTTGCGCTACGATGACCGTCACCAATACGTCACCCGCACGTGAACGCCGCAGGAGGGACAACCATGCTGAGAACTATCCGCACTGTCGTCGTTTCCGTTTTGTCCGGCACTGTGTTGGCGGCGGCCCAACTTCCACCCGAGGTGATGGTGGACCGCCAACTGTTGCACGCCGAGCGGTTGACGGCCCAAGGCGAACCCGTGAGGGCCCTCGAAGCGATGGACAAGGTCCTCGCCCTGCAGCGAGAACACGATTTTGCGTTGCCGGCGGATTTCGACTTCAAGTACGCGGAGGTGGCCTTCTCGGCCGGATCGTTGCGGGCCGCAATGGACTCCGTGAACCGGTATTTGAGGGTGGCCTCGAGGGAAGACCCGCTCTACCGGGACGCACTGGAGTTGTCGCTCGATATCGAGGCCAGCCTGCCGGCGCAGAATTCCTGCAGGGACCGAACCAAGGGCGCCGAGTGCTGGATGGAGTTGGACAAACAGCCCGGATGCCACGTCTGGAATTCCGACCTCCAGCCCGGCGAGACCATCACCTGGTCATCCATTTGCGCCGGGAGCACGGCGCAAGGGACAGGGACCATCAATCGGGTCTGGAACAACGGAAAATCCACCGTCGAAGCCACCGGACGCCTCCAGCACGGCAAGCGGCAGGGCGACTGGGTGGTGCGCCAAGCGAACGGAGACGTCGCGGAAGGCCCGTACGTCGCCGGCCTGAGACACGGCCTCTGGGTCGAGCGGAAGGCCGACGGCACCGTCTCGAAGGGTCCCTACGTGGCTGGCGTGAGGCAGGGCCGTTGGGTGGTGCGCGACGGCTATCGCAGTGTCTGGGAAGGCCCCTACGTGGCCGGCATGAGGAACGGCGACTGGGTCGTTCGCCATGCCGACGGCACCGTCTGGGAAGGCCCCTACTTCGACGACAAGATGCACGGCGACTGGGTCTGGCGCCTTGCGGACGGCGGCGTCTGGAAGGGACAGTACCTGTACGGCGAGATGGACGGCGACTGGCTCATTCGGAATAAGGACGGAAGCACGAGCAACGTCTACTACCGGAACGGCGTGGCGTACTACGAGTAGGTTCGACCGGGATTCGGGCGCGGCGTTTTCAAACTCCTACCTCCGACCGCAGCAAGAGAAGAATTTAGTGTCCGGAATGGGGGACAAGAATGTCCGCCGTCCAGGGGACAGGAATGTCCCCGCTCCGGTGGGGCCGGAGTTGGGCGAATAGGAGGGGGGACTTTCAGTCCCCCGAGGGAGTGGGGGTAGGAAAACCCCCACTCCTTCTTTTTCTCGCAGGATTTCACCGGACCGGGGCCGGTGGGGGAGCTCCAACAGGTCTGGAAATCGGGGAGCGATTCTGTAAAACTGAGTTTTTCGCAAGACCGTAAGCCAGGAATGAGCATCGCCGAGCCAACCCCGGGCCCTTTCCACCGGGAGTTCTGCCGGGTTCCCCATTACTCCACAGTCCACGTCCCCTCGGCCGGGTCTTCTCTGCAGGACCGGATGATGCGGTTGATTCGATCGGGAGTATCAGGTGATGTCGAATAAGGGCTTTATCCGTTCTTCTCTTCCCGGCTCCGGGCGCTTTCTGCGTCAATCCGGAACCCTGGCAGCTCTTCTTCTGGCCGGCGCCGTCCTGCTGCGTGCGCAGACCGACACCGGCACCATCCGCGGCTACGTCCACGACGAGACGCGGGCCGTCCTCCCCGGCGTCACCGTCACCGCCACCTACCAGGGCCGGGGCGTGATCCGGGAGACCATCACTTCGGACGTCGGGGAATACGTCCTGAGCCGGGTCGATCCCGGCCTTTACACGCTCCGCTTCGAGTTGCCCGGGTTCGCCCCCTACGTGGTCCAGGACCTGGAGGTGCTGGTAGGAGAGACCCAGACCCTGTCTCCGGAGATCGTGGTGGCCGCCGAGGAAATCGTCATCACGGCGGAAGCCACGCGGATCGCCGTGGCCCGCGACAGGACCCAGCAGTCGAACCACATCGACTCCGCCAGCATCGAGGACCTCCCCATCAACCGCCGAGACTACCTGGACCTGGCGCTTCTGACTCCGGGGGTCGCGGACTCGAACTACGTGGCGGACGACCGCGACTTCCGCATCGCGCCGACGCCGGCATCCGGTCTCGGCATCGGCGGGGGCGCCGGCCGCGGCAACACCTTCACCATCGACGGACTGAACAACAACTACTCCACCGGCAGCGTTCGTTCCTCCATCAGCCAGGACGCGGTGCAGGAGTTTCAGGTCAGCCGCAATTCGTTCTCCGCGGAACTGGGCGGGGCGCCCGGCGGAGCCATCAACATCGTCACCAAGGGCGGCACCAACGATTTCCGAGGGTCCGTCTTCGGAGTGCTCCGCAACCGCCGATTCCAGGCCCGCAACCACTTCGATCCGGCCCAGTCGGCCTACACCCGGGCCCAGAGCGGGGGGTCCTTCGGCGGTCCCATCCTGCGGGGAACGACGTTCTTCTACACCGCCTACGAACGCCTGGACCGCCACGAGTCGTCGTTCGTCCCGCTGCTCCGGGACAAGTCGTTTCTCTACGAGCTGACGCCCTCTCAACAGGCTCTGGCCGACGGAATCAGCAGCGACGCGGCTCCACCCGAGTTTGCGCCGCTGGCCCCGCTGGTCGGCTACCTTGCGGAGGCCCTGGTGCCGGGAAACTATCCCCACGTGGTCCAGCTCTTCGAAAACAACAGCGGGGTGTTTCCGTTCTCGGAGGAACGGCAGCAGTTCATCACTCGGGTCGATCACGCCATCGGGTCGGCGCACAAACTCTTCCTGCGGGGAAACTGGACGGGATTGAACGGCCAGAATACCAGCTTCGGTTCGCTGATCGCCCGCAACCGGGGCCGGAACAACGACCTGAATGATTTCTCGCTCGCGGTCGGGAACGCCTCCGTGATCAGTCCGGAATGGATCAGCGAAACCTGGCTGGGGATCGGATACCACGACGCCGGTGTCTATCCCACCGACCCTCATGGTCCCTCCATCGACATCGAAGGATTCGGCTATTTCGGACGGGACGTCATCCTGCCGACGCGAAACGTCGAACGGACGGGGCAGGTCCGGCAGAACTTCACCTACGTCTCCGGCCGGCATTCGGTCAAGTTCGGCGCCGACTACAATCCAATCTACGACCGGGCCCGGTCCGAAACCTTCTTCAGCGGGAAGTTCGTCTTCGGAGAGGCCATTCCACTTTGGGTCCTGATCGACGAGGGGGCCGGGTACACCGTCTCCCCATTGCTCAAGGACCTGTTCCACTCGGCCGGGCAGCCCCAAATGGCCTCGGCGATCGACGCCCCCATCTCATCATTGCAGGCCTATGCGCTCGGCCTGCCCCTGGCCTACCAGCAGGGTTTCGGCGATCCCTTCTACACCGGCTGGCTCCACACCTACGGCTTCTTCGTCGAGGATTCGTGGCGGGTCCACCAAAACTTCCTGTTGACCCTGGGGCTACGCTACGAACTCTTCCGCAAGGCAAGATTCCCGCGGGACAACAACAACTTCGGTCCCCGCTTGGGATTCGCCTGGAGCCCCGACACCAAGACGGTCGTCCGGGGCGGCTACGGGATCTTCCACGCCCGGATCGACGGCCACATCACGTTCATCAACGACCTGCTGGGAGAAAACGCCCAACAGATCATTCAGGTCTTCATCCCGCTGAACGGCATCCCGGGAGTCAACAGCGCGCTGACCGGAGATCTGCTCAACTCGGCGGAGATCTATCACACGCTCCTGAACCGCGGCGTCCTGGGCAAGCGGCCGATCACGGCCGAGGACCTGGCCGTCCATGGATTCGTACCCCGGCCCGGACTGCCCTTCCACGTGCGGTTCCAGATCGCGGACGACATGGTGAATCCCTACTCCCAACAGGCGAGCCTCGAGATCCAGAGAGAGGCGGCCGGGTTCGCACTGTCGGCCGGATACAACTTCAACCGGGGCGTCCACATCGTCCGTCCGCTCGACGTCAACGTCTACCAAGCCGGAACCAATGCCCTGGGACGCCCCATCATCGGCTTTCACAACCCAGCCATCTTGCAGGACAACATCTACGGAAGCTGGTCCAATTCCTTCTATCACGCCCTGATCCTGCAACTGGAAAAGCGCTTCTCTGAAGGGTTCCTGATCTCGGCCCACCACACCTGGAGCAAGGCGATGGACGAGATCACGGATTACAACAGCGCGTTCCAGCCCCATCTGCAATGGGACGCGGCGTCCGAGATGGCGCTGTCCTCCTACCATCGGGGACACCGATTCGTCGTCCGCTCCATGGCCCAGCTTCCCTGGAAGGCGGGCCGGGGCAAGGGCTTCTTCGACAACCTGCTCGGGGATCTCACCATCTCCGGGATCGTCACCGCGCGCTCGTTCGCCCCGTTCAATCTCAATACCGGTTACGACAATGTGGGGGACCGCCACAACGACACCCACCGGCCCTGGGGCGTGGGCCGCAACGTGGGCATCGGACCCAACTTCTTCAGCGCCGACCTGCGGCTGAAGCGCCGGATCTCCGTCCTGGAGGACGTGAGCGTGGACATCGTGGCCGAAGGGTTCAACCTGCTCAACCGCACCAATTTCAAGCACGTCAACGGCACCGTCGGAAACCTCACGCTGGAGGAGCTCCCTTCGTCCTACAAGGGGCGCCGGGGACCGGTGACGGAACCGTTCTCCTACACCTCGGCATTCGCCCCGAGGCAATTCCAGTTCTCTCTCCGCATCCATTTCTGAGGGGAGAACCGATGCTCCTTCCGGCCTCCCGAGTATCCGCACTGATCGCAATTTTTCTCCTCTGGCCCCCTCTGTCCGTTCAAGGCTATCCAGCCGACTCGATCAAGGGGCCCGAACTGTTGAGCCTTTTCCCTCTCGGAGGCCGGCGGGGGACAACAGTGGAAGTCCATATGCGGGGCAAGAACCTGGCCGGAAGCTACGCCGTCTGGGTTGACGGCAGGGAGCTCAAGGCTCGCGTCGACCGGATCGACGAGATCCAACTGAAGGAATACGACCTGGTCAAGAAAGCATGGAAAAGCCAACCCGGCTACCGGGTCTCATTTCAAATGGAAATCGATGGCAGCGCCGAAATCGGCACCCATTCGATCCGGGCGGTCACTCCCCAAGGGGTTTCCAACGCGTTGCCGTTTCGAGTCACTTCCCATCCCGTCCTCACGGAAACCGGCGACCCGCATCAGACGCCGGGCGCGGCGCAGAAGCTGCGGTTCCCGGCGGTGGTCAACGGGAAGATCAGCCGGGGAGGAGAGCTGGACTTCTACGGATTCGATGCCGCCGAGGGCCAGGAGCTGACCTTCGAGGTGGTCTCCCATCTGGGGATCGAACCTACACTGACGCTGTACGAACCGGCCGGGAGCTGGTTCGATCCGAATCGCATCCGGGAGTTGGCGTTCCACCTGGGACGCCTGGCGACGCCCGCCACCCTGCACACTTTCGACCGCATGCCCAATTATGAGAAGCCGCGCCTGACCTACCGGTTCAGCCGAAAGGGGTACTACCTGATCCAGGTGGGAGCCCATCTGAGCAAAGGCGGTCCCGACTGTCCCTATCAGTTCCGAATCGCCCCGTCCGATCCGAGGGTGACCCGGCCCCTGGGGAGCGGATCGGTGCAGGGGTTGCCGTCCAGTTGGGCAGAATTTTCCCGAGAGCTCGAACCGGATCGCCTGGAGCGGCTCCGGTCGAGAACCGTCCTGGAGACGGCAGATCCCGCCACTCCCGCCGCCGGGCTCCCCCGCCTCGTGGAAGCGGAACCCAACCAGTCGGCCGGCCACGCCCAGGAGGTCGCCGTGCCGTCGATCATCGAGGGATCGATCGACCGTCCCGGCGACGTCGACAACTACCGCTTCAAGGTCCGGGACGGAGCGAAGTTGGCGTTCGAGGTCCAGACTCCGGAGGTGACGCCCCCCTTCTTCAATCCACGCCTCACGGTCCTGGATGCGGAGGGCAACGAGTCATTCAACAACATCTTCCGCAGGCTGGGAAGGCAGTTTCAATTCTACCGCAAGACGGTGGAACCCAAGACGCTCCACACCTTCGAGCCGGGAGGAGAATTCACGCTGCAGGTTCGCGACATCACTTCCCGCCAGGGTGACCCCGGCTTCGTCTACCGGCTGCTGATCCGTCCCCAGATTCCCCATATGGGCGACATCGAGGTCAAGGACGACCGGGTCAACCTGAGGGCGGGAACGGCCGGAAAACTGACGGTCATCACCGACCAGGAGGAAGGTTTCGGCGGAGAGATCGTTCTGAGCATAAGGAATCTTCCTGCCGGTGTGGAGGCCCTGCCCGGCACGGAACCGGAGCCGGAAAAGGGAATCAATCCGGACGAGGGTCCCAAGGAACGGTTCGTGCCCAAGAGCCAAAAGGCCACGGTGCTGCTGGTGGCCCGCGAAGATGCCCCGGCCACGCCCATGCCCCGGATGATTCGGATCATGGCGCGCCCCGTTATTGGCGGATCGCTGGGCCCGCCGCAGTTGGTCCGGGAGGTGCCCCTGATGGTGGTGAAGCGCCGGGAACAAGTGTTGGCCGAAACGAGGGAGGAAGAAACCCCTTGAGGAGACGTTCCCTGACGATTCTGATCCTGGGAGCCTGGATCCTCGTATCTCCGGCCCAGGGCGCCCCGCCGCCAGGAGAGCCGGCAGCGAGCTACGAGGCTCCGCTCTCGGTGCGCGTGGAGCCCCGGGACGTGACGCTGTGGGGCCCCGGGGCCACCCAGCGCTTCCTGGTCCTGGGCAAATTCGCCGACGGTATGGAACGGGACCTGACGTCACGCAGCCGATTTTCCGTTTCCGCTTCCGAAGTGGCCAGTGTGGAGGCGACCGGACGGGTCGTCGCCATTGGCGACGGGCAGACCCGACTGCAGGTGGAAGCGGCCGGCCGCACCGTCGAGACCACGATTCGGGTGGAGGGCTCCGAAGAACTCCGGCCCTTCAGCTTCGACCGGGTGATCGGCGGGATCCTCACCCAAAGAGGGTGCAACGACAGCGGCTGCCACGGGAGCGTGAAGGGGAGAGGAGGGTTGAAACTCTCCCTGAACGGACTCTATCCCGAAAAAGACTACCGGTGGATCGTGGAAGGAGGCGTCTATCAGGTCCTGAGCCCCGAGTCGGGAGGACCACGGTTGCCTCGCGTCAATCTGCAAGATCCGGAGAAGAGCCTCCTGCTGCTCAAGCCGACGTTCGGCGTGCCCCACGGAGGCGGCAAGGTCATCGCGGAGGATTCCCGCCACTATCAGGGGATTCTGGAATGGATCCGGGCCGGCGCGCCCTATGGGGAGCAGGGCGCGGTCGAGAGCATCAGGATCGAGCGGGTGGAAGTCCACCCGCAATGGACGGTCCTGGACCCGCAGGGAACCCAGCAACTGCTGGTGACGGCGCACCTCTCGAACGGCCGCCGCGAAGATCTCACGGGGGACGTGCTCTACGTCTCGAATGATCCGGGCGTGGTGAGCGTGAGCCGGGAAGGCCTGGTCAAAGCCGAAAAGAGGGGGGAGACGGCGGTGATGATTCGGGCGGCGGGGCACGAGATCAGCGCCGGTTTCGGCGTGATCGCCGAGCCCGTCGCCGGCTACCCGGAGGCGCCGCGCCGGAACTTCATCGACGATCACGTCTTCGCCAAACTGCGCCAGCTCAACATCCTGCCGTCGGAACCTTCCGGCGACGAGGAGTTCCTGCGGCGGGTCTGCCTGGACCTGACCGGCACTTTGCCGCCGCCGGGCCGGGTGCGGGAATTCCTGGCGGATCCCGATCCGGCCAAACGGGACAAGTTGGTCGAGATCCTGCTGGATTCTCCCGAGTACATCGACTATTGGACCTTCCGTTTCGCCGAGCTGTTTCGGGTCAGCTACGAGAACGGGGGAGACGGCGGCGTCTATCCCCTGCTCTATTGGCGATGGATCCGGGATTCCATTGCGCGCAACAAACCCTACGACCAGGTGGCGCGCGAACGTCTGGCCGCGCAGGGCTACGACGGCCCCAGCAGGCACTATTTCAACGGTTCTGATCTGCGGCGTCCGACGGACGTCATGGCCGAACAGGTCCGGGTCTTCCTCGGCCGGCGGCTGGACTGCGCCCAATGTCACGACCATCCCTACGAGGCCTGGAGCCAGAATCAGTTCTGGGGGATGACCGCTTTCTTCGGGCGAGTCACTCAGTTGGGAGAACTCAGTCACACTCCGCCCGGGGTGGTCATCGACGATCCCGCCGGACACGGCCTCTACGGCGAGGGCGAGAAGGTGATCCACCCGCGCACCAAGGAGGAGATCCTTCCCCGATACCTGGACGGCGCCCTCTTGCCGGAAGACAAGCTGAACGACCCGCGGACTCCGCTGGCATCCTGGATGACCTCCCATCCCCACTTTGCCGAAGCCGCCGTGAACCGGATCTGGGGGAATTTCTTCGGCCGGGGGATCGTCGACCCGGTGGACGACTTCCGCTCCAGCCACCAGCCGACCCATCCCCGGCTGCTGAAGGCGCTGGCCCGTGACTTCGTGGAGCACGGCCACGATCTGAAACACCTGATCCGATTGATCGTCCAGTCCCGAACCTACCAGCTTTCCGGCACCCCCAACGAGACCAACCGGGACGACCGGATCAACTATTCCCGAGCCTGGCCCCGGCCGCTGGACGCGGAAGTTCTCCTGGACGCCATCTCCCAGGTGACCGGCGTCCCCGAGGAGTTCAAGAACAACACCGGAATGCCCATGCCTCCCGGGACGCGCGCCCTGAACCTGGACCGGCCGCATCTGTATCCCTCCCGGTTTCTGGACATGTACGGACGGACCGACCGTCAGAAGGTGCCGGAGCGGCGGGTGGAGGCGAACGTGGAGCAGGCCCTCCACCTGCTGGCCGGTCCCACCTACACCAGCAAGCTTTCCAAGCAGGGGGGACGGATCGACCGGTTTCTCGAGAGCGGCGCTTCGGACCGGGAGATCATCGTGGAACTCTCCCTGGCGGGGCGTTCCCGGTTCCCCACCCCCCGGGAGCAGGCCGCCCTGGAGAGCATGATCGAGACCAGGATCAAGGGGGGATCATCCCGCCGGCAGGCGCTGGAGGCGCTGCTCTGGGGCCTCGTCGCTTCCCGGGAATTTGCCTACAACCACTGACTCCCATAGCATCGGAGAATAGCGAGATTCCAAGGAAGGCAACGTCGATGAAGTCCCCTGGCTGTTCGCATTGCGCGGGGCCCGGCCGCCGCGACTTTCTCCGGGTGGGCTCCCTGAGCCTGCTGGGAGTCGGCTTGAGTCAATACCTCGAGCTCCGGAGCGCGATGGCCACGGTGAGCAAGGATGGTCCCGCCCGTCAAGCCAAAGCCCAGGCCTGCATCCTGCTCATGTTGGAGGGGGGACCGGGCCAGATGGACACCTGGGACCCCAAACCCAACAGCAACTTCAAGCCGATCTCGACCAACGTCGCCGGGATCCGGATCTCCGAGCTCTTCCCCCAAGTGGCCCGCCACATGGACAAGTTGTCCATTATCCGGTCCATGGTGACGGAAGAGGTCGACCACCCGCAGGGGACGCACTACGTGTTGACGGGTCACCGGCCCAACGCCGCCATGCAGTTTCCCAGCCTCGGCTCCATCATCGCCAAGGAGATGGGCCCCCGGCGGTCGCTTCCCCCCTACGTGATCGCACCCGACATCACCACCGAGCAGCACCGGAACTATTACCGGTCCGCGTTCCTGGGCCCGAAATACGACCCGCTGCGGCTGGGCGACCCCAACCAGCCGGACTTCCGGGTCGCGGACCTGAACCTGCCCAAGTCGATCTCGGTGGAGCGGATCGAGGAGCGGCGTTCCTTTCTGAAGGTCTGGGACACGCTCTACCGGCAGAAGGAAGAGATCGCCGAGTACGGCAACCTGGACTCCTTCACCGACCAGGCGCTGCAGATGATCCTTTCGCCGGACGTGAGGAACGCCTTCGACATCTCCCAGGAGCCCGACAGGCTCCGAGACATGTACGGCCGGCACCCCTTCGGCCAGAGCGTCCTGCTGGCGCGGCGGCTGGTGGAGTCGGGAACCCGGTTCGTGACCGCCGCCGGCTACAAGGCCAGTTGGGATACCCACAGCAACAACGACCAGAGCCTGCGCGACAAGCTGGCCCCGCCGCTGGATCAGGCCCTCTCGACACTGATGTGGGATCTGGACCAGCGGGGCATGCTGGAATCGACCATCGTCATCGCCATGGGGGAGTTCGGCCGCACTCCCCACATCAATCCGATTCTGGGGCGCGACCATTGGCCCCACTGCTGGTCTCTGATCCTGGGAGGCGGCGGCATCCAGGGCGGGCAGATCATCGGCGCCAGCGACGACCGGGGCGCCTACGTGGCCGACCGGAAGGTGACCATGGGGGACGTGTTCGCCACTCTCTACAAGGCGTTCGGAATCGACTGGACCAAGACCTACATGCACCCCATCGGCCGGCCCGTCAAGATCGCCAACTCCATCGACGACGAGCAGGGGGTTCCAATTTCGGGGCTGGTCTGACCCGAATTTCTCCCCCGAAGCCTCAGCGAAAGTTGTTCAGCACTGATTTTCGGAAATGAATTTTCGGATCTCCTCGTCTGACAGTCCCGAAAATTTCAATGTGTGCCGGACATACATCTCGTGCAGCAGGGCACTCTTGGGAAGATGAATGTAATCCGTGGTGCCGGACTTGCGGTAGAGTTCGGTTCGTTTCTGGCTTTTCTTGAAGGAGTATCCCAGTTTTCGGATCTTATACAGAAAGCGCTTGCGCTTGATCACTTGGGTCTACCATCCGCGGGAAAAAGGGAACGTCAAACTTAACCTTTCGAAACCGGGCTTGAGCGGTGCAGACGGGCTGAGTTGTCCAGCCCCGCTCTCTCAGGAACTTTTCCAAGTCGCCGGTTTCGAGCAGATCCTCGAAGACTGTTTCCATTGCCCACGAGATGTCGGTCATGAGCTCGCTCCACGTATCGGCTTGCGTGGTCAGTTTGAGCGGCTCACAGATCCCAATCCAAGGTCCTGTCCGAGATCTTGTTACCAACCACGGGATGTCGCCTTTGATCTCGACAATTC
The DNA here is from genome assembly GCA_022827025.1 of Acidobacteriota bacterium. Classification (GTDB taxonomy): domain Bacteria; phylum Acidobacteriota; class UBA6911; order RPQK01; family JAJDTT01; genus JAJDTT01. Next base: position 14,407 of record JAJDTT010000262.1, read on the forward strand.
CCGCGGGGAGTTTGAAACTCCCCCGTCGGCTGGCCTTCTCGGTAACCATCCGTCTCTCCTCTCGTAGCATTCTGTCAACACCCTTCAATTACTGTCAACGTCGGCCAATCTGAAAACTACGAAGGAAATCCGGCACCCATTGCAGGATCGGCGGTTTCCAACCGCCGATCGCCCGACGAGGAACGGCGGACAACATGTCCCCATTCCATCCAGGCTCCAACCTGGCCCGCTCAGATGCAATTCAAAGCAGCCACTCGGGAAGCGGTTCCGGTTTTCGACTCAGGATATCGACGATGGCATTCGCCTGCATATTCGTCTGTCCTTGCTTCTCTCCGACAGGGCCAATCCGGATACCCCGACTTGTCGGTAATATAATGGTCCGTTAGTCCATGGTAAAAATCGTGACGGCATTCGACCGGGTCTGCATCCCGGCATACTGCAGGACCATCTCACCCTGACAAATCAGATACTTGCGCCTCAATCATCCCGTCCATCCGAGAGAGAATTCCGATGAAATATCGTCAGCTTGGAAACAGCGGCCTCAAGGTCTCGATCATCGGCCTGGGCACCAACGTGTTCGGTCAGCACGACACCTTCACCCACTACTGCGATGAGAGGGAGACGGCCGCCATCATCCACCGGGCGGCCGATCTGGGCATCAACCACATCGACACCGCCGACATGTACTCGCGCGGCGTCTCCGAGACCTACATCGGCAAGGCCGTCGCCGGACGGCGCGACCGCTTCGTCATCGCCAGCAAGACGGGCCTTCCGGTGGGGGACGGTCCCAACGATGCGGGGCTCTCGCGCGGCCACATCATGAGCAGCATCGAAGGCACACTCCGCCGGCTGGATACGGACTACGTCGACCTCTACTACGCGCACCGGCCGGACCCGGCGACGCCCATCGAGGAGACGCTCCGCGCCTTCGACGACCTGGTTCGCCAGGGGAAGGTGCGCTACGCCGGATGCTCCAACTACGCGGGCTGGGAAATCGCCACGGCGAGCGGCGTTGCCGAACGGCGAGGCTATTCCCCGTTCCTGGTCAGCCAGTCGCCGTACAACCTCTTCGAACGGTCGCTCGAAGCCGAGGTCCTTCCCTCCTGCCTGCACCACGGGCTGAGCATCGCCGCGTACTCCCCCCTGGCCCAAGGCGTCCTGACGGGCAAGTATCGCCGGGGAGCGCCGATCCCGCGCGGCACCCGGGCCTGGAAGAATCCGAGCCCCGTCCTGGCGAGCTACATGACGGGCGAGCGGCTGGAGACGGTCGAGCGGCTCGATGCCTGGACCCGGGATCACGGCCACCGGCTGAGCGAGCTGGCCATCGCCTGGCTGCTGGACAAGCCCTTCGTCTGCACGGTCCTGGTCGCGGTCACCAGCATCGAACAACTGGAAGCCAACGCCGCCGCCACCGGCTGGACGCTCTCCCCGGGACAAGTAATAGAAGTTGAAGCCATCGTAGCCGGGAGCGGCGATTTCCAATCGCCGACAGGGGTGTAGGGGGGACGATAGTTCCCCCTGTACACCTTTGCCTCTTCTGTGCAGGCGAAGACAGGGCGGCTGGAAACCGCTTTTCCAGCGGGCGACAAGGATGTCGCCCCTCCTTTCGGGGGCTACCGATCCAGGCGGAGCAACCACCTGGCCGCATTGCGCATGAGCCGCTGCATCATGGGATGATCGAGCGCTTCCGGCGTGTGTCCCGGCGCCAGATAGCAGAACCTTCCCTTCCCCATCTCGCGCCACCATCCTGCCGGAGCAGACAGGTTGTCCCGCGCTATGGATCTCAGCAGGAGGTGTTCGCGGTCGAGATAGTATTTCACCGTGTGCTGCTCGTCGAAGATCTCGAAATCCTCCACGCCTGACGTCACCGGGTGATCCCGGTCTTCGACTCGAACGGTGTAGACATAGGGCTCGGGATGGCCCCCGTAGTCTCCTCCGAAGAGTTCGTAGTAGAGGCCGTCCGGCGGGTACAGGCCCTGAGCGTTGTGCAGAGCGAGGAAACCGCCGCCGCCGTGAACGAAATCCCAGATGGCCTGCTGCTGCGCGTCCGTCATCCATTTGATGTGCGGCTGGTCATATCCGCCGGGCCAGTTCATGCCGTCGCGGAGGATGATGAGCAGATCATGTTTCGCGAGCGATTCCGCGGTCAGGGCTTCGACGTTCTCGATGAAGGTCACCGGAATGTTTTCCCGGACCAGGGCCTTGGCCAGATGATCCCGGATGTAGACCGGACTGTGGTACCGGTCGCCGATCAGAGCCAATGCACGGGGCCGGTCGGCGGTCTGGTAGACCTCGAACGCTTTCTGCGCCGGAAGCGCCAAGGTCAGGGCGAACAGAGTCAGTAACAATATGGTCTTCATAGCTCCCCTCCAGGCAAGAAGTTCCAACTATTCTGGCCCCGGCGGCCGGTTTACCCGTGGACTCGCCGAGTGGCTTTCCGGTTGATCTCGATGGTCTGGTGGTCCCGGCCCACCGTGGCCAGCTTCGCGCGGCGCCCGTAGAAGGCCATGACCTGCAGCACTTCGGCCCTGGCGTTGACAAACTCGACGTGGATCTGCCGGATGGCCTCGGGATGGTCCAGGACGAAGTGGGGCGTGAAGGCTCCGGCCGTTCCGTATCCCCGGCGTTCCAGCTCGACGATGTAGCCGCCGTCGCCGAGGACGGGTCCCGCCGCGGCCAATCGGTCCAGGATGTTCCGATTCATGACACGGCTTCCTTTCTCCTCCCGTTGCCGGAACGGAGGTGCGTCCGAATGGTTCCAAGATGAAGTGTGCGGGTGCCTGTGGGAGACACTCATTCATAATACACTCAGCGAACGGGCAAGAAACTCGGACCGGGAGCCGAACCGAGATGGGTGGAAGAAGACTGTCGAGGAGGGACGTTCTGAGCCGGCTGGGAGCCGCAGCCGGCCTGGGCTGGGGCTGGAGTTCCGGGCGCGTTGCCGCGGCGGGAGATCCTGTCCGTTCCTTCCTTCTCTCCCGTCAGGGATGCGGCCGGGCCACCGGGTATGCCGAATCCAACAAGATCGTCAGCTGGCGACGGCGGACCCATATGGCCTGGTTGGATTCTCCCCCGGAGGGTTTCCGGGTCCGGGTCCGAAGCCGCGATCGGGACACCGGCGAATGGTCTCCAATGGTCACCGTCGGCGACGCCTATGACAATCACGGAGGACCTGCGCTGACCGTAGACAGCGAGGGTTACCTTCACCTCGTCTATTTTCCGCACCACCATCCCATGTGCTACCGCCGGTCGCGCCGGCCGGGGGATGCATCCGAGTGGGAAGAGGAGATCCGGTTCGGCGAGCGTCTGACCTATCCGACCCTGGTCTGCGGGGCGGATGACACGTTGGTGCTCAGCGCCCGGCGCAGTTTTGCGGACCGTCCCTGGGAGGTGGAGTTGTGGGAGCGGCCGCCGGACGCCCGGTGGCAGCGACGGCGCGTCCTGCTGAGGTCGCGCCATCCAGGTTATTCCCACTTCCAGGAGTCTCTTGCCTGGGGACCCGATCACCGGACGCTCCATCTGTTCTGCCGGTTCCACGAACGATCCGACCGCCAGGCCTACGGCCGCCTGCAGACGGTCGCCTACCTGGTGAGTCCCGATGCGGGCCGGACCTGGACCCGGAGTGATGGAACTCCGGTCTCCCTTCCGGCGACGCCCGATTCCGCCGAGGTCCTGGCCCGCGGAGGAGCGGACCACAACCGGCTCCTCCGGGCGGGCGCACTGTCCGTGGATGCCGCCGGGCGTCCTCACGTCGTCTACAGCGATGAGAAGGGGGGCCGGTCACGGCTCATCCTGGCTCGGCCCAACGGGGACGGAAGCTGGGACCGAACGGATGTGAGCCACTTCCTGCCCGTGGAATTTCAGGGCCGGCTTCTGTTGGCGCCGGCCGGCGTCACCTTCACTTCCGGCGGCGAGATGGTCGTCGCGGCCCAGATCGAGCCCCCGGTCGACGGCGCCTCCACCTGGGGAGGTCCCGGCAACGAAGTCGTGGCCTTTCGGTCCCGGGACGGGGGACGGAGCTTCACCTTCTTCCCGGTCAGCCGTCCGGACGGGCGCCGGGCGCACTGGCTGCCCAACCTCGAGCGGGCCACCGGCCACAACCGGGTGCCGGAGAAGCCGGGACTCCTCTACACCGGCGGCGGTCCCGGTGCGAAGAACACCGACCTGCTGTCCAACCACGTCTTCTTCGCCACCTCTGCGTGATCCGCCATGCTCGTCATCGACTGCCACGCCCACATCTACTCGCCGGACGAAGAGCGCTATCCGCCGGTGGACCGGCCCCTGCGGGTCCCGGGAGGAGGCGGCTCCATCCAGGACCTGCGGGCCGTGATGCAATCCAACGGCGTGGCGGCGGTCCGGGCCATTCAGACCGTCTCCTTCTACGGATACGACAACCGCTATCTCGCCGACGTCAGCCGCGCGAACCCCGGCCGGGTCAGCGGAGTGTGCACGCTGGATCCCGACGATCCTCAAAGCCCCGAGATCCTCTGGAGGCTGGTGCAGAAACACGGGGTCATGTCGCTGCGCAGCATCCCCGCCGAGTCCCGGACCCGGTTCGACCACCCGGCGGTGCGCCGGCTCTGGCAGGCCGCCCACGAGCTGGGGATCACCGTCGACATCTTCCTCATGGAACTGGAATGGGTGGAGGGCGCCGAGAGGCTGCTGCGGGAGTTTCCCCACCTCACGGTGGCCTTCTGCCACTGTCTGGACCTGAAGCCGGGCGAGGAGTACCGGAAGAAGCTGGACGCCGTCTTGCGACTGTCCCGCTTTCCCAACCTGGTCGCCAAGGTGGACTTCATCAGCACCGGGACCGAGCAGGGTTTCCCGGGAGACGACCTGCACGAGGCGGTACTCAAGATCATCGATGCCTATGGAGCCGAGCGGTGTGTCTGGGGAAGCAATTACCCGAACCGGCTCTGGACGCCCAGGATGAGCTACGCGGAGCATCTGCGCGTTTTTCGGGAGGTGCTGCCTCTGAAGGAGGAGGATCGCCGGCAGATCCTGGGGGAAACCGCGCGGCGGCTGTGGTTTCCGGAATTGTAGAACGCGGATGAAGAGCCGGCGGTTAGGAAACCGCCGCTCCCGCTCCCCCGTATTCGCGGGCCGAGTGTTGGAGCCAGAGGCCCAGATAGTCGGCGAAGCTGCGCCGGACGATCACGTCGAAGGACTGGGCGTCGGAGCCATCGCCCCTGGGAATCAACAGGACTCCGGCCTTGCCCAGATTGGTCTGGGCGCACTGGCCGGGAGAGAAGCTCCGGGGATGCAGGTCCAGAGTGCATCCCTTGGCCAGGAGTTCCCGCCTCCGGGCTCCCGCGACGTTCACCAGGGTGTAGCCGCCCGTGGTGTCGACGGCCGAGGCGTGATGCGCCGCCAGAGCTTCCCCCAGTGCGGCCAGGGCGCGAGTCTGGGCGCCGGGCGGGAGAATGAGCAGCCATTCGTCAGGGCCCATCCAGCAGGCGGTGACGTCCTCGCCTTCGGCAATGGTGTTCGGATCGAGAGGAAGCGCAACGCGCAGAACTCCCTCCACCGCGGCCAGAAACGTGGCGTCGCCGGCATCGCCGCGCAGATTCACGTAGCCCAGGAAGGGTCTCTCGGTGAGTATGACGCCGGGGCTGCCGGCCTCTCCCGCGGCTGTGTTCGACCGGAATCCGGCCAGAGGGGACTCTTGCCTGAGGTCAGACATTCTGCCGCTCTCCTTTCGGATCGTAGAAGACCGGGTCGGCGATCCTGGCGGCGATGGTCCGGCCGTCGAAGTTCTGGATGTGGACGGTCTCGCCCGTGCGCCCGTGTCCCCCCTTGACCAGGCCCAGAGCGATGGAACGCTCCAGGGCGGCGCTGTAGTAGGACGACGTCACGTGGCCCAACATGGGCCGCGGCAGGGGCGCCGACGGATCGTCCACGATCTGTCCCCCCTCGGGCAGGACCTCCTTCGGGTCCTCGGTCAGCAGCCCCACGAACTGCTTTCGGTCCTTCCGGACCAGGTAGGATCGGAAGAGGGACCGCTTTCCCAGAAAGTCCTTCTTCCTGCCCAGCATGCGCTCCATGCCCAGGTCCACGGGGGTGACGGAGCCGTCCGTGTCCTGGCCCACGATGACGTATCCCTTCTCGGCCCGGAGGACGTGCATCGCCTCGGTGCCGAAGGGAGTGATTCCGTACTCCTCTCCCGCGTCGAATACCGCCTCCCAGACGTGGCGGCCGAAGTTGGCGTTGACGTTGACCTCGTAGGTCAGCTCTCCCGTGAAGCTGATCCGGAAGATCCGCGCGGGCACGCCGGCCACGGCGCCCTCCCGGACGGCCATGAAGGGGAAGGATTCCCGGCTCAGGTCCACGTCGGAGCAGAGTTTCCGGAGGACGCGGCGGCTGTTGGGGCCGCAGAGGGAAACGGTTGCCCAATGGTCGGTGACCGAGGTCATGTAGAGCTTCAATTCGGGCCATTCAGTCTGGAGCCACAGCTCCAGCCAGGACATGACGTGGGCCGCGCCGCCCGTGGTGGTGTGCATGAGGTAGTGGTCTTCGCCCAGCCGGGCGGTCACCCCGTCGTCCATCAGCATGCCGTTCTCGTCCAGCATGAGGCCGTAGCGGCAACGGCCAATCGGGACCTTCATGAAGGGATTGGTGTAGACCCGGTTCAGGAAGACGTTGGCGTCGGGCCCCTGGATGTCGATCTTCCCCAAAGTCGACGCGTCCAGGACGCCGACGCTGCGCCGCACCGCCAGGCACTCCCGGTCGACCGCTTCGTCCAGCGACTCGCCCGGCCAGGGAAAGTACCACGCCCGCTTCCACTGGCCCACGTTCTCGAAGAGGGCCCCCTGCTCGACGTGCCACTCGTGAATGGCGGTCTTGCGGACGGGATCGAAGAGTTCCTTCTGCTCGCCTCCCGAAAGGGCCGCGAAGGTGACCGGCGTATACATGGGCCGAAAGGTGGTGGTGCCGATGGACCCCGGGTCGGTCCCGTGCTGGTCCGCCAGGATGGCGATGCCGTTGACGTTGCCCAGCCGCCCCTGGTCGGGTCCCATGCCCAGGTTGGTGTACCGCTTGACGTACTCGATGGAGTCGTAACCCTCCCGCACCGCCGTCAGGATGTCGGCGGCGGAGACGTCCATGAGGGGATCGACGAACTGCTTGGGAACCCGGGAAACGGGTTTGCCGGCCGGGACGATCCAGAGCGGCTGGATCGGATCTCCCTCCCTGCCCTCCACGCTCGGGATCGGCCGTGAGAGTCCGCCGTCGCCGTGACCCGTGGCGTGAGCCGCCGCCGCGCCCGCCCGGAACCCCTCCGTGAGGCAGGCCTGGAGATCGAAACTCCCCCGGCAGGCCCCCGCCGAACGCTCCGCCTGGACCGAAGGGCCGGGAACGAAGCAGACCTTCCGGGCGTCGTAGGCGGGCCGGGCGCCGGACTGGGCGTGGAGCTGCACGGTGGGACTCCAGCCGCCGGACACGGCCAGAAGGTCGCACGCCAGGCGGCCTTTTCCTGAAACGGACCCGCCGTCGGCGCTCAGCGCCATGAGCCGGACGCCCCGTATTCTCTTCGCTCCCCGGACATCGACGACGGCGTGCCGATTCATGACCTGGAGGCCCCGTTCCCGCGCTTCCGCACTCCGCTGGCCAGCCGGCCGGGAATCCACGATGGCTTCCACCTGCGCGCCCGCGTCGAGCAGGTCGAATGCCGTTTGGTAGGCGCTGTCGTTGTTGGTGAAGACCACGGCCCGGGATCCGGGAAGGACGGCATAACGGTGGATGTATTCCGAGACCCCGGAGGCCAGCATGACGCCGGGCCGGTCGTTGTTGCAGAAGACCAGGGGCCGTTCGATGGCGCCCGTGGCCAGCACCACCTGCTTGGCGCGGATCCGCCAGAGCCGCTGACGCGGCCCGGGATCCGAACCGGGAGCCAAGTGATCCGTCCGGCGCTCCAGGGCCAGCAGGAAGTTGTGCTCGTAGTAGCCTGCCACGGTGGTCCGGGCCAGGACCTGGACCTCCGGCAGAGAAGCCAGCTCTTCCACCATCCGGTTGACCCACCGCCCGGCGGGGAGACCTTCGATCCGGCCGCTGCCGGCGAGCAGAGCGCCCCCCGGTTCGGTTCGTTCGTCCATGAGGATCACGCGGGCGCCGGTGCGTCCCGCCTCCAGGGCCGCGGCCAGGCCGGCCGGGCCGGCTCCCGCCACCAGGACGTCGCAGTGGACGTTCATGTGGTCGTAGTCGTCGGGATCGGCGCCGGTGGGGACCACGCCGAAGCCGGCGGCCTTGCGGATCTGATGCTCGTACTGCCGCCACGATCCCGCGGGCCACATGAAGGTCTTGTAGTAGAAGCCGGGAGGCATCAGGCGCGCGAACCAGCCGTTGACGGCCCGCAGGTCGAACCCGACGCTGGGAAAGACGTTGACGCTCCGGGCCGAAAGACCGTCGTAGAGCTCCACCTGGGTGGCCACCAGGTTGGGCAGAGAGCGGGCCCCCTCTCCCACCTGGACCAGCGCGTTGGACTCCTCCACGCCCGCGCCCACGATCCCCCGGGGGCGGTGGTACTTCAGGCTCCGCGCCACCAGGTGGACGCCGTTGGCCAGCAGCCCGGAGGCCAGCGTGTCTCCCCGGAACGCGGGGTAGACGCGGCCGTTGAAGGTGAACGTCAGGGGCCGTTTCCGGTCGATCCGGCCGCCCTCGGCGAGGCGATGGGGCTGGCTCATGGCCGGTCCCCCGGAGGCGGCTCGCCCGGCTTGTAGACCGACTTGATCCGGTAGGTCACGGTGTCGCGCTGGACATTGAAGTACCGCCGGCAGCCCGAGGCGTGGCACCACTGCTCCAGATGATCCCCCCGCGTGTTCCTCCGGCAAAAGAGGTAGTCGGCCCATTCTTCGTCGGTGAGTTCTTCCGGTGTCAGGGGCCGGACGATGTGCGCCTCGCCCGAGTAGGCGAACTCCGACTCGTCGCGGGGGCCGCACCAGGGACACTCGATCAGGAGCATGAGATCCGTCCTTGGGGCTTCAGTGGGCCACTCCCGCGGCGCCGTGCTCGTCGATGAGGTGCCCCGTGGCGAACCGCTCCAGCGAGAACGGTTCGTTGAGGCGGTGGGGGCGATTCTGCGCGATGGTGTAGGCGAAGACCCACCCGGAGCCCGGTGTCGACTTGTAGCCTCCGGTCCCCCAGCCGCAGTTGAAGTAGAGTCCCTTCACGGGGGTGAGCCCGATGATGGGACAGGCGTCCGGACAGGTGTCCACCGTGCCGGCCCACTGCCGCAGCATTCGAACCCGGCTGAACCTGGGGAACATTTCGATGATGGCGGCGATGGCGTGCTCCAGGGTGGCGGGGCTCCCGCGCTGGCCGTAGCCGTTGTAGGAATCGACACCGGCGCCGCAGAGCAACTCGCCCCGGTCGGTCTGGCTGATGTAGGCGTGCACGGCGTTGGACATGACCACCACGTCCAGGATCGGCTTGAGGGGTTGGGAGACCCAGGCCTGCAGGGGACGGCTCTCCAAGGGCAGCCGCATTCCGGCCATGGAGGCCAGGACGCCCGAGTTGCCCGCCGTGACGCAACCCACCTTTCCGGCTTTGATGAAACCCCGGGACGTGTCCACACCTGTGACGGCTCCGCCTTCCCGGCGGATGCCCGTCACCTCGCAGTTATGGATGACGTCCACGCCCACCGAATCCGCCGCCCGGGCGAGGCCCCAGGCCAGGGCGTCGTGCCGGGCCGTCCCTCCCCGGCGCTGCAGGGAAGCTCCCAGGATGGGGTAACGGGCACGGGGGGAGACGTCGATGGCGGGGACCATCTCCTTGATCTGCTCCGGGGTGAGGAACTCGCTGTCGATGCCGTTGAGGAGGTTGGCGTTGATGCGGCGCTGGATGTCCCGTAGGTCCTGGAGCGTGTGACCCAGGCTCAGCAATCCCCGCTGGCTGAACATCAGGTTGAAGTTGATCTGCTGGGTCAGGCCCTCCCAGAGCTTCAGGGAGAACTCGTAGATGTGGGCGGCCTCGTCCCAGAGGTAGTTGGAGCGGACGATCTCGGTGTTGCGTCCCGTGTTGCCGCCGCCGACGTAGCCTTTCTCCAGGACGGCGACGCTGCCGACGCGATGCTCCTTGACCAGGTAGTAGGCGGTGGCGAGTCCGTGGCCGCCGCCCCCCACGATGACCACGTCGTACCCGGGTTTGGGGTCCGGACTCCGCCAGGCGCGTTGCCAGTTTTCGTGGTAGGTGAGGGCGTTCCGGGCCAGGCTCAGAAAGGAGTATTTCTGCATGGGGAAAGCGCAGATTATACCCAATGGGGGTGGGGTGGGTGGTCGGTCGGGAGATTGTGGGTATTTTGTGAGTCTGGGGATGGGCGGGTGGAAAGCGGCCGGTTTCAATGGGCGCCCGGAAGGACGCCGCTCCCAGTGGGCGCCTGGAAAGACGCCCCTCCCAGAAGGCGCCCGGAAGGACGCCGCTCCCAGTGGGCGCCTGGAAAGACGCCCCTCCAGACGCCCCTCCTCAGGCGTCGAGTTTTGTCAGGAGAGTTTGGGCGCGGGCGCGTTTTTCCGGATTGAGGTCCCGGGCCACGATGCGCTGCAGGGTGGAGCGGGCCAGTTCGTCCCCATTTTCCGCCATCTCCATGGCCAGCTCGTCGCGCCGTTCGAAGTAGCTGGGGTCATAGTCGACGATCCGGGGATTCCAATCCTTCCAGTAATATTGGAATTCGTCGGAAGTCCAGTCCGCGTAGATCTCGTTCCAACTCAACCCGTCGATACCCGCATGGGGTTGCAGGCTGTCCTTGGTGATGGGATCGCTCCGCTTCTGGTACCGGCCGTCAATGGACATGCGCATGCGCTTTCCCCGGTTCGGGACCCCGCGGTGGGGCGCCAGGCTATGGAAGAACAGCACGTCGCCTTGCCCGAAACTGTTGCCCACCCAGCAATCTCCCAGGTCGTCGTCGATCTCGAAACCGCCGGCGCCCAGGGCCGGCTTGATGTCGTAGACCCCGCCCAGGTGCGCGCCGGCGGCGATCTGCAGCCCGCCCATTTCGTCCGGCAGGTCGGAAAGCGGAACCCAGGCGGTGTAGGTGTCTTCGGTCCCCTGGATCGGGATGTAGTCCTGGTGCGCCTTGGTCGTGTAGGCGTTGCGCTGCGGGAACATGAAGCGGGCGATGACGCGCGGATGGTGAACGACCGGCTCTCCCAGCATCCGCTCCAGCAACCCCAGGATTTGCGGGTGGTGAGGCAACGCGTGGAAGTCCTGGAGCAAGTAGAACTGCTCGTAGACATTCATGTATTTCGGCTCCGGCTCGACACAGAACCCCGTCAGGTCGGCGATGCCCTCCTCCAACGGGGCCCGAGTGCTGATCCAGCCGTTGGCGGCCGCGATTTCCAGAAACTGCATGCGCACGGATTCCAGCGGTTCCGCCGGCAACAGACCGCGCACGAAGAGATAGCCGTCCCTTTTCATGCGGCGGGCCAGTTCGGGACCGTTGTTGATGACGCCGGAAGAGTCGAGAAATGGTTTCATGACGGGTCGCTCCTGATTGAGTTATGGGACCATGTTAGAATCCAACGCCGAACTTGAAAATACCCTGCCTCGATTTTCTGTCTGAAGACGCATTTCGATTCCGTTCCGTCCTGTTGCGACGCCCTCGAAACATTCTGAGATGGGGGTTGGAAAGGGAGGCCTGAAATGACTTCTCCGGTGCGACTGTTCGCTTGTCTGATGCTGCTGCTTCCGGGCTGCTCGGTCCCTGAACCGGCTGGCCCCTCCCAGCCCGTTCACGAGATCATCGACGAGAGCAAGGTCCCCGTCCCCATGCGGGACGGCGTCAACCTGGCCGCCCACGTCTATCGTCCCGATGCGCCGGGCAAGTTTCCGACTCTCATGCTCTTGAGGTACTTCCGGGCTCCCTTCCAGAACGAACACGCCGAGTACTTCGCCAAGCGAGGCTACGCCGTCGCCCTGGTGGATTCCCGGGGACGCTACGACTCGGGCGGGAAATGGGTTCCCTACGTGAACGAACCCCGCGACGGGTATGACGCCCAGCAGTGGCTGGGCCGGCAGCCCTGGTCCAACGGCGAGATCGGCACCATGGGGATCTCCTACAACGGTTTCACCCAGGTGATGCCGGCTCCTCTGGGCAGCCCCCATCTCAAGTGCCTGGTGCCGCGCGAGAACCAGCAGACCAACTTCGGCCACCTCTACAACGACGGCGTCATGCAGTTGAACGTGGTCTTCGAGTTCGGACTCTTCACCAAGCAGGGCTCGCAGACCCAGAAGATCCTGCCCTCGGAAGACCCCCATTATCGACGGCTTCCCCTGATTGCGGCGGTCGACGAATTCCCGCAGGTCGAGCACGTGAAGGACTGGTTCGCCCACGCCAAGTACGACGAATACTGGCAAGCGTACGGGATCAAGGAGAAGTACGGGCAGATCCAGGTGCCCGCCTACTTCATGACCGGGTGGTACGACAACCTGGTCCACGAGGGCTGGCGCAACTTCAAGGGCTTCACCGAAGAGGGCGGATCCGAGGCCGCCCGTAAGGGGACGAAGATCCTGGTGGGTCCCTGGGTGCATGGGGGGACCAACTCCTATCCCGAGCTGCTCGACGTGGAGCTGAGATGGTACGACTACTGGCTCAAGGGCATCCAGAACGGCATCGACAAGGAACCCCCCATCAAGATCTTCGTCATGGGTCCCGACGTCTGGCGCTTCGAGAACGAGTGGCCCCTGGCCCGGACCCGGTTCACGAAGTACTACATTCACAGCTCGGGCAAGGCCAACGGAGACCAGGGGGACGGCACTCTGGCGTCATCTCCGGCCCAGGACGAGCCCCCGGACCGCTACGCCTACGATCCGGAGGATCCGGTGCCGACACTGGGAGGGCAGATCTCGACTCACGGTGAGATTCGCGGGCGCAAAGACAGGAGTTCCGTTCAGAGCCGCAAGGACATTCTGGTCTACACCTCGGAACCGCTGGAACGGGACATGGAAGTCACCGGGCCCGTCGACTTCAAGCTCTACGCGGCCTCCAGCGCCGTGGACACCGACTGGACCGCGACGCTGAGCGACCTGCATCCCGACGGCCAGGCGATTCACGTCTGCGAGGGGATCCGGGGCGCGCGCTTCCGGGATGGATTGGAGACTCCGACGTTGATCGAGCCGGGGAAGGTCTACGAGTACGACATCAGCCTCTGGGAGACCAGCTACGTCTTCAAGGCGGGGCACCGGATCCGGCTGGAGGTCTCCAGCAGCAACTTCCCCCGGTTTGCCCGAAACCAGAATATCGGCGAGCCGCTGGGGACGAGCGACAAGCTCGTGGTGGCCAACCAGACCGTCTACCACAACGACCACTACCCCTCCCACCTGGTGCTCCCCGTGATTCCGGCCGGGAGCGGGCAGTAGGGACCTGACCATCGAGAAGGGCGCATGACGCACAATGCAGACGCACGATCCGGCGAACCACTCGCCCCTTTCCATGAGGTCCGGATCGGCGGCGACGAACCGGCGGAGATCCGGCGTTCCTTCGACGAGAACGGCTACCTGTTCTTCAAGGGCGCCCTCAACGCGGATACCGTTCTCAGAGCGAAGGAGGACATCGCCCGCGTCCTGCAGGAGCAGGGCTTCATGCGAAAGGGTTCGGCCGAACCGCGGGCGACGCCCGGGGCCAGCGCCGTCGAAGTCGACAGCGGACCCCTCTACAGGCTGAAGTCCCCCGGGAAGCTGATGGCTTCTCCCGAACTCCAGAAGGCCGTCGACCTCGCGTTTGGAGAGAGGGTGCGGGTCGCCCGGTCCATCGGATTCCGTTACTCCATGCCCACCGACGCTCCCTATCTCACGCCGCCTCACCAGGACCACTTCTACATCCGGGAGACCGACGAGTTCCGCATGATCTGGATCCCGCTGATGGCTGGAGATCGCCAACGGAGGGCTGGCCATCGCCGCCGGCTCCCACCGGCACGGCCTCCGGGAACATGTGGAATTCGACGGAGTCTACTCCTATTTCTTCAAGGGACGGCCGCAGAAGGGAGTGCGACCCGAAGACATCCGCGGCCAATGGACCTCCTCGCGGTTCGAAGTGGGGGACCTCCTCATGTTCCACAGTTGCGCCGTCCACCGGGCGATCCCCAACACCAGCGGCCTGGTGAGACTTTCGCTCAACACCATCACCTACCCCGCGCGAAGACCGACGATGTGGCAGGCCGAGCGGACCGGGCCGGAACTGGAAGTCTTTCGGGAGCAGGTGAAGCGGATCTGCGACGCCCAGGGCATCGTCGGCGACCGCTTCGAAGAGATCCAGCTCATGGCCTTCAAGCAGGGGGACGATCCGAGTCCCGAGCTGATCGCGAGGCTGGAGGAGCGGCGGTTTCCTAACCGCCGGCCAGGAACGTCGGCATCCCTGCCGCCGACCAGGGGGAGGTAGGGGGACGGCAGTCCCATAAGCGCTAACCTGTATGCCTGACCGGCTCCGGGGACGGGGGGGACAGGAACGTCCCTCCTGTAGGAGCGGGGGTTTTCCGACCCCCGCTTCCGGTTTCCCCGGCGAATTGACCGGATCTGGCGATCTCAACTTTCCGGTCCATCAATCAACTTAGCGCTTATGGACAGCAGTCCCCCTTGTACGCTTTTCGATGGTTGAGTCGTACGGGAGCAAAGAAGACAGGGCGACTAGAAATCGCCATTCCTGGTGGGCGATTAGGAAATCGCCCCTCCTAGATCTCCATCCGGCAGACAACCCCCACGTCGTCGCAGTACCAAAGAACACCGTCCCGGATGCTCATGCCGTGGGGCACCGGATCCTCGTCCCCGAGCTGGATCCTCTCGACGATCTCTCCCGTACCGGGATCGTGCTTGAAGAAAGCGTTCTGGTTGGTGTCCGCGCACCACAGGTCCCCCCCGTCCCAACCGATCCCGTGCGGACGGTTCCCGGAGGTGGGGAACCGCTGCTCGACGATCCAGTTCTCGGGATCGATGCGATAGATCATTCGCGACGGCGGCACCGCCACCCAGAGTTTGCCGTCCCGCCACTCCAGACCGTGAGCGCCGGTTCCGTCGCGGGGACTGCTGTCGTAGGCGGCGGGCGCGGGCTGTCCGCTCGGAGCAGGCTCCGGAGGAGGAGAGAGCGGACTCTGCCGGTGGGGAGCATCCGAAGGCATTCTGTAGATCACGCCCGCCCCCGGCGTGAAGTGCTTCGCCATCGTCGTGCCATTGGTCGCGTCGGCACGGATGATCTCCCGGCTGTAGGTGGAGGCCATCCAGATCGCCTCGCCGTCGTAGGTAATCCCGCTGGGTTTGACGCAATCGGTGTCGAAGCCGCGAAGGACCTTTCCGTCCTCGTAACGGACGAGAAATGCGCGGCCGTTATCGCCGTCGATGATCCAAAGTCCGTCCTGGGTCGCCTGCAGACCGTTGGGGTGGGGACCGGGACTCTTGAAGACCACCTCCACCCGGCCGGCGTCGCGCACGGGCACCTTGCTCATCACCGGTGTGGCGGCCATGAATGCGAGAAACTGCCTGCGTGCCATCATGTGTCTTTCCTCCCAGCCTATCCTGGAGTTTCCAACCTGAGATCCCAGCCGTCCAGCCGCCACAGGCGGCTGGCGGCCGGGAGGAGGCTGGGCTTCCCCTTCTGGACCCAATCCTCCACCTCTGAACGATGCCCGATACGAGCGGCCCGCCGCCACCGGCCCACACCGCCGGTCCGGCCCAGACCGTCCCAGAAGAAGAATCGCTGGACCCCGGACTGGTACAGGCGGTAGGCCATGTCGTAGTACTCGCGCGACGACACCCCCCGGGGCATCAGGTTCAGCGCCAGCGTGCAGCCGGTCCCGTCCACGAGAGACACGAAATGCTCGACATCCTTCGGATCATCCCAGGCGGGCACGAAACTGTTCAGCCGGACCGAGGAGGAATAGGGGATCAGAGTGTCCACCAGGCCCTCGCGGATCCAGGTCTTCAGGTCCATGCCGTGCAGGATGTTCTCGCCCGGCCGGCACACGACTGCGGTCACCGCCAGCCGGCTGCGCCCCTGATCATGCTCCACGCTGTCCAGCATCTCCCTCAGCTCCCGCATGAACCGGGTCAGAAAGGTGGACCGATACTGCAGCCAGCGTTCGTCCAGAGGATCCAGCTCCCTGGGATCCTCTCCATACTCGGCCTGGAAACCCTCCACGATGGGAGCCTCGTAGGCCAGCAGCGGCGGACGCCGATTGTAGAGGAGGGCCACGCCGTCGATGGCGTAGTTGGACGCCATTTCACGGAGCAGCGAGAGGACGTACTTTCGAGTTTCGGGAAAGGCGTAGGAGATCCGGGGCAGCGGATTGCCCTCGCGGTCGACGCACACCAGTTCCGGATGCTGCTCGAAGAAACTGCCCCCGGGTTCCGAGTAGTAGGGAGCCGGAAAGTGAAAGCCCCCCACCCGGTAGGAGGCGTGGAGTTCGATCCCATGCTCTCGCGCGAATTCAACCGCCACCTCCAGTGGTTCGACCCCGGACTTCCTGTAGGCCTCCCAGGTCTTGGTTTCGATCCTGCCATACGGGCGTTCGAAAAAGGGGTTGTCCGGATCGTCTCCGTAGTCTTGCGTCTCCGTCGGATGCCGGCCGATGCCGGACCGGTAGAAGACCCGATCCCCCATGGCCGTTTCCCAGTAGAGGCGGGCCACGTCTCCGTGGCGGAGCGGGTCCAGCAGGGAAAGGAGCGTCTTCTTGGAGCCCGATTCGTTGGCGATCCCCGGATCGATGTGAACGAAAAGCCTCTTATGTTCCGGATTGGCGCGATCCGCCTCGAATTCCCGCACCTGCTCCTGGGACAAAGGAATCAGCTTGATGAAAGCCACCCACGCGTCGCGGATTCGCGGAAACGTGATCTGACGGAAATGAATATCCTGTCCCGTCAGGTCGGCCGTCTTCCAATAAATCTCCAGTAGCCGGCTTTCCTGATGGTCCTTGCCTCCCTCGCGTCCCTCCAACGTGGTGAACGCCGGATCCCGGGAGAGTCGGACGTCGACCGCGTTGGCGCCTTCGAAGGGCTTCTGATAGATGCCGATGTAGATTCGATGCCACCCGGTGCGGTCCGGGGAGTAGGCAATCTCGGGAGCACGGCTGTCATGCATGGCCAGCAGCAGAGTGCCGGAGAAGGTCCGTTCGGGATCGGGTTTCTGATCAAACGCGTCGTGAATGGATTCGATGTCAATGTCTTCGGCATCCCGTTCGGCGGTGTAGTCGAAAAGCCGCCAAGTCCCGTGTTTCCACTCCCGGGCAAGGGCGGACCGGGGCGCCGACCGGTCCAGGTCGCTCAGATAGATGGCTTCCGAAGAACCGGTTTCCGCCGGTTCTTCGGCAGTGTCGAGGGCCGGACCTTCGTCGCCCGTATCCGAGCAGGCCGCGACCAGAATCAACATCGGGAGCAGCAGAAACCGTTTCTTGAAATGCATGGCAGAGACTCCGCCGGATCATGCCGCGAGGCACTCGGAACAACAGAGAATTGGAGAAGGATTCATTGTGGAGGAGCACGGCGCACTCGTCCAGAAGGAATCGGGAATACCGCCAAGAATAAGCTTTCGGTTCGCGGGGAACGTCTTTTCTCGTGTTGCCGGGCCGGGTCGGAGCCTGAGAGGTCAGGGGAGGTCGAGCGCTGGGTTGCGATCAAAGAAATCGAATGGACGGAGCTCGAAGCCGTACCAGACCGTCGGCATGACCGGCCAGTCCTCGGAGCGGGGCAGATGATGCATGCCGATGGTGTGCCAGACCACGATGTCCGTGTCACGGATGGGCCGGTCGGCTGCCGTCCACGCCGGCAACCCCTGGCCGGGCTCGCTCAGGGTGGGGTGATCGCCGGCCGCGTGGCGCTCCTCGTCCCGTTGCGGCGTCACCCAGAGGTGGTGGTCGATGAATCCGGCGCGCCGCCGCGGGTAGTCGTCTTCCGACAGGAGTGTGTTGGCGTTCCTGCCGGGAACCACCTGGAAGCTCGTGGGGTAGCCGGAGGAGTTTCGCCGGCCGTTGCTGAGAACGCGCCACAGCGCGGGCCGTTGGAGATTGATGTCCAGTTTCGCTTCATGCTCGCTGGCCGGGACGTGCGGCTCCCGAACCCACAGGCTCCGGCGGGGGTGGCCTTCGGGCAGCCGCCGGGTCACCAGGCGGTCGGCCACGAAGCGGTTCTTGGCGCCGTCGACGTCCAGGTCGAGACGGTAGCTGAAGTAGTGGTCATGATTCACCGCCACGATGTTGCGGTCCACGAAGCGGCCGTAGGCGTCGGCGCCGGGCTCCGCCTCCAGGGCATTCTCCGACTTGGTCGCCTTGGCTTCGACGATGCCGGTCGTACCCACCCGCACCTCGATGGCGCCATCCTGGCGGAAAATCCAGTCGAGCAGGTAGTCGTAGTTGCCGACGACGGCCCCGACACGAACGACTAGGTCGCGGCTGCGCCGGCTGTCCGGCAGCTCGGAAGACCAATGGCGCCAGGAGGGATCACCGGTCTCCCTTTCGAAGACACAGATCGTGTCGGCCACGGTGCGCGGACGGCCCTTTTCGTTGCTGATCACTGTGTCGATGTAGGTGGCGTAGCCGGGACAGTCACGACCCCGAAGGAGCGCGTTCGCCAACCCGCTGGACATAAATTCGCCGACGTCGATGAAGTTGCGGCGGTACCATCCGAAGGAAGGATCCATGTAGGGAACGAATATCTCGGACAAGTGCCCCTGGTACATCACTGAACGGGCGGGCTCGCCGGGTTTCTCCTGGTAGCTCACCAGGGAAAGGACCACACCGACACGCTGGTCCGGCCGCAGGTGGAAGCGCCAGTTCTGCCAACGAACCTGGCGCCCGTCGAGTTGGAATCCGGGGCCCAGCGGCTGACGAGTGTCGAGCGGGCCCGGAACTTTCCGGGGGCGTTCGAGCGTGGTGCGGTCATAATCCGCGTCGGTCGCGGTGAGCGGCACGGGACCATCGTCGACGACCCGAAGGACCTCTTCCGATTCGAGATCGACCACAGCCGACAGGCCCTCGACCTGGCGGGTCCAGGCGTTTCGGACCCCACGGGGCTCGGAGCACCGGACGTTCCCGAGGCGCCGCCCGCGTTCTTCCTCGGTTCCGAAGTAGCCCGGCGGACCGGTGCCGCAATTGAGAAAGGTGTTGTCGGTGATTCCGCGAGCCTCCAGGCCGGAGACGAAGTCCGGATGTTCGAGCACTTTGTCGACCATGGCCTTGGAGTCGTCGGCATTCCAGTTCGCGTGGACACCCTTCAACGGGGTCCAGGACGCGACCTGGTCCTCGGTCAGATCCACGATCGCCTCGAACGCGTCATCGCCGCGGCGCACCACGGCGTAGGCCTTGCGAGGCATCTCGGCGCCCGGACGCCAGGCCAGCACCTCCCGCTTCGGAGGTTCCCGTAGCGTCAGTTGGGAGAATCGGGTCTCCCTGTCCATGTGCCCGGCATCTCGGAGGAGTTCGAGCACTCGCCAGACTTCCCGGTAGCTGAGCGGATCGAGCGGATGGCCGGCCGCCGGCGCCGGCTGCGGGCCCGCGAGAGCCGCGGCAAGGATGAATGAGAGGGGCAAATGGATCAAAATCTTCACCTCGGCCCGCACACCGCGTGGGTCGTATGACAGGCGTCCTTGGGCAGATTGTGGCAGTTGCGAGGATTGCCCACAAGGATGGGCCTATCTCATATTTCCACCAGAGTCGGATATGATCCAGCTTCGAGCAACGGGAGTAAGACGATGGCCAGAAGACGGGATTTCCTCAAAGGGGCGGCCGGATTGGCAGCAGGTCTGCTGGCCGGATCCTGCCTCAGTGACTCCTCCGACACGCCGATCCAAAAGCCGGGGACCGGCCCGTCCGGAGACGACAACCCGCTGAGAAAGGGAAGGACCATGATCGTAGACTCGCACGCCTACGTGTTTCCACCCGGGGACGAGCCGGCGGGGCACGCCAGTCCCCAAAAGCACCTGGCCTGGATCCAGGCGGCTCACGCGGGACACCATCAACCCGCCTGGAGGGTTCGGGACCGGGCGCCGGCCTCGTCCGAGCCCCTGGCGCCGAAGGGATTCAAGAATCTGTCCGATCTGCCCGACGTGAACTTCCGAGTGGATCACGAACGCGGCCGGGTGGTCTGGACCATTGACGGGGAGGACTACACGAAACAGTTCTATCCCCCCAACCTGCGAAATCTGGAATTCACACCTCACAGCCTTATCGCCGAGATGGACTACGCCGGCGTTGACGTGACGCTGCTGCACACCGACCC
Source organism: Acidobacteriota bacterium (assembly GCA_022827025.1). Classification (GTDB taxonomy): domain Bacteria; phylum Acidobacteriota; class UBA6911; order RPQK01; family JAJDTT01; genus JAJDTT01. The sequence continues at coordinate 34,591 of JAJDTT010000262.1, forward strand.
CATGTTGATCCGCGACAGTCGCTATCTGGCGGACAGCGTGCGCCTGTATCCGGACCGCCTGCGCTCCATGGCTCCGGTGGATGAATGGCGGATTCCAACGGAAACCGACGCCGTCATCCGGGAACTGGACACGGCCATCAACCAGCTCGGCCTTCACGCCATCAAGTTCATTCCCCCTCTGGGCTACCTGGGAAGCAGCGCTCCCTGGGACGACGGCCCCTATCGTCCCTTCTGGGAGGCGGCCACCTCCTGGAAGGTTCCGGTCTTCTTCACTCTGGGCACGGGACCGGGCGCCGTGTCCCTGGAGGACCAACGCGCCGGGTATCTCAACGAACTGGGAATCCTGATGCGCTGGATGGAACGCTATCCCGAAACGGTGTGCAGCCTCACCCACGGCTTTCCCTGGCGCGTATTTTTGGACGGGGACGGGCTCCGTCTGCCGCCGGACATCTGGCAACCCTTCCGGAACCCGAAATGCAACCTGGAGGTGAGCTTCCCGGTGCGGCTCGGCGATCTCTTCGATTACCCCTACCGGGAGGTGTGGCCCACCCTGGAGGCGATGGCGGAACACGTGGGTCCCGCCCAACTGCTGTGGGGCACCGACATGCCCTTCCAGAACCGCTTCTGCACCTACCGCCAGTCCCGTGACTGGATCGAGAAATACTGCCGTTTCCTGGGTCCGGCGGATCTCGCCCAGATCATGGGCGGGACGACCGCCCGCATCCTCGGGCTGTGAGGAGCGACGTGTTTCACGCGGAGCGGCGTCTTTCAGGTGGAGTATCCATGTTGCAAGTGAAGGAGCGGCGTCATCCTTGGCACCGTCTCACGACCTCGCATTCAAGAAAAACCGAGCGGACGCATCGTCTCTCCCTCGCCCGTGTTCGTCCTCACCCCTCCCCCAGCCCGAAAACGAACGGAAGGACCGACCTCCCTTCGTCTGAGAAAAACATGCCCCCCGGAGGGGGGACATTCTTGTCCCCCTCTTCTCTACGGTTGCTTTCGCTGGTCTCCGGCGGGGCCGGAGTTAGGCGAATAGGAGGGGGGACTTTTAGTCCCCCCGAGGGAGTGGGGGTAGGAAAACCCCCACTCCTTTTCACGCAGGATTTCGCCGGACCGGGGCCGGTGGGGGAGCTCCGAAGAAAAGCCCCCAAGACGTCCAGCCGCCGAGCTTCGAGCACACCCAACGCTCGAAAGAGGGCGCCAAGAATGACGCCCCTCCAAACGAGCACCGGCGTCCTTCCGGGCACCGACTGGGAAGGGCGTCCGGAGCGGCGTGTTTTACGCGCCGACTGGGACCGGCGTCCTTCCGGGCGCCGGTCTCCGGAGTGGCAACACAACGAAAGAATTCCCGGCGCCTATAAGACGCCCCTCCGCCCCTATTCCCCTTCCGTCACCAAGATCACCCGGTCGGCCGGCAGGTCATGGAGGGTCTGTTTCTCCCCGCTCGGCCAGTGGACCTCAAGCGATTCCACCCGGGTCCTGCCCCCCAACCCGAAGCTCATCCGATAGGGGTTGGTGGACCCGAATCCCTCGCTGCCCTTCACCTCGCGGTGCACGATCAGGCCGCCGGCCCGGGCCACCAGCGTGGCTCCCACGCCGTGGCGGTTGCTTCGGGTTCCGGCGAGATCGACCTGGAGCCAGTGGTTCCGGTTCCCTTTCTCGTTCCTGTAGAAGGCGTTCTCCCACATGTCCCCTGGATCGGCCGCCCCGATCTGGGCGTAGATATCCAGGTCGCCGTCCCCGTCGTAGTCGATGAAGGTCACGCCGTGCCCCTTACCGATGTGGCCCAGCCCCGAGGTCATGGTCAGGTCCGAAAAGGTCCCGTCGCCGTTGTTGCGGAAGAAACGGTTGGGCTCCAGGCGGGAGAGCTGCGGGTCTCCCGTGCCGAAGAAGATGTCCATGTACCCATCGTTGTCCACGTCGGCCACGCCGGCGCCCATGCTGCCCACCGGGTAGTAGAGCCGGGACTCCCAGGTCGCATCGGTGAAGGTCCCGTCCCGGTTGTTTCGGAACAGCCGGGGGGCGTTGCGATCGACCGCCTCCAGGTTGGGGACGGAGTAGGTCCGCTGCAGGCCGGCCAACACCGCCGGCCAGGTCCCCAGGCTGGTGGCCAGGAGGTCGGGATAGCCGTCGTTGTTGTAGTCGAAGAAGAAACAGACGTATCCGGCGTGGGCGGGCTGAACGGCCCCCGCCTGACGGGCCACCTCGGTGAAGCTGAGGTTGCCGTTGTTGCGATAGAGGCGGTTGGGAGCGGGGTCCCAGCCGTTGATGAACAGATCCAGGTCGCCGTCCCGGTCGTAGTCGCCCAGGGCGATCCCGATGGTCCCGAATTCGGGAGGCTCCGCCAGGCCGGCTTGCCGGGTCACGTTGGCGAAGGTCCCGTTGCCGTTGTTCCGGTAGATCTGGGTGGTCGACCCGTCCCTCAGCACCCCGTTGCCCACCACCAGGTCCAGGTCGCCGTCGTTGTCGAGATCTCCCCAGAGGGATACGAATCCGGAGCCCGGGTCGGCCACGCCCGCGTGTCGCGAGACGTCTTCGAAGGTCCCGTCCCCCCGGTTCCGGAAGAGCCGGTTGGCCATGGGGCCGCTCCAGCCGTTGAGGCAGAGGTAGATGTCGATGGCCCCGTCGTTGTCGTAGTCGACGAAGTTGAGGCTGTAGCCCGACGGGACCCTCGACAGCCCCGCCCGGTCCGTGACCTCCACGAACCGGCGCCCGTCGTTGCGGTAGAGTGCGACGAAGGTGTCCCTTCCGCCCAGGAGCAGGTCCAGGTCGCCGTCGCCGTCAAAGTCGCCCCAGGCGCAGGTCCCGTGGCCGTCCCGCCGGTTGACGCCGAGACTGGCGGCCACGTCGGTGAATTCCAGCAGCGGCGGATTCACTCGGCCGGCCGGTTCCGAACGAAGCGGAAAGAGCAGCTCGGGAGGGAAATCGACCGGAAGACTTCCCAGACGGTCCAGCACCACCTTGAACAGCCACTGGCTGAACGGATCGGCTCGAATCTGCAAGGCGTTGAGAATGGACTTCCCGGCCGCCGGGTAGTTCCCCAGGTGAATATGGCTGGTGGCGACTCCGCGGAAGGCTTCGATCCGCTGGCCGGGCGTCAGGCGCCGGAGGAGCGCGGACTGATAGGTCTCGATGGCCTCGGCGTGCCGGCCGCTCTTGGCCTGGACTTTGGCCAGCAGGATGAGCGCCGACTCCTCGTCCGGTGTGAACGGCGCCGTTTCGGCGAGCATTCGCTCCAGGAGGGAGGCGGCGCGGTCGAGTCCGATCATGGAATCATGTGGCACCCGGTCTGCGGTCTCGACGTAGAACCGGACCCCGCTCAGTCCCATCCACTCGGCGACATTCAGCAGAAAGGGGTGGGACGAGGGCCGAATCGCCATGACCTTCCGGGCCAGTTCGTAGGCGCCCCCGGGATCGTAGTAGACGCTCCCCTTTCCCCGGTGGATCGGGTACTTCAGGCGGAGTGCGTTGAGATGTTCGGGGTCGATGGCGAGCGCCCGGTCCAGCTCGCGAACGGCCTGCCCCAGGGATTCCCGTCCCGCGGCGGCGGTGCGCGACTGGTTGAAGTCGACGATGTGGGTGCGGGCGAGCTGATAGTGCAGGTCGGCGTTGGCCGGGCCGGCGGACACGCACTCCCGGAGCTTGTCCCTGGCCTCGACCGTTCGAGTCTGGAGAATCAGGGACAGGGCTTCCTCGTAATTCCCCCCGCAGACCGATTCCTGTCCGGCCGCCCGAATTTCTTCCCCCAACCCCAGCAGAATCGGGAGCGAAAAAATGGCCCTCAGAGTCAGCGCCGAGAGACCCGGGAGTGGCGCGGAAATCAGCATAGCCGTTGGAATACCCGTGACATCTTGTCCAGCGTCTCGGCAATGTCCTCCTCGCCATGGACGGCCGAGACGTACCATCTGCCGTCGGGCAGGAGGTAGATGCCCTCTTTCAAGGCCTCCATGACGAACCGGCTCAGGCGGTCCGTGTCGTCTTCCAGGGTATCCCGATAGTCGGCCAGGTCGTCCTTTTCCGTGAAGTGCACGCTGAACGCCGTGCCCAGACCGGTGATCTTCACCGGGAACGGCCGGTCCGCCGCAAGGGTCCGCAATCCCTTCATCAGCCTCTCTCCCATGGCCAGCGCCTGAGCCAGAGGAGCGCCGCCGTCTTTCTCGAGTGCGGCCAGGGTGGTGTCGGCCGCCGCCACCGAGAGGGGGTTGCCGTTGTAGGTCCCGCCGAAGGCGACGCCGTCCATCAGTTGCTCCATGATGGCCCGCCGGCCGGCCACCGCGCTGAAGGGCAGGCCGCCCCCGATGGCTTTTCCGAGAGTGCACAGATCGGGCGTGAGTCCAAAATGCTCCTGGGCGCCGCCCAGGGCGATGCGGAAGCCCGTGATGACCTCGTCGAAGATCAGGAGGGCGCCGTGCCGGGCGCAGATCTCTTGCACGTTGCGCAGGTAATCTTCCCGCGGCAGCAGGCAACCGCTGTTGCACAGGACCGGCTCCATGATCACCGCGGCGATGTCGCCGCCGTGCTGCCGGAAGAGGCCTTCAACCAGGTCCGTTCGATTCCAGGCGCAGACCAGCAGATCGTCCAGCGCGGCCAGCAACTGTCCCCGGGTGCCGGGTGCGGTCCGGGGACGCTCGACGGTCCCGATTTCTTCCAGCGCGGGGTGGTAGCTGGCCAGGATCGAGTCCATCCAGCCGTGGTAGTGGCCTTCGAACTTGACCACGAGCTTCCGCCCGGTGAAGGCTCGCGAGAGACGCAGGGCCAGTTGCACCGCTTCGCTTCCACTGGAAGTGAACGCGACCCGTTCGGCGCAGGGAACCAGCCGTTGAACCCGCTCGGACAGGCGGGACTCCAGCTCGTGCTGGGCGCCGTAATGGAAGGGGCGTTCGACCTGGTCCCGCAGCGTCTCCAGCAGGTCGGGATGGCGATGGCCCAGGATCAGTGGGCCCCAGCCCAGGCCGTAGTCGATGTAGCGGTTCCCGTCCACGTCTTCCAGCCGGCAACCCGAGCCGTCCCGAAAGAACAGCGGCACGGGAGACTTGCGCCGGAAAGGACTGCTGACGCCGCCGGCCAGGGACCCTTCGGCCCGAACCAGGAACTCCCTTGATTTCTTCCATTTATCTTCCATGGGACTCTCGAAGGCCGCCGGTTCACTGTGTATCTTATGACTAACCTGCGGAGAATGATAATGAAACGGTTCCCGGCATTGGTATCTTGCCATCTCATTATTGCGGTCGCCCTTTCGGCGTGCTCGGCGCCGGGTCTGGCTTCCGAGGGAACGCTCCATGTGGGCTGGGCCGAGGTGGAGATCACGCCGCCCCGGGAAGTGGCCCTCGTGGGTCAGATGCACCCGCGCATCGCCGGCCGGGCCCGGGACCCGCTGACGGCGACGGTCCTGGCGCTCGAGACGAAGCAGGACGGCCGGTCCCTGGAGCAGGCCGTCATGATCTCCTGCGATCTCGGCTACATCCGGCAGGTCACCGAAGAGGGTCTGCGGCGTTCCGTCTCCCAAGAGCTGAAGGACCTCGACCCGGAGAAGGTGTTCCTTCACGCCACCCACACCCATACCGCCCCGGGACAGGTCGACGGCACCTTCAGCATCTGGTGGGGTGACGAACCGCCGCCGGTGGCCATGAGCTCAACCGAGTACGGACGGTGGTTGGTGGACCGGTTGTCCGAGGGTCTGGCGAAAGCCTGGCAGAGCCGCAAGCCGGCCGCCATGAGCTGGGGACTGGGACAAGCCGTGGTCGGACACAACCGCCGCGCCGTCTATCGCGGCGGCGAGTCGGTGATGTACGGGGACACCAGCCGGGACGACTTCATGGGGATCGAAGGGTTCGAGGACCCTGGGGTGCCGATGCTCTTCTTCTGGAATGACCGGGAGGAGCTCACCGGCGTCGTGATCAACCTGGCCGCTCCCTCGCAGGAGACGGAAGGCCTCTCGGAGGTTTCCGCCGACTTCTGGCACGAGGTCCGGCAGGAAGTCCGAAAACGCCATCAAGCCGACTGGTTCATCTTTCCTCAATGCGCCGCTTCCGGCGACATCTCGCCGCACCTGATGTTTCGCAAGCGCGCCGAGCAGATCATGCTGGAGCGCAAGGGCATTTCCAGCCGCCAGGAGATCGCCCTCCGCATCGCCGGCGCCCTGGACGCCGTTCTGCCCTACTCCAAACCCGGACTCAAAAAGAGATTGCCGCTCCGGCACAAGATCCTGTATCTGGATCTTCCGAGAGCCGATCCGTCGAGGAAGCCGCCCTATCCCATCGACGGCGGCGGAAAATTCCGCGTCCACGTGATCCGGCTGGGCGACGTCGCGCTGGTGAGCGTCCCTTTTGAGCTCTACCTGGAATATTCCATCCGCATCCAGGCGCGAAGCCCGGCCGTGTTGACCTTCACGGTGCAATTGGCAAGCCAGTTGGCGGGGTACCTTCCGACGACGGAAGCCGTCGCCGGCGGCGGATACAGCGCCGACCAGTTCCTGGTCGGCCCCGAAGGGGGAGACGTGCTGGTCGACGAAGTCCTGAAGACCATCCACTCGCTCTTTCGATAGAGGCTGGTGGGGACTTTCCTGTCCCCCCGATTCGCATGAGCGACACCGAGTAATAACGGAATATTTCTTCGACAGGATTCCCTCGACATGACCAAACTCATTCCCCGCCCCCAGTTGAGGAAAGCGGTCAGCGCCCGCCAGTTCTTCATGCTGGCCTACGGCACGGTGGTCGGCGTGGGGTGGCTCGTCTACCCCGGCGTCTGGCTCTCCACGTCCGGCCCTCTCGGGGCCATCGCCGGTTTCGCGGGGGGCGGCGTGATCATGCTGGTGATCGCACTCTGCTACGCAGAGATGGCGGGGATGTTCCCCGTCTCCGGCGGCGAGGTCGCGTACACCTACGAAGTCTACGGTCTGCGCCTCTCCTTCCTGTGCGGTTGGTTGCTGGCCTTCGAGTACATCGCGGTGACCAGTTGGGAAGCGATCTCGCTGGCCCTGATCGCGGACGCCCTCTTCCCGGGCGTTTCGGGACCGGAACTCTATTCCGTCGGCGGGCATCCGGTGCGCCTGGGGAGCCTTCTGATCGCACTGGGCGGCATGGTCCTGATGACGGCCCTGATCTATCGCGGGATGAAGCTGGCGGCCCGCTTTCAGGAAGTGCTCACGGCCGTCTTCATCGCGTCCTGTGCCGTCTTCATCATTGCCGGGATCGCCTTCGGAGCGGCGGCCAACCTGGAACCGCTCTTCCACCGCGACCAGGTGGGATCGGTCTGGCCCGGAATATTGGCGGCCTTGATGACGGCTCCGTTCTTCATGGCGGGTTTCGACACCATCCCCCAGGTCATGGAGGAGAAGTCGCCGGGAACCCCCATGAGAAGGGCCGCGCTGATGATGGTGGCCTCCATCGCCGCGGGCGGGACCTTCTACTGCCTGCTGATTCTCTCGATGTCCATGGCCACCCCGTGGCAGGAGGCGGTCCGATTGGAGGGTCTGACCACCGCCGCCACCTACGAATCCAGGTTCGATTCGCCGCTGATTGGAAGGATCATCGTGTTCACCGGGCTGCTGGGCCTCATCACGACGCTCAATCCCATCTTCATTGCAGCCTCGCGGCTGGTGTTCGCATTGGGCCGGGCCCGCATGATTCCGGCCGGATTCGCCGCGGTCCATCCCGTGTTCGGGTCTCCCGGCCGAGCGGTTCTCCTGGTCGGCCTGATCGGCGCGTTGGGGAGTTTTCTGGGCCGCGGAGGCCTCTCTCCCATCGTCGGCATGGCGGTCATGTGCCTGGCCACCGTCTTCTTTTTCGTCTGCCTGGGCGTCCTGATCCTGCGGGTGAAACGGCCCGGCGCCCCTCGTCCCTTCCGCGTCCCGGGCGGCGTCTTCACCGCCGGCCTGGGGGTTGCCGGCACGTTGTTCTTTTTGGCCGTTGCGGTCTACGAGCCGTACGCAAACTCCGACGGTTTTCCCCTGGAATGGACCCTCTTTATCGGCGGCGTGCTGCTGGGCCTGTTCTTCTGGCTGATTGCCGGCAGGGTCCGGACCGGAGTGACCGAGAAAGACCGCCGCAGACTGATCCTGGGAGAAGATTGACGAGGGTAGCGCCATAAGCGGCGTCCGGAGCGGCGACTTTCTAGTCGCCGGCTGGGACCGGCGTCCGGAGCGGCGTCTGGAGCGGCGTCGTCCTCGGCGCCGACTGGGACCGGCGTCCTTCCGGGCGCCGGGCGCTGGCGACGTGGAGCGGCGACTCAGCCGGAGAACGACGCGACCCCGCAGGGCACCCACACACAAGGGGTGCCCCTACGGTCA
>JAJDTT010000066.1 GCA_022827025.1 Acidobacteriota bacterium
GAAATTCGAGAACCAGATCCAGCAGGATGATCTCATGGTGATCTACTGGCCTGGGCCCGGTAATAGAATTTACATGGGTCTACAGACAGCCGCCGAGGAGGGGCCGTATGAACTTCCGGAGTCGGTTCCAGGAGCGGATCGATGGCCGTACGGGTTGCGGGTGAAGTCCGCTGTATGGATTCCGGATCCGCAGCAGGGGATTACTCATGGCATAGCAAGACGTCATGTGACGCTGCCTCAAATGTTGCGGAGAGGGCTGGAAAGAGCAGATCAATGGCCCGGGATTGACTGGCTCATAGAAGAGATCAGAAAGCGGGGAATCAAGGCCGAGCGGGTGTCCAGCAGATCGATTGCGAAAAAGTGATCTACCGGAATTCAGACGCTGATTCAGGGCAAGCCGGGAAGTGTGATCGAAAAAATCGTGAAGGGCCACTTGGAGAAGTAAGTCTCCCCAGTGCCCGTTTACGACCAATCCTTGGCAATTGCCGCCGAGGATGCCTGAACCATCGACCCGGGACAGATCTCGCACAAGTCAGCCATGCGGACCATCTTCTACCACCAGTTCTACTGGGCCATCACCGAATTCCCGTTCTACAAGACGATTCTGGCGCAGCCTCTCCGGCAGACCCTGCTCTATCTGCTCTATCTCTGCGCCCACGCCTCCTTGATCGTGACTCTGGCCTACGCATTCCACTTCGGACCGGAGTTTCGGGAATTCGGAACCTGGCTCCAGGAGAACGTCCCTCCCATGCAGGTGAGCGAGGGCCGGCTCCGTGTCGAGGCGGACCAGCCGCTGATCCAGACCTACTCCGGCCGGGAACCCGTGACCCTGATCTTCGACACCACGGGAAGCCGCCAGGACTTGGCCAGTTTCCCGGAGCCGCTGCTTCTCTTTACTGAAGACGCCCTCGTGCTGCGCCGGAACCAGAGGCTGGAAACCTTTCCCTGGACAGATTTCGGCTCGTTTGAAGTCACTCCGGAACTGATCCGGAACTGGCTCGAAATCATGAAATGGGTTTATTTCCCAACCGCGTATTCCCTGGTTCTGATCTTCACCTTCTCCATCAAGCTGGTTCTGGCCTTGCTGTTCACGCTGCTTGCCCTCTCGGTGACGACCCGCTACCAGGTGAAGTTTCCTTATCCCGCCTATCTGGCTATCGCCATCTACAGCCTGACGCCCGCCGTAGCGATTGAAACGGCGGTGACCCTGACCGGTCTGTCCATCGACTACCTGGAAGTGATCTCTCTGGCAACCACGGGCATCTACACCTATATGGCGACCAGCAGAATCATGGCGGAGAAGGCGGACCGGTGAAGGTCCGGATCAGGCGGTCGGTTTCCATCGTCTTTGGAACGGCCCTGGTCCTCACCGGCTTCTGGACGGCGGCCGGGCAGCAGCGCCCGTCCTTTCGGGCCAAGGTCGACGTGGTGGACGTCTCCTGCATCGTCCGGGACCGGCGGGGCCGATACGTGGAGGACCTGACCCGGCACGACTTCCAGGTCTACGAAGACGGAGTCCGTCAGGAGCTTCTCTTCTTCCATCGAGAGCAGGCCCGGACGGAACGGTCCCTGTCCGTCGCGCTGGTCATGGATTCCAGCGCCAGCGTCAAGGACAAGTTGGCGTTCGAGCAGCAGGCGGCCATCGAATTCTTCGGCGAGATCCTGACCCGGCAGGGGGAGTCGGGAGCGGTGGTCCAGTTCGACAGCGACGTCCGGCTCCTCCACGATTTCAGCACCGATCCATCGAAGCTCGCTGAGGCCATCATGGAGGTTCGTGCCGAAGGCGCCACCCGCCTCTACGACGCCATCTGGGTGACGGTGAGGGACCTGTTGCGGCACCGGGACGGCCTCCGAATCCTGCTGGTGCTCTCCGACGGCGCCGACACCCGGAGCGCCGTATCCTGGGAACGGGCGATTCGGGCAGCGCAATCCCATGACGTGGTGATCTACGGAATCGGCGTGAAGAGTTCCGGTTTTGACGCCGATTTCGACAAGTTGAAGAGCTTCGCCCGCGCCACCGGGGGCCGCTTCGTCAACTCCAAGGCCAACCTGAAACGCCTCCGCCAGGCCTTCAACGGAATCCGCCGGGACTTGGGAAACCAGTACAGCCTCGGCTATGTTTCCTCCAACTCCGAAACCGACGGATCGTTCCGCAAGATACGGGTTTCGCTGGCTCGCTCCGGGTTGAAAGTCAGACACCGTGAGGGGTATTATGCTGCCGAATCGAATCCATGAGTCACAAGACCCCGGGCCCGGAAGCGGCATTACCTCTCCAACTCCAACTCTGCATCCTCGAAGCGGAGTTGGAGAATATCCAAAGCGACCTGGACCGTCTTGAGATCCGCCGGGACGAACTCCTGCAGCAGATTCGGCACTACCGGACCGAGCTGACGCAAGTTCAGGGCCGGACGTTTCTTCGCCGCGTCAAGTGACGCTCCACTCCAAGAATTCTCCCGATACGGATCGAATGGGCGGGGAGAGGATCTGCTTCGCCCCACACTTCACCACTGGGGGAGAGAGCAGGCAGACCGCTATTCGGACTTGCGGGCATTGAGCCAGGCCAGGTAGTCGACGATGGCTCTCAGTTCGTCGTCGCCGTACTCGGCGGAGACGGTCCGATGCTCCCAACTCCCATCCTCGGCCAGGGACTGGATCTCGTCCGACAGGAACGTTCGCAAGACGGGAGGAATCGTCGTGAGGTCATAGAGCTGGACCCGGTCTTCCTCCTGAGCGACTCTCAGAGCGGCGAAGTCCTGGCCGTCCGCGAGCCGGGCCCGCAGGACATGACTGGAACGGCGGCTCCGGGTCTTCCCCACCAGGCTGGCTTGCAGCCCATCCCCCAGAGCCAGCAGGTCGGGACCGACGGGAATGCCTCGACCGCCCGCCTCGTGACAGGTTCCGCAACGAACTTCCCGCGTCGCATCGAAGAAGAGGTCCCGCCCGCGGGACACGTGCTCCGGCCCGTCGAATCCAACGAATACCGCCGGACCGGTTCCGGGAGGCATGGACTCGTCCGCCGGCGGTTCACGAGTGTCCATGGCCAGACTCCACACGTACTCCACCACCGCCGACAGGTCCGTCCCGCTCAACTTCCCTTCCCAGCCGGGCATGGCCGAACGGGGGATCCCGTCCCGGGTGGCTTCCAGAATCCGATCGCGGCTGAGCCCGGTGCCTCGAAGCCGAGGCCCCCGGCCGGCCGTCCCGGCGGAACCATGGCAGTACCCGGTGGCGCAACTCTGGGCGAAGACCACCTCGCCCCGAGCAACCAGGTCCGGATCAGGCGAACTCTGCGCCAGTACCAGAAGCAACCAGATCATGGGTCGTTCTCAGATGAGGATCGTCAAAAATTTCTCAAGTTCGGGCGGGACCGTCAGAGACGGCCGCGGACCAACCGTACGTGGCAACCACCGCGGCGTCAAGGGTTTCGCAGGCCCCTGCGAGCCATTGCGAACGGGCGTCGCAGAGGTTCTTCGGCGGGCGGTACGCGAAGCGGCTTCGTGGTAAAATTCCGTCACGAAACAGTAGTCAGGAATGAAGCGAAACGGAGCAACGGATTCCGGAATTGGTACTGGCCTCCACTTGGCGAGGAGGTCATATCACAGCGAATCATTTACAGGAGACGACGCAGATGCTTAGACGAACCATAGCCGTAATTGCGCTGCTGACGATCGGGATCTCTCCGATCATGCCGATCAGCCTCGCAGGCGCCAAGGACACTACACCGGACAATGAATACTGGTGGCCCAACCGGTTGAGCCTCGAGCCACTGCGCCTGGGGGCCCGGGAATCCGGTCCCGTCGGGAAAGACTTCGACTATCGACAGGAGTTCAAAAGTCTCGACCTGCATGCGTTGAAGGCGGATCTCACGAAGCTGATGACGACTCCCCAAGACTGGTGGCCGCCGGACTACGGCCACTACGGGCCGTTTTTCATTCGCATGGCCTGGCACAGCGCGGGCACCTATCGAACCCTCGACGGGCGGGGCGGGGCCGACGGCGGCCTGCAACGCTTCGCGCCTCTCAACAGTTGGCCCGATAACGCAAACCTGGAAAAAGCGACGCGATTGCTCTGGCCGATCAAGCAGAAGTATGGCCGCAAGATCTCCTGGGCCGACCTGCTGGTCCTCGCGGGCGACGTCGCCATGGAGTCCATGGGCTTCAAGACCCTGGGTTTCGCGGGTGGCCGGATGGATGCCTGGGAAGCCGAAGAAGTGAACTGGGGACCTGAGGGCGAGTGGCTCGCGGCCGACCGGCGCAACGAACAGGGAGAACTGCATCATCCTTTCGGCGCGTCGCAGATGGGCCTGATTTACGTCAATCCCCAGGGCCCCGGCGGCAATCCCGATCCGCAGGCGGCCGCTCACGCCATACGCGAGGCTTTCGGCCGCATGGGAATGAACGACGAAGAGACGGTGGCGCTGATTGCCGGCGGTCATACCTTCGGCAAGGCCCATGGCGCCGCTGATCCGTCCAAGTACGTCGGTGTCGAGCCGGAGGGCGGAGATATCGAAGCCCAGGGTTTCGGCTGGAAAAACAAGTATGGCAAGGGTAATCGCTCGGACACCATCACCAGCGGCCTGGAAGGGGCGTGGACGAGTCGTCCGGCGGAATGGACTCACGAGTTCCTCAAGAACCTGTACGGCTTCGAGTGGGAGCAGACTCGGAGCCCCGGTGGCGCCATCCAGTGGAAGCCTGCCGGCGGCGCCGCGTCGAACCTGGTCCCGGATGCCCACGATCCGTCCAAACGGCATGCGCCGATGATGCTCACCACCGACCTGGCCCTGAAAGTCGACCCGTCCTATCGCGAGATCACTTCGCGCTGGCTCAAGAACCCGAAAGAGTTCGAAGACGCCTTCGCCCGGGCGTGGTTCAAACTGATTCACCGCGACCTGGGTCCGAGGTCGCGTTACCTCGGCGATCTGGCGCCGGACCGGGAATTCGTATGGCAGGACCCGATTCCCGCAGTCGATCACACGCTGATCGATTCCGAGGACGCGGCCGCGCTGAAGGCCAGGGTTCTGGGCTCGGGCTTGTCCACAGCCGAATTGGTCAGGGCCGCCTGGGCCTCGGCATCCACGTACCGCGGGACCGACATGCGCGGCGGCGCCAACGGAGCGCGGATCCGCCTGTCGCCGCAGAAGGAATGGGCCGCCAACGATCCGGCTGAACTGGGCCGCGTGTTGAAGGCCCTGGAGGGAATCCGCAAGGGTTTCAACGCCGCGCAGTCCGGCGGCAAACGGGTCTCCCTGGCAGACCTGGTGGTTCTCGGCGGCGCCGCGGCCATCGAGCAGGCGGCTTCGAAAGCGGGCTTGGACGTGAAGGTGCCCTTCACGCCCGGCCGAACGGACGCCGCGCAGGAACAGACCGACGTGGACTCCTTTGCCCTGCTCGAGCCCACCGCCGACGGGTTCCGCAACTACTTCGCCGGCGGCAACACCCGATCTCCGGCGGAGAAGCTGGTGGAGAAGGCGGCGCTGCTGAACCTGACGGTCTCCGAAATGACGGTGCTCGTGGGCGGCATGCGAGTCATGGACGCCAATGCGCAGGGCTCCGCTCACGGCGTTTTCACGGATCGCCCCGGCACCCTGAGCAACGACTTCTTCGTCAACCTGGTCGACATGTCGACGAATTGGACCAAGTCATCCACCGCAGGCCTTTACGAGGGTCGTGATCGCGCCACAGGTGATCTCAAATGGACGGCGACTCCCGCCGACCTGATCTTCGGTTCCAACTCCGAGCTGCGCGCAGTCTCCGAGCACTACGCGGCGGACGACGCACAGGAAGAGTTCGTGAATGACTTCATCGCGGCCTGGACCAAAGTGATGACCCTGGACCGCTTCGACCTCCTTTGATGGCGGAGCGGCGACATGGAGCGGCGTGTTTCTACGCGCCGGCTGGGAGGGAGCGTCTTTCCAGGCGCCCGGAGCGGCGTGTTTCACGCGCCGACTGGGACGGGCGTCCTTCCAGGCGCCCGGAGCGGCGTGTTTCTACGCGCCGACTGGGACGGGCGTCTTTCCAGGCGCCCGGAGCGGCGTGTTTCTACGCGCCGACTGGGACGGGCGTCTTTCCAGGCGCCCGGAGCAGCGTGTTTCTACGCGCCCAATAGGAGGGAGCGTATCTTACGCGCCCCTATTGAAAGACGCTTCGCGGAGGGGGGACTACCGTCCCCCCTTCACTCCCCCCTGGGACGGCGCCTAAAAGACGCCGCTCCAGTCGCCCCTCCTCACGGCAGGGCGAACACGAAGAGCGTGGAGCCGGCCCGAAAATCCTCCGTCTCGGGCCAGAGCTGGGGCATGAGACCGGCCACCGCCGATCCCCAGCCGGACGGGGTGGCGATATACTGGCGTCCCGCCACCGAATACGTGATGGCCGAGCCCCGGTGCCCGGAGCCGGTCTGAAAGCCCCAAAGCTTCCGTCCCGTCAAGGCATCCAGAGCAAAGAAAAGACCTTCCGCGTCACCACTGAAGACAAGATCCCCTGCCGTCGCCAATTGTGAGGCCAGAAAGGGATACGGCGACCGGTAGCTCCAATGTTTCTTTCCCGTCAGCGGATCGTAGGCGTCCAGGTGTCCGTGATGGTCGACGCCCGGCGCCTCCTTCAATTTGAAGACGCCTCCGAAGAAGTTCATCCCCTCCTGGGGCTCCTCCTCCCGGGCCGTCACCTCCTGGCACCACTCGATACCGGTGGTGTAGTACCACCCGGTGCGGGGAGAATAGGCGCCCTGGTTCCACTGCCGGCCGCCGCCGATGGACGGGCAGATCAGCTTGGCCTTGTCCAGAACCGGCTCGTTGCGGCCGATCAGTTCACCGTTGGGGCCCACACCTTCGATCCAATTCAGATTGTCCACGACCGGCCAGGCTGAGATGAACTCTCCCGTGGTCCGATCCACCACGTAGGTGTAGCCCCCTTTGTTGGTGTTCAAGAGGAGCTTCCGGTCTCTTCCATTCACCCTCAGATCCAGGAGCACGCACTCGTAGGCCGAATCCCAGTCCCACACGTCGTGGGGGATCTGCTGGTGGTACCACTTGAGCTCTCCCGTGTCCGGATCCAGGGCGATGACGGAGTCGGTGTACAGGTTGCTTCCCCGGCGGTCTCCCCCGTAGAAGTCGGCCGCCGGATTTCCCACTCCCCAGTAGAGGAGGTCCAGATGGGGATCGTAGGAACCGGTCATCCAGGTCGCTCCGCCGCCGTACTTCCAGCTGTCCCCCTCCCAGGTCTCGTGGCCCTTTTCCCCCGGACCGGGGATGGTGTAGAAACGCCAGACCAGCCGCCCGGTGGCCGCGTCGAAGGCGGTCAGGTAGCCGCGGTGAGCCGAGTCTCCCCCGGTGACGCCGACAATCACCTTGTCCTTCACCACCAGCGGCGCCCCGGTGATATTGCAGCCGCACTGTCTCAGATCCTCGACGTTGACCTTCCACAACTCGCGTCCCGTCTTCCGGTCCAGGGCCACGACATAATTGTCGAGGGTGCCCATGAAGACCCGCGGACCCGAAACCGCGACGCCCCGGTTCCAGGGGCTGTAGATGATCCCGATCTGCCGGGGGTTCTCATAGTAGTAGTGCCAGATCTCGTCGCCGGTGGCGGCGTCGATGGCGAAGACCCGGTTCCAGGAGGAGGTCAGATACATGACGCCGTCCAGAACGATGGGAGTGGCCTGAAGTCCGCCATCCACGATGCCGGTCTGGAAGGCCCAGACCGGAACCAGCTTCTTCACCGTCTTCCGATTCACCTGGTCCAGGGAGCTGTAACGCCAGAATTGGTAGCTCCCTCCATAGTGGGGCCAGTCCGCCCCCGTGGGCCCGTCCTGCGCCCGCACCCGTCCGGCCGCGGGACCAGCCAGAATCAGAGCCGAGAGCAGAAAAACGAATCCAGGCATGCATCGAATCATGCTTCGGAGTGTACCAGAGAAACGTCGGGCCCCTGTCCCAGACGCGCATGAGGGCTCGGGAAAAGTATGAGAGACTAGCCCGCATTTCTCATCAGGGGGCGTGACGATCGCGCAGGATTTTCGCCCTCAGCGCGTGCTCGCGACCGAGAGCGTAGTGGTGACTACGTTTGAGGGAGCATGTGCGCGCTGAGGGCGAAAAGACCAGCGAGCGCGCGCGAGCGCGCAGTCTGTCCTGGAAAAACCTTGGCAAAATCCGCGTAAATGCTCAAAAATAGATTGTTTTTCATCATACGCGTAGCGACCTGATGAGAAACGCGGGCTAGCGTCCCGCCGCGGGAGGACGGACCCGGATGGAGAATTCGCTGCGAGACCGAGTCGCCCTGGTCACCGGAGGTGGGTCCGGAATCGGCCGGGCCGCCGCTCTGGCCTTTGCCCGAGCCGGAGCCCGGGTCGTCGTCTCCGATGTCGATCCCGAAAAAGGGGCCGAAACCGTGAGGATGATGCCGGCGTCGTCGACCTTCATCCCGGCCGACGTCTCCCTCAGGCCGGAGGTCGAGCAACTGATCGGCCGGACCGTCGACCTCTGCGGGCGGCTGGATTGCGCCTTCAACAATGCGGCCGTCGAAGGCGCCATCGCCCGAATGCACGAGTACCCGGACGAGGTTTGGGACCGGCTCATCGGCGTCAATCTCAAGGGAACCTGGCTTTGCATGAAGTACGAGCTGCGGCAGATGCTGAAACAGGGGAAGGGCGCCATCGTCAACACCTCGTCGACCGCCGGACACGTCGGCTCGCGGGGCCGCATGTCCGCCTACATCGCCAGCAAGCACGGGGTGCTGGGCCTGACCAGGACCGCCGCCGTCGAGTACGGAGCCCAAGGAATCCGGGTCAACGCCCTCTGCCCGGGAGCCATCCGGACACCCATGACCGACCGGCTCCTGGGGGCCGATCCCGAACGCGCGGAACGGATGGCGCAGTTCATTCCCATGGCTCGATTCGGGACTCCGGACGAGGTTGCGGAAGCGGCCGTGTGGCTCTGCAGCGACGCCGCCGCCTACGTCAACGGCTTGGCGCTCCCCATCGACGGCGGGTACCTGGCCCACTAACCGGAATTGCCGTCACTCGCGGGCCGAAGCCGGTGTCAACTCTCGAATGCGAATGTCGCGCAACAGGATGAAACTGCCGGGATCGTGGAGCTGAATTCCGATGGGCCCCGATTCAGGACGGCCGGGAATGGGAGTTCCTTCGGTGACCAGATGTCCGTTGAGCCGGACCCTGATCAGTCCCCGGCGAACCTCGATGTCGAACACGTTCCAGTCATCCTCGTTGCGTACATCCTCCCGGGCGGCCTGGACCATGTAGATGCTCCCCGTGAAATCCTGCTCCAGGTCCAGATTGACGATCTGGACTTCGTAGGCGATCTGGGAGGGGGTCCGGGCCAGGTCGGCGCCGGGGCCGGACGTGTAGCGCCCCCGGCTCGGATCGTGCAGCGCAATTCCGCTGTTGCCGCCCGGAGGGACCTTCCACTCCAAATGGAGGTCGTACTCGTAGAATTCCCGGCGCGTGTAGAGCCACGCCTGGTTGATGACGACCTTGAAGTCGGTCTTGAATTGGGAACGGTTCAGGCGCGCCTTCACTCCGTTGAGCCAGGGTTCGGGGTCGGGCGGATCGAAGGGGTCCCACTGCCCCAGCAGCCAGCCTTCGGGAGTCGGCATCCAGAAACCGGACCCGACGGACTCCCACCCCTCCAGGTTCTTCCCGTTGTACAGGGCAATCCAATCGCCTGCGCGCGGCTGCGCCGGGGTCAGGAGGAACCACAACAGGACCCAGGCGTATCGGGCGCGAATTCCCCGCATTTTCAGGACCCGGCCAGCTTTATGATTTCGCAACACTCCCGGAGTTTACCAGCCCGCGGGAGATGCTGTCAGAACTCGGTGCCGCCCGGCTCATGTCCGCGCGCCCCAACCCCCTACATGGGGCACCGGAGGGAGGACATTTTTGTCCCCCTCTTCGCTGCGGTTGCTTTCGCTGGGGCTCCGGCGGGGCCGGATTTGGAAGAATAGGAGGGGGGACTTTCCAGTCCCCCCGTGGGAGTGGGGGTAGGAAAACCCCCACTCCATTTCACGCGGGATATCGCCGGACCGGGGCCGGTGGGGAAGCTCCTATCAGACCTATATGGAATCATGACCTTGCATTTACAGATCGGACGCGGAACCAAGATTTTCCGGCCGGCCGCAGGCAGGTCACGGCTTGAGTGGAGGCTGAACCGATGAAGATCCTCACCGGCACCATCAGTCACGAGACCAGCACGTTCACACCCGTTCCCACCACCATCCGGAGCTTCAGCGAGAGATTCGGCGATCTGCAACCCGACCAGATCATCCCGGCGTTCCGGGGCGCCAACGTTCCCACCGGCGGGTTCATCGAAGCGGCGGAAGCTCACGGTTTCGAGTTGGTGCCGACCATTTTCGCCGAGGCCCATCCCAGCGGTCCGGTCCCCCGGCGAGACCTGGACCGCCTCCTGGACCGGATGTTGGGTCTGATGAAGGCCGCGTCTCCGGCGGACGGAGTCCTGCTCGAGCTCCACGGCTCCATGGCGGCCGAAGGCATCGACGACGGCGAGGCCTACATCCTGGCGGCGGTTCGAGATCTGGTGGGGCCGGAGGCGCCCATCGTCGCTCAGCTGGACATCCACTCCAACGTCTCGCAACGCATGGTCGAGCTGGCCGACGTCCTCATCGGCCGGGAAACCTATCCCGAGGTGGACATGGCGGCCCGGGGCCGGGAATGCGCCGACGTGATGGTCCGGATCGTCAGGGAGGGCTTGCGTCCCACCATGGCCCTCTCCCAGATCCCCATGTTCTGGGGTCTGAACCAGGTGACCGCACACCCGCCCATGAGCGAAGCCATCGAGCGCCTGCACCGGTTGGAGGCCGAACCGGGCGTTGTGGCCGCATCCATTGCCACCTGTTTTGCGTTGGCCGACGCGCCGCACGTGGGAGCTTCGGTTCACGTCGTCACGGACAACGATCTGGCTTCGGCCCAACGCCACGCCGACGAGCTGGCGGCGTGGATCTACCGGCGCCGGGCCGACTGGCACCATCACCTTCCCTCCACCCGGGAAGCACTGGCCAAGGCGGAGATGCTGGGCCGGTATCCGGCCGTCTTCGCGGACAAAAACGACAATACGGGCGGCGGTTCCCCGGGGGACAGCACCGGGATGCTCAGAGCCTTTCTGGACTGCGGGCTCAAGGACGCCTGCGTCCTCTACATCGTCGACCACGAATCCGCGCTGGCCTGTCACCGCGCCGGCCCCGGCGCCACCGTATCGCTCCAGGTCGGGGGCAAATCGACCCCCAGCCAGGGACCGCCGGTTCCCGTGGAGGCCGTGGTGGAAGCCGTCTCCGACGGAGAGTTCGCCTACAACGGTCCCATGTACGCGGGCCTGCGGGGCAACATGGGGGTCTCCGCCCGGATTCGAGTCGACGGCGTCCACGTCCTGCTGGTCAGCGTCCGGGAGCAACCCTTCGACACCGCTTTTTCGCTCACTCTGGGGCTCGATCCCAAGAAGATGCGATACATCGGCTTGAAATCGGCGGCGCACTTCCGAGCCGGCTACGAGGAGTGGGCCGGTCAGATCCAGGTCGTATCGGAGCCGGGGGTGCACAGTCCGGATGCCATCACGTACAAGCGGCTGGGCCGCCGCGTGTATCCACTCGGGGGAGCAAGGCGAGAATCGTAGGGGCAACCCTTGTGGTTGCCCCCCTTGTGGTTGCCCGTTGCCTGGCAAGATCCATGGCCCACAAGCAGGAACAACAGGCCACGTTCGGCACCGGTGGAGCGTCCCGGCAACATTCGCCCAGTCCATTGGCTACTATGCGCTTGCGATCGCCAACGCTAGAATCCCGGAATTCGTGGCGATTGCCGCGGCGTCTCATGAAGGGCGCAGGAATGACCCGGCAGCAACAGGACGATCTCGCGGCCGTCAGCTCCCGTTTCGCCGTCCACGGCGACCTGGAGGAGATTCGTCCCTACGGGAACGGCCACATCCATGACACCTACCTCGCCAGCTACCGGCATCGGGGGCACCGGAAGCGCTACGTTCATCAGCGGATCAACCAGCGGGTCTTCCGGAACCCGCCCGCCCTCATGGGGAACATTCAGAGAGTCACCCGTCACCTCAGGCAGAAACTCCAGCAGGCGGGAGTCGAAGATCTGAGGCGCTGTTCCCTGACCCTGGTGCCGGCCTGCGACGGCTCCAGCTTCTATCACGATCCCGCCGGGAACTACTGGCGCACCTACGACTTCGTCGAAGGCGCTTCCATCTATGACACCGTCGCCTCGCCCCGGATGGCCTATGAGGCGGCCCGCGCTTTCGGGCGCTTTCAGAAACTGCTCCTGGACCTGCCGCCTCCGCGTCTGGACGAAACCATCCCCGGCTTTCACGATACGGAGCTCCGGTTCGGTCAGTTCCTCTCGGCGTTGGAGCGGGACCCGCGGAATCGCGCCCAGGACGCCTGGGAACAGATCCGCTTCGCCCGGTCCTGCGAATCGCTGATCCGGGTGCTGCCCCGCCTCCGGAAGCAGGGCCGGCTGCCCGAGAGGGTCACTCACAACGACACCAAGATCAACAACGTCCTGCTGGACGCGGCGACCGGCAAGATGCTGTGCGTCATCGATCTGGACACGGTCATGCCGGGGCTGTCCATTCATGATTTCGGAGACCTGATGCGGACCGGCTCCGGAACCCACCAGGAGGACGAGCGCGACCTCTCCAAGGTGGGTGTCGAACTGCCTCTCTTCGAAGCACTGGCCCGAGGTTACCTGGCGGAGACCGCCCACTTTCTCACCCCGACCGAACGTCAATATCTCCCCTTCTCGGGACAGCTCATCGCCTACGAGCTGGGCCTCCGCTTCCTCACGGACCACCTGGAAGGGGACGTCTATTTCAAGATCCGCCGGGAGGATCAGAACCTGGACCGCTGCCGCGCCCAGTTCAAACTGGTGGAATCGATCCGACGGCACGAGGAGCGGATGGTCCAAATGGTCGAAGAAATTTTGTGCCGTCCCGAGTCTAGGCATCTGGACGCGTGAACCGCGTTGAGCCGTCCAAACGGGCCTTCGGAAACAGGCTACGCGACCGCCTGTTGCAATTGAAAATCGTGCGTATGATACGCGTGTAGCGTGTTCTCGCCGTCTGACTTGCGGTAGAAAACGATGTTTTGTTTTCGCGACTCGTCAGTCGCGGACTCAAACGCGTCAGTCCAACCCTGGATACGCGCTCGGATCGAGTTGTAGTCATTACGGACAGCCCGGACCTTCCGTATTCGTTTGGCCAGTTTGTTTCCGTAGGGAAGTCGCAAGCGGGCTGGAACCCGCCGATGCCACCGTGACTTGGCCAAGTCTCTTTTCAGGCTTCTGTGAAAGGCGCCGACCCGGTCGTCATCGAGAATCTGTCTGAAGTCGATACCGTACCGTTCAATCTTGTCGCGGAGTCGTGCATGGCGGAGCTCGACTGAGGCAGGTGCGTCCTGGAGCCCCAAATACAATCGAAGGAGATCGACCTGAATGTCGAGGAGACTTGCGAGGAAGAACCGATTCAGATGCGATACCAACAAACGGGCTTCGTCCTCCGAATCGATTTCTCTGGCCAGCAGGCGTCCATATTTCTTTTGTAGCACTTTCACTTCGCCCGCAACGATGGCGAGCTTGAACTTTACATCGTCGGAGAATTTCCGCAGGTGCTCGAATTCGGATCGGATTTCGTCGATCTGTTCCGCCGCACTTTCGAAGCGTGCATAGTCCTCGGCATCGAGGAGACGACGCACGACCTCCACGGCCTCGAAGAGTCTGCCCAGAGTTCTCTGTACGCGGTCCAAGCGCGCACAGATCATCACCGACGAAACGGTCGTGAAAAGCATTACCGGTACCATGACCGGGGTCAGGGCCGTGCTGGCCGCGACAAATGGTGCCTGACTAATGATCCCGGTCGACCCCATCACGGCGGACCCGACTCCCGCACCGATGGTCATCAGTGTTGCGGGATTGGCGGTCGCCAAGAAGACGTTGCCGGCAAGCAGGGACGAGGCGGCCGTGCTGCCGACACCGAGCGCAGGTAATAGCCACGCACTATCTATGGCTGCGCCAGTATCGAATGGGCGAGACATGTTCCAAGATGTTCGCAATTCGGCACTGACATCCCTACCGAGATCGACCAGGGCAATCTCCGGCTGGTCCTTGGAGGTCAGGAGTTGTCCGACGGGATGGCGCGGCACTTCCTCTTGAAGATCTGGCATCTCTATTTTGTCCTCCTATCCTGCGGAAACGAACATTGGGCGCCTCGGCAGACGCCCCTCCAGTCGCCCCAGCAGCGGGCGCTACTCGTAGCCCAGGGCCGTGACCGGGTCCAGCTTGGCCGCCTTCCACGCCGGGTAGAGAGCGCCCAGCACGGTTCCGCCCATGGAAATCCCCACCACCGCCACTCGCCAGAGGGGCTGGATAATCACGGGCAAGGAGGGGAACTTGACCGCGATCAGGCTGAGGACTCCCCAGGTCAGGAGGAAGCCGGAGGCCAGGCCCAGCACCGAGACCAGCAGGGACTCCTCGAGAAAGAGACGGACGATATAGGTCTTGGAGGCCCCGAGGGATTTGAGAATCCCGATCTCCCGGGTTCGCTCCACGATCGTGCTGTAAGTGGCCGTGAGCGTCACCAGGAAGCTCATGGCCACGGCCAGCGCAACGATCACCAGGAGGAATTCGCGAAAAACAGGCGTCGTGGAAGTGAAGAGCTGTTCCAGGTTCTCCGTGGCCGTCACCTTGTAGTTCTCGAACCGGGTTTCCAGCGCCGTTCGAACCTCATCGTGGGACCGTCCTTCCCCGGCACGGATGAAGAAGACCGAGCACTTGCCCGGAGTCCCGTTGATCCTCTGCAGGGTCTCAAGTGGGATCATGGCCCGGCCGGCGGTTCCCCTCTGGTAGATCCCGGTAATCTGGAACGTGTGCCCGAGGAGATCGATGTCCTGTCCGATTTCGACATCGTTGTTGGAGGCGTAGAGTTCGTCGACGACGGCCTCGTCACCGGTCTCGAAAAACCGGCCCTGGACGAACTTCAGACCGTCATTGACTCTCTGGAAGCTGGCCGCCTCCACGCCGAAGACCGCGAAGAAATCCCGGCTGACAACCTTGACCATGATCGGGGTCGAGGCCTCGACGCCGTCCACCTTCTCGATGACCTGCCCGATCCTCACGTCCATGGCGCCGCTGTTGAGCGCCAGGAAGAAGGAGGCGTCCGGTGGCTGAAGCATGAAGTCTCCACCGATGCGGCGGGTCCGTTGCGCCTGATCGAGCAACTGCCCGTAGGAGAGTCCCACGCTGACCAGAACCAGCACCACGCCCAGGGAAACGGCCATGATGTTGACGCAGGTGCGGGTCGGCCGCTGGCGGAGGTTGGAGAGAATCAGGTGCCACATCATCGCATCACGCCCGGACCTCGGGCGGTCCCAAGACTGAACCCGTTTCCAACCGGGACAAGACTATCTTGCCGCGTTGGAATCCTTGCATAATTTTATTCGCTCGCTAGTCTGCGGTGCAACTCGGGACACCAGGAGCCTGCGCGGCAGAAATTAATCTACTGCGAAAGCGTAGAATCGGTCCATATTCGTGCGATTTCTCGGCGAATAGAACAACTGTGCACCTCAAAATCGTGAAAATCTGGCCTCGATTCTCCACTTTCTCACTACGATCATTTCTACCGCGCAGACTCCTAAAACCACCAGCCGATGCCCATGTTCCAACGGTTT
The DNA here is from genome assembly GCA_022827025.1 of Acidobacteriota bacterium. Taxonomy (GTDB): domain Bacteria; phylum Acidobacteriota; class UBA6911; order RPQK01; family JAJDTT01; genus JAJDTT01. The sequence continues at coordinate 15,687 of JAJDTT010000066.1, forward strand.
CGGGGCCGGACGACCCGGCTGGCGTTCCTCATGAAGTTGTAGTCGACTTTCAGGACCACGTCCGGGTGGGGAAAGTAGGACAGGCCCAGAATGTGCGCCGACCGGTCGAACCGGCTCAGGGGAAAGAACCCTCGAGGCATCCGGTATTGAGTGTCGAAGTTCTCGTAGCGGTAAAACCCGACCAGGTCATGGCTGGAACCGGACGGCACCAGGCTGCTGGAGCCTTCCAGGTAGAATCCCCGCATTCCCCGGGCAATGTTCGGGTTGATGCCGGCGCTGCGCCGAATCGCGGCATTGACTTCGGAAGCCTGCCCCAAGTGGGTCACGGCAAACTGCCCTCGAGCCTCAAAGCGATCGAACCGGACCCTGCCGTCGAACTCGAAGATCCGCAACCGGGCGTCCAGGTCCCTGAGGTGGAATCCCGTCTCTCCGGTCCAGAAGCTGGCGCCCAGATTCATTCCCGGAAGAGGCCCGTAGTCGACTCGCCCGACCCAGGCCAGATTGCGCGCGTTCTCCAGGAACGATTTCTGCCTTCCCTCCCGGAATCCCTCCTCCGCCGAGAAGAGGGATCCGTCCATGGAACTCATGACATAGGTCTTGTAGGAAAGCCCGCCGCCCAAGTCTCCCACCAGGCCACCGCCGGCAGCGAACCAGGTGGTGGGGAGGATCACCTCATCCACGAAGGGACGCTCCACCCCGTGAAACGCCGTGGGCTCGTGCCTTTCGTTGATGATTCCCACCGGGGTCAACAAGACTCCGGCCCGAAAGTTGAATCGCGGGTCGATGAGAAAGTCCAGGTAGGCCTGTTCCAGCTCCAACTCGCCGGTGGGGGCGCCGCCCTCGACCAAGCCGTGCTCCAGTTCCAGTTCCGACCAGAATCGGACTCGATCCCCGAACATGTGGCCCAGGTTCAGAACGAAGCGGTGAAAGTCGAGCGTCGTCGGGTTCAGGCCGTCGTGGTTGACATGCATCTCCATGTACCCGGACATGGGCATGCTGCCATCGAAGAATCCCGCTGAAACGTCGGTCGCCTCAGGGGCCGCCACCACCTCGGCCACCACCATCGCCTCCTCCACGGGCGAGGGTTCCTCTGCCACCACGGCCAGTTCCGCAACCGGCTCTTCGACCCGGGCCGCTTCTCCGCGTATGGTCTTCAGCTCGGCGGCCAAGGTCCGCAGTTGAGTCTTCACGTCTTCGTCCGGAGTGCCCTCCAGGGCGGCGGCCAGGAGTGCGACCAGCCGCTCCAGGCTGGATTCCACTCGGTCGAGGCGGTCTTCCAGAGACTCCCGTGGCGGTTCGGCTACCGCCGCAGGGGTCTCGCCCCAGACAGAAACGGTGACCAGCACCAGGACGGGGACATACCGAAACGGGATCGTCGCCGCGGCAGCGAGAAGGGAGTGTTTCATGACGCTAAACCGAATTTTAGCCTTAACTAAATTCCGGGTCAACACATGGGGCCTGTATCGGAGTCGAGGAGCGGATCAAGGCTCGTCTGCCGGCTGTTCTTGCTTTGGCGTCAGCTTCCGGGTGCGGTTTCGGAAATGATCCGATCGTAGGCGCGGCGGGCATAATCGTACGCCCTGCGTGCCGCGTCCTTCTCCGAGTCGCGGATCCTGTCGCGCTTCATCTTCCAGCATTGATCCACGGCCTGGCGGCACCATTCGGCGCTCTTGCGGGAAGCCCGGACCGGCTTGTCTCCCACCACGACGAAGATGGGATTGGTATGGGAGCTGGCAAGAACCCGCAGAGCGACCCAACTGGACCGGGTGAGTTCATGATCGAACTCGATCTCGTTCCAGTCGCCGTCAGCCGTCACGATTCGGGTTGCCACCGGCCGGCCGTTCACCACCAGTTCCAGGGGAACCTCACGGCTGGTTCCCTTGCGGGCCCGTTCCAGGTGCCAATACGGAGGCTGAGTCAAGTCCCGGGAGGCGATCAACGCGCCCACGTCATTCTGCCGTTCCGGAAGGTAGGCGGCGACCCGGGCCCGGACCTTCACCCGGCCGGGAGCGGCCAGCCTGAGCTCGCTTCCCTCCTCACCCAGTTCCCGGTCCTGCACCCGAAACCCGATGATGTGCGATCGGCCGTCCGAGACGTAGCTCCGCCCGGCGCGGATCTGGTCCATGTAGCGGTCGAAGTCCAACTCCCCTTCCAGCTTCGCGTAGCTGCGGGCCATCCCGATGCGGTCGTCGTAAATGCAGGGGAAATCGGTCTCTCCACTGATGCGGGTTCGAAAACCCGAGTTCAGGGTGTGATACCAGATGTTGAACTCCCAGGGCAGCGGCGTGTCTCCGGCGGAAATGAAGTCCACCGCGTCGTGGGTCACCGTCACGATGTACTCATTGGCGCCGATTCCGTCGAACTTGGCCATCTCGTTGTTGGGCAGCTCGGTGGTGAATTCCATCGGCTCCAGGCCCCATCCCGAGTGGGAGTAGCCGACGACGGCTCCCTGGCGCTGACCCCACTGCAGGACTGGAAGGGTCCAACTGGGCCATTGCTGGACCCGAGTCGTCCCGGGATAGTCGTCTTCCCGGAGGCGCAGAAGACAGAGATGGCCCGCGTGGGAGGAGGGAAAGCCGGAGACCTCCACGTCGTAACGCATCAGGTTGTTCCCGTTGGAGAGGGAATGCACCCGGCCCTCGAAGAACTCCTTCTGGTGATACCAGCACGGTCCCCAGGTCAGGACGCAGGCGATGTTCAAATCCTCGCCCAGCGCCTGGCGCCACATGTGAAGCGGCTGGACGCCTTCGTCGGGGCTCTCGTAGTGGCTGCATCCGGCGGCATGGACATGGTGGTCGGCGCTGTACCAGCCCAGAGCCGCCAGATGGGTCCAGCGCTGCAGCCGGAAATCGATCTCCTGATCTTCGACACCGGAACGAACGCGGACTCTCCGTTTCTGAGCCAGGTATTCCGGACCGCGGCTGACTTGAATTTCGTATTCGCCCGCCGGCAGGAAGACATGCTCCCCGTCGGCGCGGTAGACCTGCGGATGGAAGAAAAAATCGGGATATTCTCCGCGGGAGAGCCGCCGCGACGGCAACGGGTAGACCCCCACCAGGCGGCCGACGGGGGTGGGAGTATTGCCGATGCCCCGGGTCCGGTCCCAAGGACGCCTCAACGCCAGCGCCAACCGGTAGTCCGAGGGCAGCCGGTTCAGTTCCGGATCCTCGATCACCCGTTCGATGCCGTCGGTGATGATGAACGAGGCCATGGTGGGAGACCCGTCGTGATCCTTGACCCGGAGCCGGACCTTAATGGCCGGACGGCAGTCGAAGAGGATGTCCACGCTGTTGCGAAAGCCCAGGTCCTGGGTTCCCTGCCCCACGTGGAATCCGATCTTGGCCTCGCGCAACCCCTGTTCCCGAGCGTAGATCTGGACGATGGCGTACTCCAGCTTCAGACCCGAAAGCCGGCTGTGCAAGGGACGCCGGCCATAGATAGCCAACTCCAGGAAACGATTGGCCACGTCTCCGTCCGAGAGCACGTTCTCCGGCTTGACCCGCTTGGCCCCGGTCGACTTGTGAAACAGCGGCAGCGCGTTGGGGCTCTCGGCGTGGAGCTGGGCGTTGACCGCGGCGTCATTTTCCACCTTGACCAGAAAGCTGGTCCACCCGCCCCGGACCAGGAGAGGAGCCGCGGGTCCGCGCATCACCTTGACCCGGGCCTCGGGGTTGATGGACACCATGGCGAGGCAATACGGATCCAGAACGGTCTGGATTTCACGGACCACCGAATCGGAAGGCGCCTGATCCCTCAGGGCCTGGATCCGTTCCCAGTCCCGGCTCTCCAAGCGGCTACCCAGGAACGAAAGGGCTTCCCCAAGGCGGACGACCTGCGCCACCAGAGGCTGGGGCTCGACATCGTCTACCAAAGGCAGCGCCTGTCCAGGGAGGAGCGAAAAGAAAGATGCGGAGAGGACGATCAACGCCATGGCCTGTTTCACGGTGGGCCTCCTTGCAGTTTGAGGATTGTGGTTTCAGGCTACCACACGGACAAGGAACGGCTCCTCCCGTTTCTTGAAATGCCCCTCGGCGGCCGATATTCTTCTGGCGGAACGGCCGGCGGCACCCGCCGTCCAAGGTCGTCCAACTCCAGCGAAAGGAGCAACGAGTCATGCCCGATGCAGACCGGCCAGGCGAAGCCAAGAAATTCTACAGGGATATCCCCGCAACCAATAAACCCTTCTTTCTGAAGGGATCCAACTCCCTGGACTGGGGAATGCAGAACCGCCTTTCGCGGATCTTCAATCCGGCCTCGGGGCGCACCGTCATGCTGGCCATCGACCATGGCTACTTCATGGGTCCGACCACCGGCCTGGAACGGATCGACGTTCGCATCGTCCCCATCCTGGACTACTGCGACGCCCTGATGCTGACCCGGGGAATCCTCCGCACCACCATCCCCTCCAGCTTCGGCCGCGGGACCGTGCTCCGGGCCAGCGGCGGCCCCAGCATCCTCAAGGAGCTCTCCGACGAACAGCTCGCCCTGGACATCGAGGACGGCCTCCGGGCCAACGCCGCGGCCCTGGCGGTCCAGGTCTTCATCGGAGGGGAGTATGAGAGCCAATCGGTCCTGAACATGACCCGGCTCGTCGATCTGGGCAACCGCTATGGAATGCCGGTCCTGGCGGTGACGGCAGTGGGCCACGAGATGGAGCGGAACGCCAAGTATTTCCGTCTCGCCTGCCGGATGTGCGCCGAGCTGGGGGCCCACATCGTCAAGAGCTACTACATTCCCGACGGTTTCGAGACCGTGACCGCCTCCTGCCCCGTCCCCATGGTCATGGCCGGCGGCAAGAAGCTGCCCGAGATTGACGCCCTCACCATGGCGTACAACGCGGTGCAGCAGGGAGCGTCGGGCGTGGACATGGGCCGAAACATCTTCCAGAGCGACACTCCCGAAGCCATGATCCAGGCGATCCGCCAAGTGGTTCACAACCAGTTGAAGCCCAGCCACGCCTACGAGCTCTACCAGGACCTGAGAGCCGAGAGCCTGGCCGCGACCTGACCTTCCGCCGCGGGTGGGACAATCGCGCCTCCCGCCACGGGCGCGGCTTCGACGATCCGATTCCGGCCGGCGGCCGGTGCGGGCGGGACGGCCCGGAAACCACGGGACACCGAACATGAACAGCCGTTGGTCCGACCAGGAGGCCGAGCGGTTCGTCGCCCGTTACGCCCGCCGGTGGGGCCGTGACCTGGCCCTGAGAACGTATGCGTCGCGCCTCTTGGGAGGAGAACCCTCTCTCGTCCTTCACGGGGGCGGCAACACCTCGGTCAAGACCGAGATCACCAACCTGCTGCAAGACCGGGTCTCCGCCCTCATGGTCAAGGCCTCGGGACACGACCTCGCCCGGATCGAGCCCGGGGGACACACGGGACTGGACCTGAGCCACCTGGTCCGCCTCCGGAAACTGGATCAGCTCGACGACCGGCAGATGGTGGACGAGTTCATGACCCACCGGCTGGACCCCCGGTCCCGGGTCCCTTCCATCGAAACCCTGGTGCACGCCTTCCTTCCCCCCAAGTTCATCGATCACTGTCACGCCGACGCCATTCTGGCGTTGACCAACCAACCCGGCGGAGAAGCACTGGTCCGGGACGCTCTCGGCGACGGTGTCCTGGTCCTGGACTACTTCGAACCGGGCTTCTCCCTGGCCAAGGCGTCGGCCGGCGCGTTCCACCGTCATCCGGACCGGACGGGAATGGTCTGGATGCGGCACGGGCTGATCACCTGGGGGGAGACGGCCCGCGAGTCTTACGAGGCCACTATCGATCTGGTGAGTCGAGCCGAAGCCTTCCTGGCCCGGAAGGCATCCCGGTCCCTCACCCTGCGGGTCCGCACCTCCCCGGAGGCGGCGCAGGCCAGGTGGAGCCGCGTGGCGCCGATCCTGAGAGGGCTTCTGGCGCGGCCGACGGGGAATCCCGACCAGCCCTGGCAGCGTGACGTCCTGCTCCCTCTCCAGTCCCGGGAGACGTTGGACCTGCTGGACTCCCACGAAGGACGGTCTCTGGCCGTCACCCCTCCCCTGACGGCCGACCACTTGATCCGAATCAGGAATCTTCCGCTCTGGATCGAACCGCCGGAAAGCGACGATTCCCACGCCTGGAAGAAACAGGTTCGGAAGTCCCTGAGCGACTACTCCCGGGACTACCGGGCATTCGTGCGGCGCCACCGGATTCCGGACCCGGAGAGCGGGTCCTCCGGCGACTTCTCGCCTCGCCTCATCCTGATTCCCGGAATCGGAGCCGCCTGTGCCGGACGCGACGCCGAGGCGGCCGGAATCGCGCGGGACATCGCCCGGCAGACCTTCACGGTCAAGGCCCGAATCGCACGCATGGGAGGAACGTACCAGGGACTGGAAGAGTCTCACCTCTACCTGATGGAGCACCGCGGCATCCAACAGGCCAAGCTGGCCGGCGCGGAGCAACCCTTGCGCAGCCATGTCGCCGTGGTGACGGGCGCGGCCGGAGCCATCGGCTCGGGCATCAGCCGGGGCCTGCTGGAGGAGGGCTGCCACGTGGCCATGACCGATCTTCCCGGCGACCGGCTGGAGGGACTGGCCGCGGAGTTGAACGGCAGGTTCCCCAACCGCGTGACGGCCGTCCCATTGGACGTCACCAGTCCCCGGTCCGTCGCCGAAGCCTTCGACTCCATCGTGCTCAAGTGGGGAGGCGTCGATCTCGTCGTGATCAATGCCGGCGTCGCCCTCGCCGGCTCCCTCGCCGAGATGGACAGCGGGGAGTTTCGCAAGTCGGAGAGGGTCAACGTGGAGGGGACGCTGCACCTTCTCTCAAGAGCCGCCCGGCACTTTCGCCTCCAGGGCACCGGTGGAGACGTGGTCCTGGTCTCCACCAAGAACGTCTTCGCTCCCGGCGCGGGCTTCGGCGCCTACAGCGCCACGAAGGCCGCCTCCCACCAATTGGCCCGCATCGCCAGCCTGGAGCTGGCCGAAATGGGGGTTCGGGTCAACATGGTCGCCCCCGATGCCGTTTTCTCGGATGGAGCCCGGAGATCGGGCCTCTGGGAACAGGTCGGACCGGACCGGATGCGCGCCCGGGGACTGGACCGGGAAGGACTGGAGGAATACTACCGGAAGCGGAACCTCCTGCAGGCCCGGATCACGGCGGAACACGTGGCCCGCGCGGTCCTCTTTTTCGCGTCCCGCCAGACCCCCACCACCGGGGCGACCCTGCCGGTGGACGGGGGATTGCCCGACGCCACCCCGAGGTGATCCCCGGCTCATCGATCGAGTTGGGAGAAATCCGGCACGGGAGAGGCCTCTTCGACCTGAGGGTCCAGAGGCAGCGGGCCGCGGGAACGGCTCAAACGGGCCCGAAGCTCGCTGGTGGCTTCGAGATCCGGATCCCCACCGGCGGACCGGATCACCACTCCATACTCGGTACGCGCCTTCTCGATGCTCACCTTCCCCTGCCGGACATCTTCCCGAACGGCCTCGGGGTCCCGGCGCAACGGATCGCCGTAGCCTCCGCCTCCGGCCTGGACCAAGTGGTAGACATCCCCCTCCTTCATGCGAAGCAGAAATTTGGAGGGCAGCGCTCTGGCTTCGGTGGCGGGATTGAGCGTGTTCCGGGTGGGGGTCCCCGGGCTCCCTCCCTGGTTGCCCCAGGGAAGGAAACGGGTCCGATCCGACCGGACCTGCAGCGTCGCGTCCGAAGCCAGCAACTGGTACTCCCGGACCATCCCCAAACCGCCTCGATACCGGCCCGCTCCTCCGGAATCGGCCACGAATCCATAGCGCCGGATCAGGATCGGCTGATCGGCCTCGATGGTTTCGACCGGAGTGTTGGCCATGTTGGTGATGGGGGCCGTGACCCCGTCGGCGCCGTCGGCCGAGGGACCGCCGCCTCGAGGCCCGTCATTGTTGAACTCCAGGTAGACGAACGGCTTTCCGTCCGGGTAGTAACCCCCGATACTGACGCCCACGTCTCCTCCACCCCAGGCCGCCGGCACGCGATGGGGCAGCGCCTTGGCGAAGGCGCCGAAAACGGCGTGGCCGACCCGGAATCCGCCGAGACCACGGGCCGCCACCGCCCCGGGATGCCGCGGATGGACGAAACATCCCTCCGGCGCCACCACGTGTATCGGCCGGAAGAAACCGGCATTGGCGTTGATGCCGGGGTCCGTCAAGCACTTGAAGACCGCGTAGACGGTGGACCGGGTAAAGGCGAAGTTGGGATTGATGGAGCCGCGGGCCTGCGGTGAGGTGCCGGTGAAATCCACCACCATCTCATCGCCTTCGATGGTGATTCGAACCCGTATGGCGATGGGATCGGGGTCCAGCCCGTCGGTATCGATGTAGTCCCGGAAATCCCAGGAACCGTCGGGCAGCTCCCGGATTTCGGCCCGGGTCAGGCGCTCGGTGTGATCGACAATGCCGGCCATGTGCCCCAGAAGCGGATCGAAGCCGTATTCCCGGGCCAACCGGATCAGTTCCTTTTCCCCCTGCGCCAGGGCGGAGACCTGTGACCGGAGATCTCCCAATACCTTGTCCGGAACCCGGACGTTCCGCTCCACGATGCGCCAGACGGACCGGTTGAGAGACCCGGCCTCGAACAGCTTGAGCGGAGGCAGCCTCAGGCCCTCCTGGTAGATCTCGGTGTTGTCACAGGCGTTCCCTCCGGCCACCCGTCCCCCGATGTCGGTGTGGTGAGCGATCACACAGACCCAGGCCAGGAGCCGGCCCTCCAGAAAGACCGGCTTGAACAGGAAGATGTCGGGGAGGTGGCTGGCTCCGTCGTAGGGATCGTTGTTGGCGAAGATGTCTCCGGGTTGAACGTCGTCCCCGAACTGGCGGCGCACCGCATCCAGGGCCGGTTGCATGGCTCCCATGTGGAACGGGAGCGTCAAGCCCTGGGCGACCTGTTGCCCCTCCGGGTCGAAGATGGCGGTGGAAAAATCCATCCCGTCCTTGACCACGGACGACGACGCCGTTCGCACCACCGTCACCGCCATGGTATCGGCGGCGCTGTAGAGATAATTCTTGACGATCTCCCGGGTCCACGGGTCCGGGGACGTTCTCCGTGTCGATTTCGCGCCCGTACCACTCATGACGACGTGTCAATCCTCCTTTTCCAGGACGATGTTCAACCGCTGGTCGAGGCGGGCGCTCCAGCCGCCGGGGACCAGAGTCGTGGAGTCGTATTCCTCGATCAGCGCGGGACCGCGGAGGCTCTTCCCTTCCAACTCCAGTCTGCCCAGAACCGGCGCTTCGATCCATTCCGGTTGCGACGGCCCCTGATAGATCCGCCGGGACCGCACCCGGGGCCGAAAGCCGTCTTGGGACAGCGAAAGGGTCTCGGGGACTCGGGTCACCCGGTCCAGGCCGCGGGCCCGGACCCGCAGATTGACCAGCTCCAGTTCCGAGTCGAGACGATACCCGTAGTTGGCCTCATGCTCCCGGTGAAAGGCGGCCTCCAGCGCCTCCAGCCCGTCGCGGTCCAGGTTCGGACTCTCGAACCCCACTCTCAAATGCGAGGTCTGCCCCTTGTACTTCAGGTCCGCCTCGGCGGCCAACTGCCGGCGCCCGGCGCCAAACCCTTCCTGCTCCAGGAGGCCGCGGGCCTGTTCCCTCAGGCGGTCCAGCGTCCGGTTCATGGCGGCGAGTCCCAATTGGGAGAGGGACTTCACCTGAGCCTGAACCAGGTGGTGCTCCACGTCCGAAAAGAGGAGGCCGAAACAACTGAACACCCCGGGAGACGGAGGGACGATGATCCGGGTCATCTTCAGCAACTGGGCCAGGCCCGCGGCGTGAAGGGGACCGCCCCCTCCGAACGCCATGAGAGTGAACCGGCGGGGGTCGCGGCCCCGTTCGCTGGAGACGGCGGCGACGGCCCGGGCCATGTTGGAATTGGCCAACTGGTGGACGCCCCAGGCCGCTTCGACGGCGGAGACGCCGAGCGGCGCCGCCAGCCGGCGCTCGACGACCGCCCGGGCCTGGTCCTCGAAGACCGGAAAATCCCCGCCCAGCAGGTAGCGGCCGTTGAGAAACCCCAATACCAGGTTGGCGTCGGTGACGGTGGGGAGATCGCCGCCCTGGCCGTAGCAGGCGGGACCGGGAACCGCGCCCGCGCTGTCGGGCCCGCAGCAGAGCGCCCCTCCCTTGTCCACCCGGGCCACGCTGCCGCCGCCGGCGCTCACTTCCGCCAGGTCGATGGAAGGAACCCGCAAGATATAGCCGGAGCCCTTCAGCAATCGATGCCCCGAACTCATTCCCCCGCCCACTTCGTACTCGCGGGACAGCAGGAGGTTCCCCTCCTCGATGATGGAGGACTTGGCGGTGGTGCCCCCCATGTCCAGGGTCAGGACGTTGGGCAGATCCAGCCTCGCCGCCAGGTGATGGGCGCCCACCACGCCGGCGGCGGGTCCCGACTCGACGCAGTGGACCGGTTCCTCGGCCGCCATCCGGACGGACGCCCTGCCGCCGTTGGATTGCATCACCGTCAGCGGGACGCCCACACCCAGGTCTCGAAGCCCGTCATCCAGGCGCCCCAGGTAGCGGGCCACGATGGGGCGGATGTAGGAGTTGATCACCGTGGTGCTGGTTCGCTCGTACTCTCCGGTTTCGGCCAGGAGCCGGCTGGAGAGAGACAGGCTGAGCCCGGGAATCCGCTCCTCCAGAATCTCGCCGATCCGGATTTCGTGGCGGGGATTGGCGTAAGAGTGAAGGAGGCAGACCGCCACCGAGCGAATCCCCTCATCCAGCAGCACCTGGGCGGCTTTCTCCACGTCCGACTCCACCAGAGGAACCAGAACTTCGCCCCGGTAGTCCACGCGCTCCCGGACCTCCAGCCGCAGACGGCGTTCCACCAGCGGCGGAGGCTTGCGGTAGTAGAGATCGTACAGACGCGGCATCCTGAGGCGGGAGATCTCCAGCACGTCCCGGAACCCCTCGGTCGTGATCAACGCCGTCTTCACTCCCCGGCCCTCCAGAATGGCGTTGGTGGCCAGGGTGAAGGCGTGGCTCACTTCGGAGAGACGTCCGGCCGGCAGTTCCAGATCCCGCAGACCCGCGTCGACCGCGTCCAGCACGGCCCGGCTGTAGTCGTCGGGCGTGCTCACGACCTTCTTGACGTGGACGCCTCCCCGGTCCGAGAGGAATACGACGTCGGTGAATGTCCCCCCGATGTCCACTCCCACCCGAAACCCGGGCGTGTCGGATCCGGCGCTGTGCTCTGGCATTCTTCCTTGAGATTGAGACTAACGCGTCCAGGCGAACCAGCGGGACAGGATCCGCCGCGCGCGGGGCGTGAGCCGGGTCCGGTTGTACGCATCGCCGACCTGCTTGATGGCCTCGGCCTGCGTCGGATACGGGTGGATCACCTGGGAGAGGGTCGCGAGGCCCAGTCCGGCGACCATGGCCAGGGTGATCTCGTTGATCATCTCGCCGGCATGCCGGGCGACCACGGTGGCGCCGAGAATCTTGCCGGTCCCCTTTGCCGCCAGGACGCTGACCATGCCTTCTTCCTCGCCGTCGGTGATCGCCCGGTCCACTTCTGCGAATTCCCGCACGAAGAGATCGTATTCGATCCCCTGGCGGGTCGCTTCCTGGCAGTTCAGGCCCACATGGGCCACTTCCGGGTCGGTGTAGGTGCACCAGGGTATGGTGAGGGCGCTGGCCTTCTTCCGTCCCATGAAGAGCGCATTCTGGATGACGATTCGAGCCAGGGCATCGGCGGCATGGGTGAACTTGTACCGGGAGCAGACGTCCCCGGCCGCGTAGACCCGCTTGTTGCTGGTCCGGAGCTGATCGTTCACCACGACGCCGCGGCGCCGATCGTAATCGACGCCGGCCGCCTCCAGGCCCAGTCCCTCCACGTTGGGGGACCGCCCGGCGGCCACCAGCACCTCGTCCACGGCGACCTGCCGGGTCTGACCGTCGCACTTGAGGTGAATCCGCTTCTCGCCGGCCCTGTTCTCCACTCGAAACACGGTCGAATCGAGAAAGAGTCGGATCCCGTCGCGGCGAAATGCGTCCTGGACCCTTCGGCCGGCCTCCGCGTCTTCCCGATCCAGTATCTGCGGGTGAGACTGGAATACGGACACCTGGGATCCGAAGCGTCCGAACGCCTGCGCCATCTCGCATCCGATGGGACCGCCGCCGATGACGCCCAACCGCCGGGGCAGCTCCGTCAGGCAGAACAGCGTCTCATTGGTGAGATATCCGGCCTCCGCCAGGCCCTCGATGGGTGGCGCCGCCGCCCTTCCTCCGGTAGCGATGACGGCCCGCGCGAAGCGCAACGTGCGTCCGCCCACCTGAACCGAGTCCCGGCTCACGAAACGAGCTTCCCCCAGAAAGACGTCCACGCCCAGCTTCCGGAAGCGCCGGGCCGAGTCGTGCGCGGAAATCCCGGAGCGCAGCCGGCGCATGCGCTCCATGACCGAGGTGAAGTCCACTTTCCCGCCGACCGAAACGTCGACGCCGAATGCGCCGGCCTCGCGTGCATCCGCCACGGCCCGCGAGGAACGAATGAGTGCCTTGGACGGAACGCATCCCACATTGAGGCAGTCCCCGCCCAACAGGTGCTTCTCGATCAGGGCACAGCGGGCTCCGAGGCCGGTGGAGCCGGCCGCCGAAACCAGCCCCGCGGTTCCGCCTCCGATGGCCACCAGGTTGTAGCGGCCAGCCGGCTCGGGGTTGGTCCAATCCCCCGGATGGACCCGGGAGACCAGGAGCCGGTTATGCGAATCCATGGGTAGAACTTCAACGGATCTCGATTCAGGCATGGCGCAATTCCATCGTTTCGGACCGAAATGAATTCGTTTCGTCCTTCCGGTGCGCGCGAACGGCTACGACACTCTCTTGTCCAGGGCCCGGCGGGCCAGCCGGGTCACCTGGACGGTTACGGCCGCCGCCGCCAGAAAGCCGACGACATAAAAGACCGTTTCCGCCGGCGTCCGGGTTCGTCCTTCCTCTCCCAACATGGCGAGATCGCCCGCCAGGGAACCGATATAGACATAGAGTACGGTCCCGGGAAGCATCCCCAGCCAGGATGCCAACACGTAGTGCCGAACCTTGACCTGAGTGATCCCGAACGCGTAGTTGAGCAGATTGAAGGGGAACACGGGCGAGAGCCGGGTCAATCCCACGATCTTCCAACCTTCGCCGGCGACCGCTTCGTCGACCGCGGCGAAACGGGGATAGGCCCGCATCTTTTTTGCCACCCAATCGCGGGCCAGGTGTCGGCCGATCAGGAAGGAGGCCGTCGCTCCCAGAGTCGAAGAAGCGGAGACCAGAACCGTCCCCCAGCCGAGCCCGAAGACGAAACCGGCCCCGAGAGTGAGTATGAACCCGGGCAGAAAAAGGACCGTCGCCGCCACGTAGACCAGGAGAAAGGCCACCGGGCCCCAGGGACCCAGTTCGGAAACGGTCTGCAGAACCTCCCTGAGAAACGGTCCGATGTCGTTCCGGATCATCAGGAGAATGGCCACGACCAGCGCGGCCGGAAGCAATTTCCACCACCGGCTCCGTTTCCCCGGCGCCGAACTCTCTTGAGCCACCTTTACCCCTCCGCCACGACCGGAGCGGATTGCCAATCGATCCGCTCGGCGTGTGCATAGACGTTGAATCGGCCCGGACGCACGAAGCCCACCAACGTCATCCCGAAGTCGCGGGCGAGGGCCACGGCCAGGCTCGAAGGCGCACTCACCGCCACCACCATGGCGATTCCGGCCATGACCGCCTTCTGGAGGATCTCGAAGCTGGTCCGGCCGCTGACCATCATCAGGCGGTCTTCCAGGGGCAGCCGGCCTTCCAGAACCTCCCGGCCGATCAGCTTGTCGACGGCATTGTGCCGTCCCACGTCCTCCCGCAACGAGAGAAGCCGGCCCTCGGCATCGAACAATCCGGCCGCGTGCAGGCCTCCCGTCTGCCGGAACACCTTCTGCCCGGCCCTCAACGCCGGACCCAGCCCTTCGATCACCCGGCTGTCCACTCGGGGCCGGTCCGCCAGGATCTTCCGGGACGGGTGGACCCGCAGCGTCTGGAGCGATGCCTTCCCGCAGACGCCGCAACTGGAGGTGGTGTAGAAGTGCCGGTCGAGCTGCGTGTCGTCGAATTCGACTCCCGGCCGCAGGTCCACCCGGACCCCGTTGTGAAGATCGCCCTCCGAATTCCTGGAAGGAGAGACTCCCTCGATGTCCCGAGGCTGGAGGACGATTCCCTCCGTGTAGAGGAATCCAGCCGCCAACTCGCGATCGTGCCCCGGCGTGCGCATGGTGATGGAAAGGGTCTTCTCCACGCGTTTTTCGTGGGACGTATATCCCAGGAGAATCTCCAGGGGCTCCTCGACCGCCAGCAGGTCCGACTGGAGCCGCGCCGAGCCCTTTTCCACCTTGTGAACCTGAACGAATCGTACCCGGGCAGGACGGGCCGTGGCTTCGCCCGGACGCCTTGAGCCGGGAGTTCGGTTCGAGTCATCCAACTGCATGGTTCGCCTACCGTACCGCACTCGACCGGTCATAAGATCACACTCAATCATAACAATCCCGGGCATCGGAGAGTGGACGGATGACGAAGCCGGCCCACCTTGGGCAGGTGCGATCCATGAGTGCCCACCCGGACTGGTAGCCCGCATTTCTCATCAGCTCCCCCACCGGCCCCGGTCCGGCGAAATCCTGCGAGAAAAAGAAGGAGTGGGGGTTTTCCTACCCCCACTCCGACGGGGGGACTAAAAGTCCCCCCTCCAGGTGCCCCATGTTTTCTCAGAAGGGGGCGTGACGATCGCGCAGGATTTTCGCCCTCAGCGCGTGCTCGTGACCGAGAACGTAG